>CAYFYU010000019.1:3645-44433 GCA_964347455.1 uncultured Spirochaetota bacterium | reverse complement strand
GTGGCGGGCTGTTGAGATGGAATCATGCATATGCCGTATCGTGGCATTGGATATAACTTAATCCTCCCTTATCTTTTGAAATACATTGCTGATAAACTCATGCACTTTATAATTGCTGTTGAATAATGTATGAAGCTCCCCCATCAAATAAAAATCCCCGCGGGTTCGAACAGCATTGTATGTAATATTCAGCGTTCGTTTTCCCTCTAAAATAACGCTGTTTGAAATATTATTATCAAGAAATCCCTTTCCCATTAACAGCCCCAAAGTTCGATTCCTGCTCAGATCATTTAGTGCGGTAAGTCCAAAATCACCAAACCCGCAGAATTTGTATAGAGTATCCTCTGAGCCCCCGAGAACAGTAACGGCATTCTTCAATTCATTGAAGGCCTTCGTCAGAATCAGAAACCTCGTATTAGCAGAATTGAAATAGGCGTCGATGATACCGAGGAGGATTGCATAGATGTTTTTAAGTGCACTGGTAATTTCAACCCCTAAGACGTCTGTGGAAAAATCAAGATAGATGTTTGTGTCCTGAAAAATTTTTTGAAAAAGGTCGAACAACGATTGATCCTTACAAGCAACGGTAAACCCGGTAGGGTTATTATGAATAAGATCTGCCGCAAAGGTAGGTCCCTTGAAAGAAACGAGCTGGTTTTCAATCAATGCACCAACACTCTGGACAATGGTCTTGTCTCCTTTTCCAAATCCTTTTGATAAAACGACAACTTCAGCGTTTTCGCAAAAAATATTTTTATTCTTAACAACATAATTTAAAACCTGAGTTGATGGTAGCGCTAGAAAAATGATGTCAGCCTTTGTTAATAGCTTCTTATTATTTGATGCTACTAAACTAGGATCCAGATAAAAGTTGGGAAAGTATTTGTTGTTGATATGAAAATCATTGATCGAGCGTACAACCGCACTGCTTCGTGCGAGAACCGTAACCTTGAGATCTCTCTTTTTAGCAATGATGTTGCCTAATGAGGTTCCGAACGAACCAGCACCGACGATGACTATATTCATCATTAAAATCCTCTTCTATATTTCTTAAATATCGGCATCTTTCACTCTTCCACCTCTGTGGGCACCAAAAATTGAAACATCAAAAGGAGGCGTGGTCTCATCAAAGGCAAGATCTTCGTACTATCTTCTCGCAGCCTACCCTGTTCATCGAATGGTATCTTCAATTCAAAGTTACCACATAAATGGTATATGTGCTATACAAAAGCAATATAATGAGTCGCAGGTGAACAATTCTCTATTGTACTATGCAAAAAAGACCGGCCCAACAATCAGTTTCTAACTTATTATTGACAAAGTAATTATGTTTTTAGCAATTTCCACATAACGTATAGGATCCACTATGAATACGGTTGACTATCTATGAGGGCCCTTTTATTATTAGGCCATGCCTGTGGATATACTGATACCTGTGAGAAACCAGTACTTACTCTTCAGACAGTTATATGAGTCGATACGATCGCATATTCCTGATGAAGAAATTGGGCAAATTATCGTCGTTGATGATCATTCCCCGGAAAAATTACTGAGAGAATATACCAGATATTTACATGAAAGGGGATCGATCACACTCGTACGAAATGGAATGCCACTCCCCTCATATAAGACAGGTATACCTATATCTTTTCTTAAAAGCAAGGGACATGGTGAGTCGCTCACTATTGGTCTGAAATATGTAACTGCTGATTATGTTTTTATCTTGGATTCGGATTGTATAATACTACGGGATGATGTTCTGAAAAACTCCCTTCCCTGTTTCGATTTGGACCCATTGGTTATGTCTGTTGGCCAAGTAGTAGGGGGTGTGAGAGGTATCAAAGTTATTGGGGATAAAGAACGCAGTGATCCGGAATTTATCACCGATTATACACGAAAGAAACCTTTCCACTATGGCTATACCAACGCCTGCTGTATGCTCGTCAGGATGGATGCATGGAAAAAACATGATCTGAGCTATTTCTCTAATAAGGGATGGGCCCATTTATATTTTACAAAATCGATATTTAAAAAGGGATATAAAACGTGTAATTTTGACTTTTTTCTAGATGGCTATGTTATTCACCTGGGAAAAGCGCTCCTTAAAAATATGAGGTTTAAACATTTACGGCTGAGAACATTCAAGAATGGAAAGCCACCATACGGAATGTCTTTCGAGGATGCAACGTACAGTGCAAAAAATAAGGGAGAATTCTATGCTGGATATCTTGAGTTAAAGATACCATCAGAAGAGTATGATCGGTTATTGGAAGACACATATAAGGACCTTCCTTTTGAAAAGATGGCTCCTCCGGTTAATCCTGCAATTCTTGGTCCTCCCGAGGAGCATTCTTAAAAAAGATAAGATTGTTTATTCTTTAATTAATCATCCGAATGAAGTTATGAAAGCGATATTACTTGCAGCAGGTGCATCTCGAAGGCTTATGCCTCTTACAAAAGACGTACCCAAATGCCTCCTTCGAATAGGTGGAAAAACCATCCTTGAGCATCAGCTTGATGCGGTGCTCGCGGTTGGAATCGCAAAGGCCATAATTGTAATCGGTTATTTGAAAAAAAAGATCCGTGATTTTATCGGACCTCTCTATAGGGATAAGGTCAAGATAACCTATGTTGAAAACCCTGAATTTAATACGACCAACACAATATACTCCCTCTTTCTTACCCGCAACGAGTTCAGAGATCAGGATTTCATATATTTTAACGCCGATGTATTTATGCATAGCGACATTGTCAAATTTCTCATCCAGCATAAAGGTCAAAATGTACTTGCCGTCAACCATATTACCTGCGGTGATGAGGAGGTCAAGTTCACAAGCAATTCAGATAACCGTATAATAAAGCTCGGTAAAGATATTACACTTGATGAAGCTAAGGGTGAGTTTATCGGTGTTGCCAAATTCGGCAAGGAAATAACGGGCCACTTTATCGATGCTCTTAACTATTACATCAAAAGAGGTGATAAAAACCTCTTTTTTGAGAAGGCAGTAGAGGACATCCTCGACGAGGCTCCATTTTATCCACTCGATGTTTCTCAAATTCCAAATATAGAGATCGATTTTCCGGAAGATTTAAAAAAGGCGGAAGAGCTCGTCTACCCCGCAATTATTGCCTATGAACAATCCATGTATGAACATCCAAAATAAAATCGCCTATTACATAGATTATTCAATCCAGGAAATTCCCAGTATATCCTGCATTGCCTCTGAGACAGGTGGAACTATATACACAGACTCTGCTTTGACATTTAATAATCTCAACAAGTATCATCCAAACTTGAAATTTGTATATTACAAAACAATAGCTGACATTAGAAATCAAATGAAAACTTCAGGGGTGAGGGTCATCATATATCCTGACTATCACATTAGACATTTCAAGGACCTTGAGGGTGTTAGGCACGTACAGGTTTTTCATGGCACATCCGATAAGGTATACGATTACAGGAGGGACGTTCTTGAATACGACCTATTTTTCATACCCGGAGAACATGCTCTTGAAAGATATAGAAAGAAAGGTTTGTTGAAAAAAAACAATGGAGTAATAATCGGTTATCCCAAGCTTGACAGGGTGTTCAGAGGCGAACTCTCAAGAAACGATGAACTGGCCAAACTGAGGATGAACCCAAATAAGAAAACCGTTCTCTATGCGCCAACCTGGGTGGACCGGGCGTCTAATTCGTCTTGGAAGAAATTTCATAGCACACTCATAACGGACAAGCCCGACAATATCAATCTTATTGTGAAATTGCATCCGAATCTGATACGATACAGAAAAAATGAGGTTGAGGAGATGCGGAAGCAGCTCCAACCACATAAAGATACTCTCTTAATCGACAAATCACCGGACATTGTCCCCGTTATGGCGGCCTCCGATGTACTGTTAAGCGATGTTTCAGCAGTAACGAGGGAATATCTCGCATTTAAGAGACCGTTTATTTTTCTGAGTAATAAGCCGAAATGGTTCTGGAGTAAACAAAAAACGACACTATGGGAATGTGGAAAAGTCGTTACTAATCCTGACAGGCTCTGGGTGGCGATTTTGCAAACACTCAAGAACCCAGAAGAATATATGGATCGGATTATCTCTCATCTTCAAAAAACCTTTTATAAACCCGACGGTTATGCAGCAAGCCGGGCTAAAGAGGCTATATTAAACCTGTTGTAAATTTATTATGCTCTGAAGCGCTATCAGGACAACATCGAAATGAGTAACAAGAGGATAACCTTTTTTTACCGGCAGGGTTTACATCATATTTTTCACTCACTCTATATCGCAATTGAACTGTCAAAAATTCAGGATAAATATGAGATTTGTATTCTCAACTCCAGTGAGGAACTGCACCGGATTATTAAACACGAATTAAAAAATCAGAAAGCCGATGTCACCTATCTATATAATAGATTTAAACTACCCGTACGCCTCAATCAGACATATTCGAACATAATTAGGTACAATAAAAAAATAATTCGCGGGTCAGACGTTATACTGTCGGGCTCCTATGAAGTTCCTCGTGTTCTTGAAAAATTTGGTCTGAGGAATCGCTTCGTCGTATTTACCAGGCATGGTACTGGCGATAGGGAATATACTTTCAAAAAAGATCTTTATGATTTCGACCTCGTTTTCATTCCAAGCAAAAAGATGTATGACCAGTTTAAGGAACTCAACATCCTTGAAAAATTAAAGGATTATCTCCTGGTTGATTATTCAAAATTTGACTATCTATTCTACAATAAGGAAAACCCTCCCCTATATATTTTCAACAACGATCTTCCAGTGATATTTTACAATCCTCATTATGATAAAAAGTTGTCCTCCTTCTACAAGGACAGTGAGAAGATAGTGTCAACGATTGTCCAAACTAAAAAATACAACGTAATTCTCTCACCCCACCCACTTGTAAACACCTGGTTTTTATTTGATCGGATTAAAAAGAGATATCCGAGGTCAGTGAGACTGCACAAGGACTGGTCGAGTATCCATAAGATAAATTTCGATTATATGAAGATTGCGGATCTATACCTGGGAGATGTCAGCAGCAGCGTATACGAATGGCTGTACTTCAATAAACCGATAATATTCTACAACTCCCATGACATCGATTGGAAAAACAATCCATATTACAAATTTTGGGAATTGGGTGAAGTAGTAACCGATCAATATCAGCTCATCGATAGCCTCGAAAGAACTTTTAGGGTACCCGACAGGTACAAAGGTAAAAGAGAAAAAATGATGACATACACTTTTGGTACTATCGATGGAAAGGCCTCAAGCCGGAATGCGGCCAAGCTTTACAAGTATCTTGAACTCAATAAAATCTAAATGGTCACTGCAGAAAAGAACGAACGAAATATTCACACCTTCAATAAACATATAATTATCATTTTAATAGCAACCTGCGTGTACCTTCTCTTTTTTGAAATAATCGGGATTAAAAGCACCTTCAGCTTCGATTACGATGAAGGTGTCTATTATCAAACAGCATTGCAACACGCACATGGCCAACGGCTCTATTCTGCACTATTTCTCTCACAACCGCCTCTGCTTATAGAGTTACTCAGTTTATTGATCAACCTATTCGGAAACTCTGTTGTTCTCATGCGCTCTGTTTCGATAACTTTCGGATTGTTAATCGTACTTGGAACCTTTTTTGTAGCCAATGAATTGTTCGATCGGAGCTCAGCATTGTTATCGTTGATCATTCTGGGATTGAATTACTATTTTATGAGATGGATGAGAGAGCATCCGACAATCATTCCCTCTGTTGCACTGGCCTTATGTACTATATATGCCGCAATAAGATATAACAAAACACGACAGCTAAAATGGGTAATTGTTTCAGCCTGTGCTTTCACCTTAATGAATGGTTTCAAACTCACACAGCCTTTTTTAATCTTCCCTGTATTGTTTCTATTTTCAGCGCCGCCTATCACGAAAAATAAGATCGTTCTTGATGAATTCAAATTCGCCTCTATTATCAGAGCGTTTCTTTTCTATTTAATCGTATTAATGGCAACAAGCATAGTTATCTTTATTCATTACGATTTGCCTTCCCTAAAGTCACAGGTGTTCGGACTTGGTACTCAACAGCTTTTTAATATCTCTCTGTATAAAATTGGAAGTCGAATTGGGGAAGTATACCTTACCAAGGAAATCGGTTTATTTCTATTAACTGTATTAGGATTAATCCGATTGTACACTGATAAAAGGGCCATATTTCTACTCTTCATAATCTGGATTACCACACAATTAATGTTTCACATTTTAATGTCAAGCTGGTTGTGGGCAAATCATCTTCTATCCCTAATACCAGTTTTTTCGATAATATCAGCAGCACGTTTAAATCGATCATTGCTCGATATAAGTGAAAAATCACAAATTGGAACTGTTCCCGTTAGAAAACAGCTGAAGCACCTTTTCGTTCGTATAATAATAGCAATTTCCGTGATCCTTATTCCAATGCAAAACATCTATAACAGCACACGATATATGAAAAATTACGTTTTTGGGGGATACACGCCTGAGGAAAAAGAACTCGTCGATATAGTTACAAATCATACGACAATGGAGGATCTCATTGTTTCGGACGTTCAAATGGCAACATTTCTGACTAATCGATTGACACTCCCGGAACTTGTGGACACCTCTGCAAAAAGAATCAAAACGGGGAATCTGCTAGACAGTTTCGTAATTTCAAACACAAAAGATGCGAAACTCGTTATTTTCTGGGCACAGAAACTTGTATTGCTGGAAGAGTACTATAATTATATAAGGGAGCATTATAGATTGATATACAGTAAACCTGGTAAAGAAGTTTACCTTAAAGAATAACTTATGAAATTAAAAACACTTACTATCAGATTCTCGAAATTCGGTGTCGTGGGGGGTATTGGGTATATAATCGACAATTCTATCTTTTTTTCACTCTCCAGATTGTTCGAGAATCTCTTTGCCCTTACCTTTATCATTCCCTTCGTATCCTACGAAATAGCGATGTTTAATAATTATGTCTTGAGTTATTATTGGGTGTGGAGGGACCGGAGGGAAAAAAACAAATACTTCATGAGGAAACTAGTATATTACAATGGTACAACTTTTATACCTTTCATTGTTAGAATGCTCGTCTATGTACAGCTTTTTCGATTTCTTCGAATAGAAGGTATTATCTCAAATATGATTGCAATAATCGTTGGCATGCTCTTTAATTTTTTCATTTGTGAAAAATTCATTTTCCGGAAAGAGAGTGATGAGAACCCTGATAATAGTTCCGACGTACAATGAAAGGGAGAATATTTACAAACTTATCCATACACTTCTTGAAAACGAAATTCACCCGGATATACTCGTCATAGATGATAACTCCCCGGATGGAACGGGTGAGATAGTGAATAAAATCACAAAGAAAAATGAGAGAATCAAACTCATCAGTCGCAACGGGAAGAAAGGACTGGGCTCTGCTTATATAAGGGGATTTCATTATGCGCTGGAAAACAGTTATGACTATATCTTTGAAATGGATGCGGACTTCTCACACTCACCTGTTTTTCTGAAAGACTTTATCCGTGAGATACAAAATCACGATTTTGTCGTTGGATCAAGATACATAAAGGGTGGAAAAATAGTCGGGTGGAACCCTGTACGCTATAGTATAAGCCGCGGAGGTAACATACTATCCAGAATCATACTGAGGAGCCCTATAAAGGACATGACAAGTGGCTATCGCTGCTACAGACAGAATGTGCTTCAAACTTTAGATCTAGACTCGATAATCTCAGAGGGCTATTTTTTTCAGGTAGAGATTTTATACAGAACACTTTTGGCAAATTTCAATTGCGTTGAAATTCCCATCACATTCACCGATCGACAGCTGGGAAAATCAAAAATGTCCGGGGGAATTTTTTGGGAAGGAATAATAAATTTAGTTAAAATAAAACGAATTAAGAGATACTATAGTAGGAGAACACCCTGAGAAACGTTCGCTTTAATTGAATGAATATGAAAAAAACTGCAAAACTCAGAAAAATGCTCTACTCTCCGCAGCTTGAGTTTATCTGCGAGGCCCACAACGGTGTCAGTGCCAAGATAGTGGAAGAGGCTGGTTTTAATGGAATATGGGCAAGTGGTTTGACCCTTTCCGCATCAATGGGAGTGCGAGATAGTAACGAAGCTTCATGGACACAGATATTGGAAGTTCTAGAATTCATGAGTGATGTTACCAGTATACCGATTCTACTGGATGGCGATACCGGATATGGGAATTTCAATAACATGCGAAGACTGGTTATGAAGCTGGAACAGCGAGGTATAGCCGGGGTATGTATCGAAGATAAACTCTTTCCCAAAACAAATTCATTTATTGATAGTGAAAAACAGCCATTGGCTGATATTGATGAATTTTCCGGAAAAATAAAGGCAGGAAAAGATATACAGAGGGACGATAATTTTTCAATTATTGCACGTGTTGAGGCGTTCATTGCAGGCTGGGGTTTAAAGGAAGCTCTTACGAGAGCCGAAGCTTACAGAAAGGCAGGAGCCGATGCCATCCTCGTTCATAGCAAAAAGAACAATCCTTCTGATATCGAGGCTTTTATGAAGGAATGGGGAAACAGGCATCCCGTTGTCATCGTCCCCACGAAATACTACTCAACACCAACCAATCGATTCAGGGAACTGGGAATCAGCCTCATTATCTGGGCTAATCATCTTATGAGAGCTTCGATAAGGTTCATGGAGGAAATAGCAAAACAAATCCATTCCTCAGAAACCCTCATGAACATCGAGGACCAAATTGCCTCAGTTTCAGAAATTTTCAGGCTACAGGGATCTGAAGAATTGCAAAGAGCAGAAAGGAGATACCTCGGCACCCAGGGTAAGAAGTATAGCTCAATCATTCTCGCAGCAAGTAGAGGTAAAGAGCTATCTGAAATAACCAGAGAGCGGCCAAAGGCGATGCTCGAAATAAATAAACAACCTGTTCTAACATCATTCATCGATATTCTGAATGGCATGGAGATAAAAGATATTACCGTCGTTAGAGGCTACAAAAAGGAGATAATCTCTGGACCGAATTTTAAGACGATCGACAATGACAACTACAAGTCCACAAAGGACCTCTACTCTCTGTATGTAGCCAGAAAATGTCTTGAGGGTGACTGTATCATCTCCTATGGCGACTGTTTGTATAAAAAACATCTGATCACCGATTTGCTCGACAAGGACGGAGAGATAAAGATAGTAGTGGATGCAGATCTAAAGCGAAAATCAAAACCTCAGGACCTCGTACAGTGTTCGAGACCCTATGCGAATGACTTTTTCAATGAAAACATCTACCTTACCAGTGTTCTTGATAGTGAAAGTCACGGCTCCGCCGATGGAGAATGGGCGGGCCTTCTGGCTGCAGAATCCCGAGGAACGGCACTATTAAAGCTGACCCTTGAGAAATTATCGCGTAGAGCGAACTTCAAGCAACTATCGATTCCTGATCTTCTGAAACCATTGATCGAAAAGACACAAATAGCCGTTGTCTATACACTGGGCGGATGGCTAGATATCGATGACATCGCCGATTACACCGAAGCGGGGGGCTTCTAGTGTTAGACACGCACGTATTCGGCGCTCTACTGCAAGAAAGAGGATTCAGCTTCGCTTCGGGCGTTCCCTGCTCATTATTGAAAGATTTTATTAATTACTCAATCAATAATTTACTCTATGTAATAGCGACAAATGAAGGCGAGGCTGTCGCAATTTCTTCTGGCGCATATCTGGCAGGAAAAAAATCTTATGTGCTTATGCAGAATTCCGGATTGACCAACGCATTAAACCCGCTTACCTCACTAAACAATCCCTTTCAGATTCCAGTACTCGGGTTTGTTGGCTGGAGAGGTGAGCCGGGGATAAAGGACGAGCCGGAGCACTGGCTAATGGGGGAGATAACTGAATCCCTAATGAAGCTCTGCAAAGTGCCAAATGCAATACTGTCGACAGATATTGCTGAAGCAGAAAGTCAGCTGGATGATGCACTCGAATACTTCAACAACAATAAACCATTTTTCTTTATTATTAAAAAGGACACATTTTCCCACGAACCCCTGCAGAGAGAAATAAAGATAACCAGCTACCATAAAGAGATTATCCAGAGAACAACCTGTGAACACAAACCGACCCGTCTTCAGGTTCTTGAAAAGGTATCACGATATAAAGACGATGAAACTATGCTTCTGGCTTCAACGGGAAAATGCGGTAGAGAACTTTTCGAAATAGATGATTCGGCCCACAACCTGTATATGATCGGTTCTATGGGGTGTGCGAGCTCAATTGGGCTTGGGATCTGTCTTGCAAGGCCTGAAAAACGGGTAATCGTCCTCGATGGCGATGGAGCCCTCCTCATGAGGACAGGCTCTCTGGCCACAAACGGATTTTACAGGCCAAAAAACCTGCTCCACATTCTGCTTGACAATAAATCTCATGACTCAACCGGCGGGCAGAACACAGTATCGGGAAATATACATTTCACAGCGATTGCCAGGGCATCAGGGTATGAAAAATCCATATTGATCAACAATGTAGAGGAAATTGGAAGCTTAATCGAGCAATGGAAACAAAAGCCAGTCCTCACTTTCATGCATGTGGAGATTAGAAAGGGTTCGAAAAAAAATCTTGGTAGACCGACGATTCTACCCCATGAGGTAAAAAAAAGATTTATGGCTCTATTGAAGGGGTGAGCTTGGTTGAGGAATCCAAATAAATGCGTTGATTCATCAAAAATAAAGGCAGTGGGATGAATGTGAGCACAGCGGTATTCATGGCGGCCGGTGTAGGAAGCAGATTAAAAGATCATTTTGACCTGAAACCGAAAGGGTTCATATCCATCGGGGATAAATCTATCATAGAAAGATCCATTCAAATCCTCATATCCAACAGTATTGAAAAGATCCTAATAGGAACAGGGTACGAATCGAAATTCTACGAATTGCTAGAAAAAAAGTACAACCAGGTTCGATGCGTAAAGAACGGCGAGTACGAACTATCAGGGAGTTTCTATACGCTCTACAATATGCGGGATCATATCCACGAGGACTTTCTATTGCTGGAGTCAGATCTGTTGTTTGAAGAGAGAGCCATTTCTCTCATCAAAAATGATGAAAGAGAGAACATAATACTTGCAAGTGGCTGGACGAATTCGGGCGATGAGTTTTATATAGAGGTTGATAAACATAGAAATCTTGTGAATATGTCGAAAAATGAACAGGATTTAAAGAATAGCTACGGAGAGCTTGTGGGCATCTCAAAAATATCATTGTACGCTTTCAAGGAGCTCTGTAAATGGGCACAGATAAATAGTCAAGCTGCATTCAAACGAGATTACGAATATGTTTTCAGCTGTATTGCCAAGAAAATCCCCATTGCGATTAAAAAGATCGATGATCTCCTGTGGGTAGAGATCGATAATCTCGACCACCTGCAAAGGGCCACGAATATTATTTATCCAAAAATAAGAGAGAGTAAAAATGATTAAGGCTGTGAAAAGAAATATCCTTTTGAATCCTGGTCCTGCAACAACAACAGATTCTGTTAAATATGCACAGGTAGTCCCCGACATCTGCCCGCGTGAAAAAGAGTTCGGCCATTTAATGGATGTTATCAGAACAAAACTTGTTAGAGTTGTTCATGGTAACGGTCAGTATACTGCAATTCCCTTTGCCGCGTCTGGAACAGGTGTCGTTGAAGCCTGTATCAGCTCTATTTTACCGGATGGAAAAAAGATCCTCATCATCGATAACGGTGCCTATGGAAGAAGGATGATCGATATCGCAGAACGTTTCTATGAACTGGACAGAATAATCAAGTATCAGATTCCGTGGGGTGACTACCCCGATATGAGTGAAATAGAAAGGATAATCGATAATGAGCGAGCTGTGGGTGTAGTCGCAGCAGTACACCATGAGACCACGACCGGTATGCTTAATCCAGTACAAGAGATAAACAAAATCGCGCACCAGCACGGGGCTGAGGTAGTTATCGATACAATATCTTCATATGCAGGAATTCCCATTGACCTACGAGAAGATGACTATGATTACATAACATCATCTGCCAATAAATGCATACAGGGGATGGCCGGTATCAGCTTTGTAATTTGTAAAAAGGAGAATCTACAAAAAACCAGGCACATCGAACCGCGAAACTACTATTTCAATCTCTGGCAACAGTACAGATATTTTGAAGAAAAGAAACAAATGCAATTTACACCGCCAGTTCAAACAGCCTATGCCTTGAATCAAGCACTCGACGAATTTTTCGAAGAAACGGGAGAACACCGCTTTAAACGCTACCGTGAATCATGGAAAACATTGGTGAGAGGGCTTGAAGATCTGAATTTCGATTTCCTCGTACCCCGAAAATTTCAATCAGGACTTCTCACGGCAGTTATTGAACCAGAAGATGATCGGTATGATTTCAACGAAATGCATGATTATCTCTTGAAAAGAGGCTTTACCATCTATCCAGGCAAGGGGGCAAAGAAGAACACGTTCCGTATAGCAAACATTGGAGCAATTGACAAGGATGATATCTACCGATTCCTCGAAGTGCTGAAAGATTACTTAACTTCATGTAACATCCTCATTACATAGCATTACAACTTATATCCATCGTTATACTGAAAGACCTTTTCATATTTTTTCAGCGTTTTCGTCCGATCAATGATGTTCATTTCGCTGAGGGTATCGACGATAAAGCTGGACGCTCTGTCAATTGCATGACCGTCATTGTAGTAAAAACTACTCTTGACAAGACTATCGAGACGTTCCCGATAGGTCTGGTTCGAAAATGCCTCTTCAATCTTGTCGAGTATATCATTATTTCCATTCGGATCATACACGGGGCAGCACAATTTTATATTATATTCATCTGGTGGTATGAACAGGTTCTCATGTTCCTCTGATTTGACCAGTACTATGGGTTTTTGTGTGAGTGAAAAGTCATAGTTGACTGATGAGTTGTCACCTATGAGCAGATCTGAGATATAAATTAGGTCCATAACATCCTGATGCTGCTTTGGAAAAAAATAGAAATCATTCAACCTATGCTTTTTTTGCCACTGGAAAATATGACGAATGTTTTTTCTATCATTGTAATGTGGACGAATGATGAATACGTACTTCTCGGGAATCCTACTCATAAAATGTTCAAAACACTCTTTCAGAGTTCCCGCTCCCCAAGCCCAAGTCGGAGCGTATAGAATTATCTTTTTTCCATTCGATTTAATCCCATACTTTCGTAGTATTGCATACCTGTTATAAGTATTGTTAAAAATAGGATCCGATCTGAACATCCCTATCTTGACTATCTTAGCGTCAAGATTTTCTGGATCGTATGTATACCGTTTAAGTTTGTCGAGGTCCTTGGCTCCAGTCACGAAGTAGTATTCAAACCATTCAGATAAAAGTTTGTTATCCGGACCATCAGCTTTATAAATGGTATCGCAAGTACCATGGTAGACAAACACCCTTTTATAGTTCATTCCTGGTGGTACCCTGCCTCCTGCGCTATGGCATAGGATTAGCCCCTTGGCTCTATGATCGAGCCTCTTCAAATCTTTACCCAGAATACCCGCTCTGAACGGACCATATCGGAGAAAATGGTAGACATATGTAACCGGAAACTCCCAGTATGTGAATATTTTTCCTCCCAGCCTGTTAAATATCGGTTTTGACTGCGAAAGCTGGTATATCTTTTTTACAAAGTAATAGAGTCCCTTCATGGGTGATCCTTCAATTGGTACAATCCAATAGTGCTCGATAAATCTTTTAAAAATGAAAAGAATCTACTCAATTTAGCGGAAGTACTGAAGATTATAAATACGACTGTAAAGCTTGCATCGCTTCAGTAACTCTTCATGGGAACCTGTATCTACTATGTTGCCTCGATCGATAACTAAAATTTTCGTCGCATGTGAAATGGTTGAAAGCCGGTGTGCAATTGTAATGGATGTCCTTCCCTCCATGAGATTATTGATAGCCAGCTGTATATAGTGCTCTGATTCAGAATCAAGTGAGGAGGTAGCCTCGTCGAGGATCAAGAGCTGTGGGTTCATGAGAACCGTTCTGGCAATCGAGATCCGCTGTTTCTGTCCTCCCGACAGCTTGACCCCCTTCTCACCCACCCGTGTTTCGAATTTATTTGGGAGGTCCATGATGAAATCGAATGCGTAAGATTTTTTTGCAGCAGTGACGATCTCCTCTTCAGTTGCATCCCTATTGGAGTAGCGTATGTTCTCATAAATACTCGTATTAAACAGTATAACATTTTGAGAGACGATTCCTATCTGTGTTCGTAAGCTCTTAAGGTCAAAATTTTTTACATTTATATTATCTATCAATATTTCACCTTCGTCACAATCATAGAACCTCGGAATCAAGTTGATTATCGTTGTTTTTCCACCTCCTGAAGGACCGACGAGCGCTATTACTTCCCCCTTCTCCGCTTTAAAGCTTATTCCATTAAGAACCCTTTTCTTTGGCTCGTAGCTGAATTGTACATTCTTGAACTCCACTTTACCGCTAATAGTTCTGCTTACCGGATTTAGTGGTTTCTTGATCTTAGGCTCGGTAGTCATAATATCGTATACCCGCTCTAGGGAGGCAGTGGCTATTTTTATATTGCCGATAAATTTTGGAATTCGCGTTATCGGAGTTGTCGCAATGCCAAGAAGCAACAGGTATTCTGTAAGCCCCTTTGCATCCCACATTCCCCTGATAATCATAAAACTTCCCACACCTATCAATGCAACACCACAAAAATAAATTATCACATCCGTAAGAGGGCCGAAAATATTCGACAGCTTCATTAACTTTAAATAGGTCTTTCGATATTTTCCTGTGGTATTTTTAAAATTACCTATTTCATACTCTTCCTGAGCGAAGGATTTAACAACGTCAATACCGGTGAGAGTTTCATGTAAATTGGTCGATAGATCTGCAAGTATTTGTCTCACCGTTTTATTGGTAGCTCTCATTTTATTCCCAATGGTCCGCACAACGAGATAGAGTGCAGGTATGACACCAAAACTGATCAATGTCAACATCCAGTTGAGGAGGAATAGTTTTACCATCAGAATGATCAGCATAACCACGTAACTAAAAAAATTGTTCAACCCCTGGTAAAAATCAACCCTAACCTTTTCAATATCATTTATACCGATAGAGAGTATATTGCCCGTTTTATTTTCCCTGAAATAATTAATATCTAGAGTTATGAGATGACTGAAAAATGAGTCTCGTATGGATTTCACAATAGTATGGGTAATTATGCGCATCGAGTATCGCTTGAGGAAATCGAATATCGATTTCGAAATAATTAGCGCGACTGCTATGAAGAAATATCTCATGAGGAGATCAATCTGTTTTAATTCAATCAATTCAAACAGAAACTTTGTACTGACCGATGGAAGAAAGAGATAGGAAAGCTTCTCAGAGAGGTTCAGAATAAAAACACCAATGAATCCCCATACAAAAGGTCTTAAAAACGAAAAGGCCCATCTGAAATCCTCTCGGATCAGTGTTTTTTTCAATTAAAGTTCCTCTTCTACAGTAATTTTCCAACTGCTTTTTCGAAACGCGCAGGGGATTTACCGTCAAAGTCGAGAAATATCTGCTCCAAAGCCTTTTGACGTTTTTCTCTGTACAAATCGGGGTTCTGAATATTTTTAACTACTGTCGAATGCAACTCTCGTTTATCGATAACCACATCACCACAGTGCCATATCCACCGGTGCTCAGGTGGGATAGAGTCAATCGGTTTCGGGCAGAGAAAAACCATGGGTTTGCCAAAGGATATATACTCATGCGATACGGATGAAATATCGGTCAACATTATATCGGAAATCGACATAAAGGGTAATATATCAGGGCTATTCGGATAAATAAAACAGTTTTTCCGTTTAACCATGTATGCTTTTACTATCTGACATGGTCTGTATCGCAATATATTGGTATGTGGTTTCACGATCACATTGAAATCTTGTAAATTTTTAAGAATCACCCCAACAAACTTTGAAAACGAAGAATACCGATCGGGATCGTTCCAGGTCGGCGAATAGAGTACAGTTTTTTTATTTTCATCCATCCCCTCTTTCTTTTTATACGCAGAGTTATTGAAATTTGAGAGGAGAAAATCGTCAATCTTTGGGTATCCGATGGGAATTATCTTGCTTTGAGAAGCCAACTCCCTTTGTACAATATCCCTCACCATTTTTTTACCGGGTACTAAGATTAAATCGTATTGGTCGAGGCTTTTATGAAAATTGAAGGGTTTGTCTGAGGTGCCGTGAAAAATCTGGACATGCCGGACTTTTTCAACGTTCTTGAAATGATGTATTGTGAATCCGGGGTGAATAACGACTCTGATCCGATTGTCGTATATATACGCAACAAGCTCATTACGATCCTTTGCATAGTAGACTTTTAAATCCCTGTCCTGTTCACGGGTTGTTGCATATTTTGCGACTTTTCTGCTAAAAGTAAGGAGGGTGCCTTTGGTATGCCGTATGAGTGGCAGAATAGTAGGCATGTAATGCAATGAAGTACTGACAAAATAGCAAATGCACATAAGGTCCAATACCTTCCATAGAGTGCAGGCATAAATTATAGTTCCGAACAGAAAATAAACTTTATACCATCTTCCATTTCAAGTTTCTTCAACTCGCTCAAGAAATAATCGTATGATTCACGAATACCGGTGTTTCCAGCGTTCTGTGAATGTCCATGATAGTACACTGTACCTCCCTTTTCCGGAAAGTCGGGTATACCTTTTTTATAACATTTACCGTTGAGATATCGTTTCTGTATACCGTCGTGATTCTTCCAGACTATCTGTTTACCGCCGAAATGTTTTTCATATTTATTTGAAAATAGTATAAATCCAAGCTCTTCGACAGCCTTCAGAGAGCCCCTGCTGTACATATTCCACGGAAATTTGATCCCTTCCTTGTATGGAATGCCTCCCTTCTCAAAGAACCTTATTGCTTTCTCCATTTTTTTCTTCGCCATCCTCTTACTGATGAAGCCAAACTCTCCGTTAATGAATTTCTTATGTTTCAATCCATGTAAAAAGATTTCCACATTACCCTGCGTAACTAATGATAGCAACCGTTCCAGTGCCTGAGGATAGTCATAAATCGACTTTTTTCTCATGAAGGGAGTCATAAATAGGGTAAACCGTATATTCGGATACTGCACGATAAGTTTCTGAAGAACGTCGGTACAGTCCCATTTAGGAAATGTGTGATAATCATCGAGATCAATGCATACTCTCATTATTCAATCCAATCAACTTTAAAAAATTTTTTGAACAACTATAAATATTCTGTCTAGTAAACGTAAAGGGAACTGGTGGGAAACGAAAGAATTTCCCGCTGTACTTTTTAAATGCTCTCGATGTTCTGAGCTGTAAATTCCGTTTTCGCTCATCCTCATTAAGCTGCAGTACAAAGCACAGATCAGCATTTTTCAGATAAAGAGCTGCTCTGTAATCAAAGATCATGATGATCCTGTCACGCAGCGCACCTCCAAGGGACCTAACATCCCTTCTGCTGTACCGCTCTCCGTTCGGTCCTCTTAGATCGTCAACAACAAATAATTTTTCCCGTGAAAATGATAAAAAACCTCTATCCTTGATCCACCGTGCAACGGTTGACTTCCCGCTTCCGGGACTACCTGCAACCGCTATTACACAATTTCTATTTCGGAGCAAGATTTTATTTATTTTCGTAACAATTGAAAGAGAATTTTTATTTCCTAAGTCAACGCATTTATCTATCAGTCTCTTTGTATTCAGTTTATACAGCAATTTTCCCACTTCTGATTTTTTTATAATTTCTTACCGTATCCTTCAGCTTCTCCCTTCCCTTTTGCAGCAGAACGAGCTTTTCATTTCCATTATATCCTTTTATTCTTTTTACCTGTACCCGTATATGGAACCGTGCGTATAGAAGATAGAGTAGTGCTAAGAACAGTCCATAATTTTTTCTATAAAAGTAGTAGTTGGTCGCATAATAGAAAGGTTTTATTGTTTGTGCCGCTTTGCTCCTCCCTTGTTTTCGGTAATGAATTACCCTTATGTCGGGATTAAACACAAACCTTATTCTATTTCGCTTAGCTCTCAGGGAAAAATCGAGATCTTCATTGTAAAAGAAATAAAATTCGTCAAACATTCCGACTTTCTTGAATACTTCTGTATGATATAAACAAGCCGTAGTGCCGCCAAACTCAATATAGCGAGTATTCTTTTTCGTTTTTTTTTCAACACCCATAATCTTGAGTTTAACGCGCTGTGGTCGTCCATTCGGATACATCAAGCCAGCCGGAATTCCCTTTGCTTCGTTAAAGGTATTCAATGTTTCAAGCATCCGTGGTACTGTATCGGGGAAGAGCTCAACATCATCGTTGAGAAGGAGTGTATAGTCGCAATCAATCCCTTCCTTTATCCCGATATTGAGGGACTTCGATAGTCCAAGGTTTCGACTATTTACGATGTGGTTTACGAATGGGTAGTTTTTGTCTATGAGTTCTTTTGTACCGTCCGTAGATGCATTATCCACCACGGTAATTTTTCCATCTAGTATAGATTCTTTAATTGATTTTGAAACTGAGGCAATGCACTTATTCAGAAGATCCCTGTTGTTATAGGTTACAATGACACAATTTATTGTTTTACCCACTGAGCTTCCCTGCACTACCCATTCCTAATGCTTTCAAACTTTTCATATTTTTTAAGTGCCCTTCTGATTTTAAGACGATTTCCGAGCCTCATATAATGATAGGTAATGTGCCACTTACCCTCCTTCCATTTACCCTTCAACAACTCATCGAGTTCCTCGTATTTCTTACGCCTCCTATTCCCATAGTTCGGATTTGTGGTATTCCCACCGATATGTATGGCGCAGGGGGTTTCAGACAAAGTACAGGCATATTTTTGTTTAAATCTCTTAATGTAGTGGGGCTCAATTTTATGTGCATCCTCAGAAACGAACCGGTATTCGAATCCATACTGAGGAAAAGGTCCAACGTTCATGTAAGCAGTTCGGGACATGAGGGAAGGGTTATTTGTGTAATTGCCGACTCCGGCACCAACCTTGTACTTTACAAGACCGAGGGGGAGTTGTTCCGGCTTCTTATGGATATATTCTCCTCTTTTATCCTTTTCAAAAAGTTCGACCCCCCTCTCCATCCAATCAGATCTGTAAAAAAAGAACCAATCGTTTTCAAGGTTGAAGAAGTAATCACCCTCTGCTTCCTGTCTCGCCTGATTCATAGCATATCCCATTCCCATGTTTTCAATGTTTAAGATCAACTTATCAATGAATTCGAGTGATTGAAGATACCCGACAACCTCTGGAATTGAACCGTTATCAATTGCT
Organism: uncultured Spirochaetota bacterium; assembly: GCA_964347455.1. Taxonomy (GTDB): domain Bacteria; phylum Spirochaetota; class B62-G9; order B62-G9; family DRHN01; genus JAGLSF01. The sequence continues at coordinate 24,998 of CAYFYU010000019.1, read as the reverse complement.
ACATATTGCAAATTCGGATAGGTACAGGTTTCTCTAAATGAATCCAAACATTTTTTAAGATAATCAAGCCTGTTAAAACTTAAAATACAAACACTTACAAGAGGCCATTCTTTTGACATATTTCATAAAACCTGTTATCTATATCATATACATCGACATCCGCGTTATAATATAACATCTACCTTTTAATTCTTCAAACGGAGAAAAGAGGTGTTTGGTTTTTACATCGACAGCTCAATTCATCAAATCGGATTTATAACGGAATTACTCCAGAGATTGAACGGTACTCTGTATACAAATTCGCAATTATCACTCAGCCTCATAAAGGAGGATTTTCACTCCATAAACGTCAGCTACTGTAAGACGATTTCCGACGTTATCAATTCGATGAGGAATGACGGGATAAAGATTCTGATTCTGCAGGATTTCCACTACAAAACATTCCGACCACTTAAGGAGCAAGGTGTAAAATTTGTTCAAGTATTTCATGGCACAAGTGACAAGTCATACAACTTTAATCGTGAGAGCCTGCAATACGATCTGGTTTGCCTTGCAGGTAAAAAAATGCTCGATGACTTCAACAGAAAGGGTCTCAATAAAAACAATAATTGCGTTATCACCGGCAATCTAAAGACGGACAGGATTTTCAACAATTTCTATACGAGAGATGCAGAAATTCTGAAACTGGGGCTGGACCCCTCTAAAAAAAATGTTCTCTATGCTCCAACGTGGATGGATAAAATGGGCAACTCCTCGTTTAAGAAATTCGGAGTGTTGCTGCCCCTCTACTTTCCCGAAGAATATCAGCTCACCATAAAGCTGCATCCAAACTTATTCAAATATCAGGACTCACTGGTTAGAATATTAAAGGAGAATATAGCAGAAAAAAAGAATATCGTTCTTCTGGAAACCAGCAATAAAATATACGATATTGTTCCTGTCATGGCAGCGGCGGATTCACTCATCACCGACGTATCAGGAGTATCCTACGAATATATCGCTTTCCAGCGGCCAATGATATTCCTAGATAATAAAAGCCCTATCCGTTTTTTTTATGGAAGAAAGAGGAAACGAATTTGGAAGACCGGTGACGTAGTAAGCGACATTCATAAACTTCCGGAAATAATACGAAAAAATCTCGAGGAACCGGGGTATTATAGGGAAATTCAAAAAAAGATGCTCGAAGAGATCTATAGCTATACCGATGGCAAGACTGCCGATAGAATCATCAAAGCGATTAAATCACACCTCTACAACTCTTTCTCTGAAAATACCTCTGCTGAAAAAATTTGAATCTCAGTGCCATCCTGTTTCCAGCTGTCATTGTTCAGACCTGCCTTATAACAGGTATGTTCGATAAAAGTATCCCTATCCCAGCCCTGCTCTGTTGCCACTTGAGGTAATAACAGACCCTGATGATATCCTCGCTTAATAATAATACCATGTCTTCCAACCTCTATCTCATTTACATCGGTTATGCGTCTTGGAGGTGACATGACCGATATCTCTAGTTCGATGTCGTCAAATTCCTCCTTTCTCAGTGGTGGAAAACGTGGATCATCGAAAGCAGATGCTACAGCCATCTCCCGCACTGTTTGGTAGAGTGGTTTTACAGCCTGTACGAGGCCTATACATCCTCTCAGCGCACCCTTTTTGTGAAGGGTTACAAATGCACCGCAGGGCTGCTCGAGCACATTGCTTAAGGGTTTAAAATCAGGCTCTGGTTGCTTATGTAGCTTTGCGTTTATCGTATTTCTGGCTAATTTCAGCAGTGAAACTCTCTCTTCTTCGTTGAGCATTATTCCCCTCTTTATACTCGAAATGATACAGCCTATTCGATATCTGAGAAGATATTTAGAAGGGTTCGCAAAGATCTGACGACCTCTAGTACAGTACTGCTGAAAGATAGCCGACTACCTTTCTCCGGTCACCAGAAACATCACCTGAATCCATGTATCGAAGTATGGCCGATTCCCCCTTCCCGATCTCCTTGACCAGGAGCAATCCGGTTAAAATACCTCCCCATCCGCATGCCTCAGCCTGGCCATCATGTATATGACTATAAAAAAGGTCAGGATCCAGTTTACGGATGTCCTCGATTATCATATTATCCATTGTTTGAGCATCAACGTGTGAATGATAGTGAGAGAGGTCTGTGCTTGCGACAATAATATAACTCTTACGTTTATCTCTCAATAGTGAAACTAGTGCATTCTTTAATAACAAAGAGTAGTCCCAGCTCTGTTCTCCAAACAGAATTGGAACTATCTTTGCGTCCGGTTGAATTTGCTGTACATAGGGAAGCTGCACCTCAATGGAATGTTCACCGAGATGAGCATCCTCGTGATGTTGAAATACCCTATCATATTGTATGAGTCTACCTGAGAATTCGAGATCGACGTTCACATCTCCAAGTGGCGTCTGGTATGCATTATCCAGGTTAATGGATATTCCCTTGAAACTCGCCTGATGGGCAGGTCCAATGATTATAACCGTATCGATTTTAAATGAATCTAAGAGTACGTACGAATGTGCCTGAAGGGAACCTGAAAAGATAAAACCGGCGTGGGGAACGATAATCACAAGAGGCTTTTCCTTTTCAGGGCTTTTCAGATTCGTCTGCTCAGCAATTGAATGGAAGAGCTGGCCCTTGTCTATTTTTTTTAGATTATTTTCAATGACCCCTTTCAACTCGTCTCTCCGGTCGGGATAGAATAGACCACTTACGATAGGATGCCTAAGCGTATACTCTTTGTCCATTTAACACTCCCATCGATCGCTCATAGATAATACCATTGTAGTATATTCGGAAATGCTTTACCATAATTTTATGTAAAAACTGATTATACGTTTCTTTCTTTAAGAAATTTATATAATTTCAAAGCTGTTCGATAAGAGGCTTTCCCGTCGATGTCACCAAATATTTCATTTTTTGTCGTCATTCTTATATTCTCAAAAGGATCAGAATCATGTATTGTTTTATCCAGACGGTCCAGCAGATCCTCTGTATTGTTTACTACATAGCCCCAGTTCCATAACTGGTAAAAGGGTATGCTTTTCCAATCAACATTGTGAGAATCGTAAAATATCATAGGCTTATCAAAAAACAGCCATTCGTAGGCACTGCTACTTGTATCTCCCAGATATATATCTGCTGCTCTCATGTAATCGAAATTCACTTTATGTATGCTAGACCAATCTTTTATAAGTCTATCGGATTTAGGAAATTGTAATTTTATCCTACGGAAAAAATACCATTTATTTACAAGGGGGTGCGGAGAAAGAATGATGTTGTATTTATTGGATTTTACTATTGCCTTTACAATCTTTTCACCATCGCTATATAGAGAAGACCTGTGATTCATGAAGTGGGGATTATAGAGTATGACAGGAAGATTGTTGTCAAAAAGTTTCGATTTTAATCCTGGATTATCAAACAGATAATCGAATTTGCAATAATCGGTCATGAGATAACTTTTTAATTTCTGCAGTAGAGACAATTCTCTCAGTTGTTCATACATCTGTTTGCTGGTAATAAATACACAGTCGAATTCAGTAAGACCTTTATCAAATTCATTGTCACCAATATTTGCACCGTGCCTCGTAAAGATTACGGTTTTATCGTGTATATTGTATTGCTGTAAATACCTTGGTATATTATATGAAGCTGTTAGAATCGCATCTGATTCTCGTATAATTTTTTTATTAAGTTTTATAATATTGGTGTAGGTTTTCTTTAAAAACGAGAATAATACCGAACGATTGATATAATTTATTTTTGCTCCATACTTTACTATTTCGGGTTTTATTATCTTATGCATGTCCAATCCGGTATTTAAAATACAAACCTCAAACTCATCCTGTATTTTTGATAACTCAATTGCTATGAATAATGAGTGGAAGAGATGATGAATTCCAGGTCTGTAGAGAAACAACACTCGTTTCTTGTGCTTCATTTTAATCCTTTTTAATGTAGATGATGATTAACAAAAATTATGGTTCCTCATTATGTTTGTCAATGTGAATGAATCTGGTTGCAGCATACTCAAGACATTCAACATAATCTTGACCATGTGTCAAAGAATGGTGTATTGTGGGTACACAAAATTATAAAAACCGGGACTCCTGTATGAAAGGATTGTACTACTTTACCAAGCGAATTGCCCAATTTTCACAATCAAAAGGTGTATTTGAAAGATTACATGGCAAGATAATTGTCCAATGGGAATTTCCGTTGACCTTTCTCTACTTTGTATTCAGGTATGGGCCATTTAAAGTGAAGATAATGGACAGATCTTTGCGACGATTGGATAAGGAGGCGAAAGGTCTAATTCTCTGCCACAGCGCAGACGATTCAGTTCCTCAGGGAAAAAATTTTGAACGCGTCTTTGTCTATCATGGAACAAGCGATAAGGTATTTGATTATCCCGATGGAAAACTGGATGGGAATTTATTTGAATACTATTTTATCACAGGACAAAAGGATCTTTATAAACTGAAAAACTTCACCCACAATGATGAAGGAATAGATGACAAAGTCGTGAAGATTGGTATGTTCCGGTCGGATCCAATATTCAGCAGGAGTTATGACAAAGCAAAAATTTTAGACAAGTATAATATAAAGCAGAGAGACAAAAAAATAATTTTATATGCGCCTACCTGGCAATGGGGTGGAGGAACACTTGGTAGATGTTTTCAAACATTTGCCGAAAAAATTACAAAGAAATACACACTAATAATCAGACCCCATTACAATGACCGAGTAAATCTTAAATATATTCTGAGGTGGCAGAGAAAATACAAACAAAAAAACCTTTATATCTTCCATAAACAATATGAAGATATCATGGATTTTATCTATATTGCCGACCTCTTTATAGGTGACAATTCCGCTGTCAACTATGAATTTGTTCTCACAAAAAGGCCGATGATCTTTGTAAAAACAGATGATAAGGATGTATTTAAACCCCCGGCTGAATTTGACATTAAATTGTGCGGTCCTATGTACGATCCAGAAAAAGACAACATCATTGAGAAAATTGAAGAAGCTTTCTGTAATCCAGTATATAAAAAAAAGACAGGCGAGCTTATTTCGAAAAGTTTTTACTATAATGATGGCCATGCTATGGATAGAGCCTGCAGTTTTATTGTGGATAAATTATCTGAGAACAAATTAATAAATAGAGACAAAGTACTGGAAAAGTATCGTAATAAGTTTACATACACTGAAAATTACTATTAGTTCACGTTAATTTCTTAGATAGGTTTGTGCTTTGGGCAAGATCGCTGATTCTCTGATTACAAAATATGGTACTAACACTGAGTCCTATTACGATTACTTGATATCAAGATATATCGCTCCGTTTTTCACTCTTTTTTTCAAGAAAATCGGCACGAAAAATCCAAACACAGTAACTTTTTACTCCTTCGCCTTAATGATCATCCCTTCCATAATGGTAATCTTTTACACATTACTTGATTCAATATTCTTTAGAATAGGGATCGCTTTACTCATACAAGTATCCTTTGCCCTTGACTGTTCCGATGGCCAGCTCGCAAGGATTATTGGAAAAACGTCAAAACATGGTGCTTGGTTGGACAAAATTTTAGACAGAATAGGGGATTTCCTTATTTTCATATGCTATGGCTTCACTGCGTGGCAGCAGTATGGTGCCCTGCGATTTCTCTTTCTTGGACTTATCACGGGATACGGGCTTTCAATATTTACCATGGCATTGAGCCTTTCTGACAGAGTTCAGTATGAGAATCTAGATACTCTTGAAACTCTGCAGGAAAGAAATACTGCGAGAGAATCATCTGATAATACAAATGCGCACAATGAGAAAAAGAAACAATTCTACTCGATTGTAAAAAAAATATTTTTCTTTCTTAATTTTGGTATTGGTGAAAGATACCTATATCTCAGCTTCTTTGTGCTTATCAACCGTATTGACATTATGTTGTACATCACAGCCTTTTTAACTACCCTAAGGTTTCTCGGTATATCGCGTTATGTCGGCAGGATATTAAGAAAATATGATACATTAATACGAGGACAACATGAGTAGTATATCGGAAACCCAAGCTTTCAAAAAAAAGAGTCGTCCTGATTCCTTTTACGAATACATAACGTCGAAGTATATTTCAAAACCACTCATTCCTCTGTTTATTAAACTTGGATTAAGAAACCCGAATTCAGTTACGGTGATTTCCTTTCTGTTACTCATTGCCGCCTCTGCTCTTCTATTAAAACCTCCACAATTTCATCTAATGAACAGGATAATAGTCGTACTCTTAATTGAAATATCGTTTATTTTTGACGCATCTGATGGTCAACTGGCAAGAATACTAAATAAAACTTCATTATTTGGCGCATGGCTCGATGTATATCTTGATAGAATTGGGGAAATGGTACTCTATACGACTATTGGATATGTTACATGGAAGATTCATGGCCATTTCATATACTTGATTATTGGGTTAGGTACTGGATTTCTCTTTACATACTACACAATAATATTTTCGCTAAAGGACAGCGTTGTTTATGAAGAGATACGAAATAATTATGGAAAGCTTATAAGTACATCAGAGCGAAAAGGTAAATCTCACGAGCAGGCAAAGAGTAAAAAGATTGTAGGGAAAAGATTACTGAAAAATGATTTACTACTGAAAACACTCAACATAGCCTTTTTTTATTTAAACATGGGATTAGGTGAACGATACCTCTACCCGATTTTTTTTATTTTGATTAATAGAACCGATATAATGCTGCTGATCGTCATAACGCTTATATTTCTAAGAGCAGGTGACAAGACACTTCTTTTGTCCCAACGGTTAAAAAAGTATGATAGCAACAATATTTGAGACACGAAAATAATTAATATTGGAATCAGATGGCAGTATGACTGTGAACAAATTAACAGACCTCCTGAACCTCGTAATTAGAAAGGGTTTTCCAGAGCTTCTCAGAGAGGATGTTCACATCGAGTTTGCAAAGCTCCGTGATTCTCTTCTGCAGTATGGTGAGTTGACCCACGAGGGATACTATATCGAGGTGGATGAAACCCTACGTGACGCAACCAAGGGAGTGCTCATTGGGGGTATTGCACATGAATGCGCACACATTATCATGGATAAATCGATAGGACATAGATTTGTAACGGGAGATTGGCTTGCCTATCGAATATCCGCGAGGTACAAAACCCTCGATGAGAGAAACTCCGATATTGAGGTCATTCTGAGAGGCTTCGGGAGAGATCTACTCCAGTTTCTCAGGTATTCAGAAAAGCTCGAGCTGGATCATTACAAAGAGGACGGTTTATCGATAAGGGAGGTTGAAATACTTCTCGGAGAAGCCCATGACTGACAGACCACCGCCATCACAGAGAATCATAAATGGTGAGTCGGTCTAATTTGGTCCACTGCGCGGCACTTTTGTATATGAGCTCCGGCCAGACATCCGATGGCTCTTTGAAGAAAATACTTTCCACGTCAGAATGCATAACGTGCCAACCATCTAAGGATACCTCCAACTCGAGCTGGTTCGGTGCCCAACCAGCGTAACCAGCATAAACACGAAATCTATCTTTACCATCATCATCCATTGCAATTTGCTCAAGCAGTTCCAGGTTTGAGCTCACATATACTTTATCGAATACATGAGAAGACTCGTCAGGTCGTTCCTCTGACAGTATCATAAAAAACAGCTCGTTAACACCAACAGGTCCTCCCCTGAAGACCTTGCTTTTCCGAATACCCTCACCCTTTAGATCGGGAAAAACTTCGTCAAGTCCTACCTTAGTAGGTCTGTTAATAACAAGACCCACAGCGCCCCTCTCGCTATAATCAATCAGAAGAATAACGGTCTGGGAGAAGTTTGGATCAACTAGATTCCGACCTGCAACTAAAAACATACCTTTTGATAATTCTAAACCACTCTGCACATACCGGTCGATGTGCCGTTGAAGAGTCTGACCGTAAAGAATCTCACCGATAAGACATATGCCCATCGTACTGACAAGAAGAGCTAAAATAAACGAAACGATCTTTCTCATTGATCTATTTTAAAAGTTATAGGAATGCAGCGCAACAAAACCCGCTATCCCTCCCATTGGAGGTTTAGAGTTCCATCATCATTTATTACCACCCCAGTTCCAAACTTTTGCCCTTCCCTGTTTAAAGTGTTTTGCAGCCATAAGGCATCTTCTCTCTTTGCACGATTCAAACGAAAGTGTTGAATCTGAAATGGGACCATCTGCATGCCGATGAGATTTCCCGAGTTTGGGGCGATATGCACAATGTACATCAGTACAAGATCGTATCTAAATTCTTCATAGCCCCCAATCCCCTCGTAGTCATTTATGAAGTCGCCGCAGCCATAGAGAATAAGCTTATCTCTGTACACCTCAATTGGTCTCGCATGATGTGATGAATGGCCATGTATCACATCAACCTCAGCCTGATCGATCAGATTATGGGCAAACTCTATCTGTTCAACTGGAATCGCATAGCCCCAATTGCTTCCCCAGTGAATAGAGGCAATAACGATATCACCTTCTCTTTTTACTTTCACCACCTGTTCTCTGATACGCCGAAGAGTTCTATCGGAAAAGTTTCTCAAAAAATTTACGCCTGGGCTATCGGCAGAAGCTGCCCAGCTTCGGTGAACCCCACTCGTCACTGTACCAAAAGAGAAAACGATCACCCTTCCCCTTCCCTCAAGCTCCATAATTGCAGGGGATTCTGCTTCTTCAAGGCTAAGTCCCGCTCCTGCAAAGTTCACATCTATCTCTTTCAGTGAATTCAATGTTTCTCTAAGACCCCCATAACCCCAATCAAGTATGTGGTTGTTCGCCAGAGCACAAATATCTATACCGGCTGTTTTTATGACTGAAATATTTTTCGGGTGTATCCGGTAGTGTATTGATTTATTTTTCCAGTAGTCCTCGCTCTTTGTAACACTGGTCTCCAGATTAACTAAACTCAGATCCGGTGCAACCGATGCCAGCTCTTCGAGGGCATCGCCCCATATATAGGAATAGTCAACGGGCTTCGGAATGGGACCGTGCAACGCCTCTGCGATATCGACATACCCTTTAGCGCTTTTCATTAAAGGCTCATAAATAATCGGATCGCTTGGGTTTGGCAACACCTGATCAATTCCCCGTCCCACCATTACGTCACCGCCAAGGAATATGGTGATGGGATTTACAGTTTGTTCTACCTTGTTCGTTCCTGACGTATCAGCTCCACCGATTAGGGTGAAAAAAAGCAGAAAAAAGAGGCTGGCTATGAGGATCCAGACAATGTAGGGAATGTTTCTCTTTTTCATTTGTTCAATGAAATTTACAACCTGTCTATCGAATCTTAAAGATACATGGGAATATCGGTGATGTAAACAGATTATATGTTCAGTACCGCTTTTGCATTGTACTGACGAAGCCACAATGGTGGGCAGGGGATCAGTTTAATCCTCTGCCCCAAACACATTCCGGTCTATCGTGAGTACTTAGACCCCTTTCTGGCCTTGACATCCTCTTTTTCTTTTGTACTGCCGGATGTTTTTTTGCCTCTACCCTCTCCTCATTTTTGTATTGCAGTTCATGAACACATCTCGTTCTATAACCAAGTGTAGCCAATTGAATGTAATTAAGCATTTAAATTATTACTTAACAACATAGTTAAAAAAATTTTCTACTTCTCCATCCGTTCTCTTTCTCTCACCCTTTCCCTGACTATTCTGAGCTCTTTAGCCAATTCCTTTACATACTCTCTTAAAGATTCTAAACTTGTATCCCTCAGCTGTTTCTGTTTGAAGTTGCCAGTTCCTCCACACCCACAGGTGCAGACCTCGGTCAACACCTGTCGACATCTTTCCAACGCTTCTTCGTCAATCGAATATGGAATCCAGTATCCCCTCCTTTCATTTCGGACAAGTCCCGCTTGTCTCAAAATTTTTAGATGCTGGGACACGGCAGCAGATGTAACACCAATTTTATCCGCAATATATTTCACTTCAAGTGGTCCGCCCGATTTTAAAAGGTTAATAATTTTTACCCGTGTCTCCACGCCCAATACTTTGAACATCTCGGAAGGCTCTATATTCATATTACTGCAATCCACTAATTAAGTATTTTAGTTAATACTTAATTATTAGACAAATTACGTTAATCTGTCAAACATTTTTTTAATTCGTTTAGAGTTTAATTCGTCGCCTTGTCATAATAAGCCATAACTGGAACCACGTTTTGTTATTTTTATCTATTCAACTAAATTTTTCAAAACCATTTCCACAGCCACCACTTTTCAAAAATAACCTTCCCCCAGTGCCGATACCGACTCGGTTTTTTTAACTTTACAACAGGGGCTGGCTTAACATAAAAGTTTCCCTTTGCATACCCTGCCCTGCTATCGCCAAGTTCAATAAAACAATATCCGTCACCTTCGAATTCATACTTTGAAGAAACACCCTTAGCACTTGCTGCTATGTTTCGAGATACAATGTCAGCCTGAAAATGTGCGAAGACTCCCGCCTTTGGAAGAGGCAATCCCACAGGAAGCAGGATAGCTATTACATCACCAAGTGCATAAACATTCTCGAAATCTGTCTCAAGTGTGCCTGAATTCACCTTTACCCAACCAGTTTCACCTAATATCGGTGAGCCCTTTAAAACAGTAGGTGCTCCATGAGGGGGAATACCAATGAGAAAATCATAGTTGACGATTTCGCCAGATTGAAAATGTATTTCTCTCTTCTCTGAATCAATGGCCTCCATCTGATGTTGTGGTACAAAACGTATTCCTCTGCTTTGAAGAAGAGAAACCACCATATTTCCAACTTCTTTTCCGGCCACACCCATTGGCAAAGTTTCAGGAGTCACCACCTCAATCTCTACATCCCTTTTTCTCTTTTTAAAATATGCAGATAGCAGTAAGGCCGCCTCGTAAGGTGCTGCGGGACATTTGAATGGTTTTGATGTTATGAGTATCACTATCTTGCCCTTTTCAAAATTCTCAATCTCATCCCTTATTCTTACCGCACCGGATAAATCGTAAAGATTGCGAGCGGCTTTTTGGAAACCATTAGCTCTTTCAGGGAAGGTACTTGCTCCAAGTGAAATAACCAAATAATCAAATCCTAATTCTTCTTTTGAAGTAACCACTACCCTTCTTTCGAAATCTATCTTTGAGACTTCCCCGTTAATAAATCTGATTCCCTTCCTTTGCAATAGAGAAAGCGGTTTTTGAACCTGCTTCTGGTCCCTCCAACCCACCATTACCCAGAGAAGAGATGGATTAAACAGATGATTTTCCTCTCTATCAATAAGGACAATCTCGTGAACACTGGACAGTGATTTGCTCAACCTATTGGCAACAACCAATCCGCCTGTTCCTCCGCCCAATATGACGATTTTTTTACCCATAACTAAAACTCCTTTATAGTAAACTTAAATACCCCCTATCTATGAAGTGTGCTTTTCGTAGGGAAAGATATATCAAAACGTTGAAATTTTATCGGCTTCAAAAGACCATTTTGCCAATTGGGTTATTGTGCTTATTTCAACTCCATCTATTGATTGTATATTGTTAATACCTCTAGACGAACAACATGAACCGCATGCCTTTACCTGTGCTCCCTTTTTAATAAGCGCCTTTATCATTTTTTCTATGCTGTAGTAGCCTCGTAGTGTTGATTGGGCAGGCACAGCGCCGGTTACAGCATCTGCCATGAGAAAAATATAGATTACCACGTCAGACTGCTCTTTCTGCATAGCCAGTGCAAGGCGCAATGCATTGTATGCTTTTTCTGTCCCATAAGGTGCATCATTAATAATAAACAATATTTTCATGCCTTAACTGCCTTTCCCTTTATTCTTTTTCCAGCTACGAGCTATGGTTGAAATTAATTTAAGTGCTTCTGTACTCCCATCAGCATCCCCTTTTTCAAAATCTCCTGTCGCATTTCCCATCTGATTGGTGACATGCGCAATACAAACGACAGGTTTCCTCCGCGCCTCTCCAAAGGCGTAGAGTGCTGCAGCTTCCATTTCTACAGCTAATATTCCTTCAGCCTTGCAATAACCAACAGCCTTCTCTATCTCCCGGAACGGAGCATCGGTAGTCCAACTGGCTCCCTGCTCGATTATCGTACCTGAGCTTTCAATCACCTCTTCCATCATATGTTTAAGTCCTTCGCTTATTTTTGAATATTTAGATGGGGGAAGATAATGATAGCTCGTTCCTTCGTCGCGCAAAGCCCTATCAATTAATATAAAATATGGTGGATTTCGTACCGGTATTATCTGACCTGCAGATGTGATGCTAATCAACAGACTACACTCCGAGGCAAACAGCTCTTCTGCAACGAGAACCGCAAAGGGAGCCCCAACAGCACAACCAATTATGCCAAACTCCATTCCTTCTTGTGAAAAATTTAAAAGCTCGGTATGGTAGCATGCCCAGTAAGGGTTTTGCCATGCTTTTTTTTGGGCTAAAAGATTACGGACGATATCTCCATCAGGGTCCAAAATGCATATTTCAGGCACTTTACCCACAGGTATAGATTTTTGTCTTCTTGCTTCACGGAGTAAGCTTTCAGGAGTAAATACAGTACGGTGGTTAAAGTATTTATTATTTATTAGAGGAATATCTTTTGGGTGAAAATTTTTACTCATTAACTATATCTCTCTGACAGCAATTATTAGATCATCATTAACAGATACTTCGTTCGACAAGAAACCAATACTTAAATCTAAAAGTATTTATCCATCAGGTTTTTTTAATTAAAAGTTTAACAACGGCTTCAGAGATTATTTCTGAGGCATACATCATCTCTTCCTCGGTACTCATTTTCCCAGTCGAAAAGCGGAGTGTTCCATGCGCCCATTCTTCTGGTAGGTTTATTGCCCTGAGAACATGGGAAATTTCAAACAGGTCTGAATGGCATGCAGCTCCTGCTGAGACTGCCACCCGATCCTGAATTTCTGAGAGAATTGTATGTGCATTCAGATCCTTGAAGCTTACACTTAGAGTATTGGGAAGTTGTTTATCAGGATGTCCATTACGTTTTACATTTTTGATTTTCGATTTTATACCGACAAATAATCTTTCCCGCATTTTTTTCATGTGCAGCATGTTCTTTTGTAAATCCCTTTGCGCTATCTCACAAGCCTTACCAAGCCCAACAATTTCCAACACGTTTTCTGTTCCAGGTCTCATACCTTTCTCCTGCCCGGCACCGTGAATGATAGATGTAAGTTGAACCCCTCGCCGCACATAAAGAACGCCAATACCCTTTGGAGCATACACCTTGTGACCTGCAATCGACAACAGATCGACACCGAGCTGCTGTACAGTAGTTGGGATCTTCCCAATAGACTGAGCAGCATCGGTATGAACAAGTACCTTTCTCTTTCTTGCAAGGTTGGAAATTTCCCTAATGGGCTGAATCGATCCCACTTCATTATTGGCATGCATCACCGTGATTAAGATCGTTTTTAAGGTAATTGCGTTCTCAACATCAGCTATACGAACGATTCCGAATTCGTCTACCGGGAGATAGGAAATTCGGAATCCATTCATTTCTAGGAATTTGCATACTTCTAAAACTGATGGGTGTTCTATCTGTGTGGTTATAATATGGTTTCCCTTGTGTTTATTATGAAAAGCGGTCCCTTTGATAGCATAATTGTTCGATTCTGTCCCACCACTGGTAAAGAGTATCTCTGAAGGATCACAATGTAATAATGAAGAAATCTGCTGACGTGCGTTCGCTACTGCTTTTTTTGTTTGCACACCGTACAGATATGAGCTGGAAGGATTGCCAAAATAGTCGGTCAAAAAAGGTTTCATTTCAGCAATTACTTCAGGGTCATGGGGAGTAGTTGCATTATAATCTATATAAATTGGTGTTTTCATAAAATTCTTCCCCTATAAAAAGGTAAAAATGGCAAGATTATAAGCATTACTATCACCCCCTCCAAATAGCACCTGATCAAATTATAAATTGGTGTTTCCTAACCAATCTCAACAGGTAGTCCAGCATCTTTCCATTCAGGAAAACCATCCTTCATCCGAATTGCTTTAACACCCGCTTTCCTCAAAAAGGTAACTGCATCTGCCGCTAGGATGCAGTAAGGACCCCGACAGTACGCAACAACATCCATATTTTTAGGAATCTCAGCAATACGGCTTCTTAATTCTGAAAGGGGAAATGAAAGTGCCTCGGTGATATGGCCACTTTTATACTCTTCGAATGGCCTGACATCGAGCACGAGAACATCTCCATTTTTAATGCGGCTCAACAGACTTTTTCTTGTGATAGTCTCAAGTTTATCCCGATCCTGATAATACATTCGAACTATCTCCTTGAGTTCATACAACCTATTTTCAGTGAGCGCCTGGAGATGTTTATAACAGGTAAAAACCGAATCATCCGCAATTCTATACAATACTTTTACGCCATCCTTGCGGCTCTCCACTATTCTCACGTTTTTTAATATCTGAAGATGTTTTGAAGTATTTGCTATTTTCATGTTTACTTCTTTCGACAGTGTTTCAACATCGCGCTCACCCTGTATTAGCACATCAATGATCTCAAGACGCTTCGGACTGCAAAATCCCTGTGCAATCATAGCAAAAAGTTGAAATACCGTATCCTTATATTCTCTTCCCCTCATAAAAATCCCCTACATTATTCTACTAATCTAATTATTAGTTGATTAGTAGAATTATTTTAACGAAAAGTCAATAGAAAACATTTAATTCTCGATTCCATAAAGATTCAGTTGCTTGAAGCAACCGTTCCATAACGTAATTCATGGGAAGGTCAAAAAGAGCTTGAAAAAAAACATCATGGAAGGTACAAAGAATAGCAAAACTTAGATCAGAGGTTGATAGTCTTTATATAATTTTTCAATAAGTAGGGAGAATGTATATGTTCAGTGGTAAACCTAATTTTGAAACACTATTTGAACTGCAAAATTTTATAGAGAAAGACAATTCCATGAAGCGCAGGGAATTTCTGAAAAACCTAGGAAAAACCACAGCAGCTTCAGCTATTGCTTTAGCTGCTCCGTTGACGCTTTTATCGCCTGCACTTGTTTTAGGGAGTGAATTCCCCGACTTCTTCACAAAAAATGAGGATTATTTTATTACCAGAATCGGTAAAGTTCCGAAAATCGATGCCAATGAGTACCGTCTCGAAGTCAAAGGGCTTGTCAAAAATTCCCGAAGTTTCACGATTGAGGAGCTTCGTGCACTCCCAAGAGTGGAGCTACCGCTTACTATGGAATGTATAGGCAATAGTCCCGATGGCCAGTTGCTTTCCACCGCTATTTGGGAGGGTTTCAAGCTCTATGATTTTTTAACCGCACTGGGTCTGAGTGAAAAAGCCAAAGGTGTAGTATACAGGGCAGCGGATGGGTACTTTGCCTCTCACACAATGGATCAGATAAAGAACAACAACGTAATCGGAGCGCTCTATATGAACGGCGAGGTGCTGCCGGCTGAACATGGTTTTCCTATCAGAATACTGAATCCAGGATTCTATGGTGTGAAACAACCCCAATGGGTTACTGAGATGGAGGTTATCGATTCTCCGATCAAGGACTACTGGGAGGTACGCGGTTGGGACTGTTCACCTCCTATGGCTGCTGACAATGTCATCTTTACCCCTAAAAGAACCACAACAATAAAGGCAAAACGGAGAATCGAAATCATGGGTGCTGCATTCGGCGGCACCCGAATCACTAAGGTGGAGGTTACCACAGATCAGGGACTGACCTGGAGAGAAGCGGACATTGTACAAAAAATCGATGTAGATTACGTATGGGTTTTCTGGAATACAACCCTTCGGTTCGATAAAACAGGTACGTATCGGATAAACTCCAGGGCAACTGATATACACGGAAATGTTCAACAGGAGGAAGACCCGATTCATTACGACGGTAACAACGACTGGCCGGTTTTAAAAATTATTGTGCGCAGATAATGCGCATCGGAAAGTATGGTATTTCAGAACCGTGACGAAGATGCAAAGAATATTGGCAACCTTAAAAAAGCAGGAAACCGATAGACCACCATTCTCCGCATATATGCATAGTACGGTGCATGAACGGACTATAGAAAAATTTGTTCAATTCACCCTTAATTTCTTTAAAAGATATGATCCCGATTATGTAAAGGTAATGTATGACGAAAACTACGACACGCCAGTTCCCTTTGAATTCATTACTGAAATCAGAGTCTGGAACCTCTTGGAGGAGTTCGATTCCCATATTGGAGCATTCGGGAGGCAGTTGGAGGCTTTAAAACGAATAAAGGATGCTGTTGGCAAGGATGTACCGGTCATTCAAACAATTTTCTCAGCATTTCATGTGGGTCACCGGCTTGCTCATCAAAGAATACTACAAGACTTGAAAGAAGACCGGGAGGCAGTAATGAATGGTTTGAATACAATTGCAGCAAACTACATACGCTTTGCAGATATGTGCATACAGGAGGCAGGAATAGATGGCTTCTTCTTTGCTGCATTCGGCTGTGAAAACTCCTGGATGGATGAGGCACAGTACAAGGAGATGGTAACACCGACGGATAAACACATCCTAAAGACTCTACGACATGCCCCAATTCTCATCCTCCATATCCATGGTGAAAAGGATACTCACTTTAATCTGTTGAAAGATTACAACTGCGATGCAATCAGCTGGGAGGATCGGGTGGCTGGACCATCCATAGGAGAGGCACGAGAAAAGACAGATAAATGTATTGTTGGTGGTATCGATCATTATGCCGCTGTAAAATGTTCACCCGCGGAAATAGTAAAACAAGGAAGAGAGGCCATTGAGGAAGTCAATGGCAGGGGGATTATCCTTGCGCCGGGTTGCACCTTTTTCAATAATACCCCTCCGGAAAATATACTCGCCTTAAGAGAGGCCGTAGGCGCTTAACAATCACGAACTTTAGGTGAATAGTTTTTGTACTCCCGCAATAGAGGCCGCAGAATAGAGTAGAAGTACAGCCATAGATACATTAAAAATAAGACGAATTCTTTTGTTTTGAAGATAGTTTTTTATGGTCGAACCGAACAATGCCCACAGCGATGTTGATAAATATGCAATAAAAGCTAGAAACATGGATGCCGCGATAAGTTCGATATTCGAATCAATTATCGAAACGAGGAAATTTGAAAAAACTGTAATAGCATATATTATCCCTTTTGGATTGAGCAACTGCAATATCAAGCCTCTCCTATAGGCAGCAGTCGGTTTGATTCCACTTTCAGATATTTTATGTGCTGTCAATATTGTAAAGGCTAGCCAGACCATATAACCTGTGCCCGCAATCCTGAGAATGTTTTCAATTTTAGGGAAGAGGAGTATTACCGTTTGGGTTAATAAACCACAGATGAACGCTACGCAAAAAAATCCCGAGACAATTCCTAAAATGCATTTCAATGCAGTAGCGTATCCGTAATTCATACCCATTGATGCGGCTGTCATGTTGTTTGGTCCGGGAGTAAAGGTAGTAACAAATACATATGCCAAAAATGGTGCTAGAATTTCTTTCAATTTACTTCCTTGTCCATAGGGAATTCACATTCTCACGGTCAGTATCATGAAGATTATAAATGGAAATAATGAGTATACACCATGCAAAAGTAAAGTATTAACTATGTGTAGATTTAAAGTTGAGTCATTAAATTTATTCGACATAGTTCTCTTTAAACGAAATTTAGCATTGGAGGGAAAAATGGATTCATGGGATGGTTATATCACCGGAAAAACAGTGGAACTGCGTCCATATTCAAGAATAGTCCAAAAATGGAGAACCACTTATGATGTTATAAGGGGTTCTCTATATCTACAAAGGAAACGTCAACCTGAAACTCCTTTTCAATTCTTTTACCAAGTTCGATTATGCCCAGTTTCTCGGTGTTGTAGTGCCCGGCATATATATAGTTTATTCTACCCTCTGCTGCAATATACTTTGTGCTCTCCTTCGCATCGCCGGTCAAAAATGCATCTACATTGAGGTCAAGTATCTCCTCCAGTTCGTTTCTCCCTGCTCCACTCACTACGTATAAAACGCTGATGCGCTCTTTCCCATACTGAAAGTAACGCGCCTCAGTGTCGAGTACTCTGTTTATTCTATGGACAAGCTCTTTAAATAAAACAGGCTTATTGAACACACCACGCAGTCCGATCGACCGTTCTTCCCTACTATTTTCAATCTCATCGGCACCCAGAGCGCTCAGTATGACCCTGTTATGCCCTATCTCCGTATGAAAATCGAGCGGCAGATGGTAGTTAAAGAGATTGATATTATTTTCCAGTATGAGCTTCAACCTCTCCTTCCGGTACCCCCTTACCGTCGCTTGGTCACTTTTCCAAAACAGCCCGTGATGCACGATAATGGCATCGGCTTTCTTCCGCAATGCCTTTTCAATAACCTCCAGGTTTATACTCACCGCCGTTACAATCCTCTCAATGCTTTCCCTGCCTTCAATCTGAAGTCCGTTGGGGATAGAATCCGATATCGTTTTTACCGAAAGGTACTCATTGAGCCATTCTTCAAGCTTCTGTCGCGATACCACGGACTCACCTCCTTTTAAAAAGCTTTTCAAAATATCCCCTTCCGTATCGAAGCACGGTGGGTCTCCCATGAGGACACACATAGGGAACATCCGCAGCTAAAAGATCGTTCAGTAAAGACAGCGCCGCCTCCTGGCCCAGTACTTCACCCTCCTTAATTGCGCTTCTGCAGGCAGCAAGCTTGATAAAATTCTCTCTAATGGCATCTTCATCCAGCGGTATCTTGCCTGCGTAGTATTCTTCAAAGAGAATTGAAATGGTCTCTTCTTCCCGCTTCTCAGGTATAAAACCCGGCAGGGATAGGATATTGAAACTCTCATCACCAAAGGGTTCTATTTCAATCCCAGCCCTGCGAAAAAACTCCCTCCCCTCAAAAATATCTCCATATTTGTCTGCAGGAGGGGTAAAATTGATAGGGATAAGGAGGATCTTTTGTAAACCCGCTTTTTCTGATTCTTTCCTGTATCGTTCATAGAGAACCCTCTCATGGGCAGCATGTTGGTCAACAATTAAAGCAAAATCGGTTCCTTCGAAGAAGATGAAAGTCCGAAATAGACTTCCCCTGTACCGAAGCCCAAGGGTTGTAAGACCGAAGAGCTTGCTCTGCTCAGGTGTCGACTCTCCCCTTATTACATCAGGAAACACAGAGGCGATTCCGCTCATGCCCGTCACCTCATCGTCAATACCCATAGGTTGTAGTTTTTTCACTTCTTTTCTATCTCTACCTGCAGATTCACGGACAGTCGCTCCATTCTCCGATGTTTCACTCACTAAGGTTCCCCCCAAGCCGGTAACCGTACGAAAATCATAGTATCGCTGTCTGAGGGTGTTTTCTACAGCTCTGTACAGTGCGGAATAGAGCTGATCGGCTGGTTTGATCTTCACCTCCTTTTTTGCAGGATGCACATTGACATCCAACAGAGAAGATTCCATCATAATGAAAACAAATGCGTATAAAAATCTGCCCGCAGGAACGATACCCCGGGCAGGGCTGTTGAGCGCATACAGCAGTGACCGATCCATAACAGGCCGCCCGTTAATGAATATGTACTGACCGCTCCGATTTGGCAGAGAAATGTTTCTGCCTGATATATAACCCTGGATTGAGAAAGAAGATTCCTCGTGATGAATCTCAAGGAGATTCTCGCCGAAATTACTTCCAAAAATACCTTCGAGCCTCTGCCGGTAATCCGTCCCCTTATCTAAACTGTAAACAACCCGGTCGTCAACCTTATAAAAGAATCCCCTATCGAAAAAATGTATGGCCTTCTTGACGATCTCATCCTTGACCCTTGCTGCTTCTGCCCGGTTGCTTCTTAGAAACTTCTTTCTGGCAGGAAGATTTCGAAACAGATTTTGAACCGTAACAACCGTTCCAGCATTCGCTGCAGCTGGTTCGGTATGGGGCGCTTCCCCTGCATTACAAGTTACCTTTGTCCCCTGCAGATCAACAGTTCTCTTCGTAATGAGAGTAAAATCGCTCACTGTGCAGATACTGGCAAGGGCCTCTCCTCTAAAACCCATGCTCGTGATGCTATGTAAATCCTCTATACTCTTTATCTTGCTGGTTGTGTGTTTCAGGACTGAAACGACTGCATCCTCCTCGGACATACCTGCGCCATTATCTGATATTGCGATAGATTCTTTGCCGCCACTTTTAATGATTATACGAATATCTGTAGCTCCAGCATCGATGGAATTGTCGATGAGCTCTCTTACCACTGAAAAGGGACCTTCAATAACCTCACCGGCAGCGATCTTCATAGAAACTTCTTTTGGCAGTGTGATAATCGAACCCACTGGATTCCCCATCTATAGAATATAAAAAAGATGCCTATTTCTTTTTATGAACCCGGTATTTCTTCACAAAACTGGTTGGCCTGTAGCTCATTTTCGCCTGTCTCAATCCTTCATCGCCGAGATCCTGTTCACGATTTATGTAAGCGTACTTTTCTGGAAGAATCGTGGCAAAGCTCATATTAATAAATTGATATAATCCTCTGAATTGACTGAGGGCTTTCTCAAAATGAATTACATAGGTGGTACCTCCGGCAATCTCCTCACCGAGGGTATATCCTGCTGGATCACCGTTAACATAATAGATTCCTCCACATAGAACAAGCTCTTCCGATCGAAGGAGCGCTTCCTTTGCAGCCTCATAATCTCCATCATCTCTTCTCTGTTTCCTCCATTTCTCGAGAATAATGATTGCATCCTCGATATATTCCTCCAACAGAGGCTTCCCCTTATAGTTAAAATTGCGGATAAAGGCATTTGCCAGGTTCTTTTTCCGATGAAACTTTCTCCCCTGCAGTGCAGCAAGCTCAGCTGTATTGTAGAGATAATCGAAATTATCCCGATCCTCCTCAACTTCGTATCCCATGTTTTCGAGCACCCGGGCCTGCTCCTCGCTTACAACCTTCATTGAACCGTAATTCTTGAAAAGTACTTCGAGAATCTTCTTTTCTGGTACCGAAAATGGAGCCATGAAAAAATTCTCTTCTCCTTCTGTTCCAGCAATAATGAATTGGTCTGATGAGAGAGAAGATATTCTGTAGGAATGGGTCTTTCGAAATAGATAAATATTTGCGAACGTAAACTCGGAAATTCCCTCCTTTAAATTCTGAAAGAGAGGATGGAGAATCGGCCGCATTTCAAAAGTCAATTCTGAGAAATATGGATACGAAGCAATATCAGATTCATGATTCATTGGGTCAAGCTTCCTGTTTGGTGTTAATGGAACTTGACAATTATTAAATT
>CAYFYU010000019.1:0-3635 GCA_964347455.1 uncultured Spirochaetota bacterium | reverse complement strand
CGGATTATCTCTGATAATCCCTTATAAAAGCAGCAATCGAACGATCGTATGACCTCTCAGCTGATTTTGAGAAATAGCAGGCAGGAAGTTCATTCATGGAGCGATGATAGGTGATACATTCACAGCACGTGCCCTTTCGAGGGCATGGCTCATAGGTGCAGTTACAAATGGCTAAGTTTTTTCTTGAATTGCACTCCATACAAAAGCTCCTCAAGTTGACACAGATATCGAAGTGATAAATACACGCATAATTTATTTCATT
The DNA here is from genome assembly GCA_964347455.1 of uncultured Spirochaetota bacterium. Lineage (GTDB taxonomy): Bacteria > Spirochaetota > B62-G9 > B62-G9 > DRHN01 > JAGLSF01. Next base: position 3,373 of record CAYFYU010000019.1, on the reverse strand, counting down.
GATACATTACTGGCAAGAATAATTCAAGTTCTATAAAAAAACCGAAATGCCCAGAAAAAATCCAAACCCAATAATTACAGAACTACACCCAACGAGAACCCCGTTGTAGATCTTTTCATTTATTCGGTGTCGTCCTATGGAGACAAGAGTGGAAATCATGACGTACCATAATAGATCTCCCATTTCATGCCCAATTAAAAATGAAAGAAGCCCCCGCCAGTTCATAAACGAAATTCGATACTGAAGCATGAATCCGAAGCCTACTGTAGCCCACCATATCCACCAGTAGGGATTACTCATCGAGATTAACACGCCGCCAATAACCGGGTTAGATACTTTGAGTGCTGAGCTGGGGGAACCATTGGTTCTCTCACTTTTTTCACCGAACTCAAACTTCACGCGCTTCCTCATAACATCGAGGATAAGGGTGATTCCCATATAAAGGAGGAATGATCCACCAAGAGTTCCAATTATTTTTATCACAATGTCATTTTTTAAAAGAGTTGAAAACCCAAACAGAATTCCGACGATTAATACCGATTCCAGCAATGCATGCCCCCCGATTACCCAAGCACCAACTAAAAAACCCCGACGTCGGGTGTCTAAGGTTTTTACTATGGTATAGGTAAGAAGTGGACCCGGTACAATTGCACCGCTCAGGGCAACGACGAGTGAAAAGGAAAAAATGAGTATAAGTCTGTTCATATAGACAAATTGCTATCGGTTATACGAGGTTTCTGTGACGTTCCTCAGGATTTACAAAATTAAGGATCAGCTCAAAATGTAGCGATTAATAGCCTTTGTGTCCACCGTGCATGAACACTATCTCCACTGATATGAGATTTTCCTTGACATTAACATAAAGTTGAATATCATCTGATAAAAAAAATAAAATTTATATAATAAATTAGATTATATGTTATTCCATTAAACAGTATGTGAACAAACACCTTATTCGTGGGATATATATAACAAAGAGTCGATGCGGTATCACCCATAAATATGAATTTATCGTAGGTACGGTCATACATCACCAAAGGAGAGACACATAATGTATAAAACACGATATTTGGTGGGAATTTTTCTAACTGTGTGTTTAGCTTGGCTGGTAGCTTGCAGTGGAGATACAAGTGGCGAGAATGGCGAAGAGGTTGTCGAGGAGCCCAGTGGACCTACGTCGGGACGTTTTATCGTCTTCTACTCTTATCGGCCTGGTGTAGGGGGCAGTACGCGTGATGTGTACCTGTGGGATCGTGAGTTGAGCTCATTGGTAGATCTTCCGAATCTGAACACAGCCGATTACGAGGGACACCCGAGTATCACTGCAGACGGTAAATACATCGTTTTTAGCGCAGATAGACCCGGAAGTGACGGAGCTTTTGATGTATATCTATATGACAGAGAATCCAGTACTGTGAACACACTGGACGGTCTAAACGGGAGTGGAATGGAATTTGACGCACAAATAACCAGGGATGGCCGTTATATCTCCTTCGCTTCTGACGAAGGAGGAGACTGGGACATATACCTGTATGACAGCCAGTCAGATTCTCGAATCACTTTGCCAAATCTGAACTTGTCAAGCAAAGATGAATTAAGTGGAATAAGCGATGATGGACAATACATAGTATTCCAGTCTGATCGTGGTGGGGGTTCAGGAGGAACAGATGTATACCTGTACGACCGTCAGACAAGTTCCCTTGTGAACCTACCTGGGCTAAACTCAGCTGACAACGAGTGGAATCCCTGCATCAGCGGTGACGGGAAGTATATCGGCTTCGACTCTGACAGGAGTGGTAATGGAGACGTATACCTGTATGATGTACAGGCACAGGAATTAATAATCCCTCAACCATGGAACTCCACGGAAAAAGACTTTTGGCCGAACCTAAACAAAGATGGGAGCCTCCTTACCTTCTCCTCAGAAAGGGTTGGAGACGCAGACATTTACATGTATGATACAATTAACGGAGCTTTCATCGACCTTACTGGAATCAACTCATCTGAGACCGATTCCGATGCAGGGATGAATTAAGAAAATTGTGTCCTATATTTTCATCTAAAAAGCAACAGTTCAAAAAATCCTGACTCCAATTTGAGTTTCTCTACCCGGTCCAATAATGACAACTTCCTCATCTTTGCACACAACTATTAGTAGTAGTACTTCGCATACAAAATCGGCTACCTGTTACCGAGGTAAATTTACCACAGCGATCACGAGTCTCTCTGATCCTGAAAATCCTATCCACTCGCATTTCAATGATTTTGAAATCTCTAAATGATAAGAGTTTCATTATATATTCCTCATATGATTTCTCAGTATTATCAGTATCAAATAAAGGGTTCTTTAAGCACGATTATGAAATAAGTACACTATTTACGTCAAATCAAATTACTTGACAAACATTTTATAACAAAATACAGTGATGTAAAATCAACTGTTGTTATATGCTTAAATGTGTAGCATGCCTTAAGAGCTCACCTTAAAGGGCAGCTGTACGGGTTCTTTTCTGAACTGCATAATTTTTACACACACAAATAGGTTGGAGAATTGATTGTGAATTACACCTCTCGTGAGAGAATCCTCACATCTCTGGAGCACCGAGAACCTGACAGGGTTCCTATATCTTTCGGAGGGCTGCACGACAGTATTCATCTCTATGGCCATCGCGAATTGAAAAATTATTTAGGATTAAAAGGTGGAGAAATTACTGTTCAGGACCCCTTTCAGCAAATCGTTTTTCCCGATAAGAGACTTATCGATCTGTTCAGATCCGACATCGTTCCTGTTTATGCAAAACCTGCAGCACCATTTACAATGGAATTCAAAGATGAGGGAGCGAATACAACATACACAGATGAATGGGGGACAAAGTACCGTAAACCAAAAGCTTCGGGTCTGTATTACGACTTCGAACATCACATCTTTTCCGGTAAAAGCACTGCCGAGATCAGAGCGCATCGTTTTCCCGATCCTTCCCATCCATCCCGATTCAAGGGCTTGCGTGAACGGGTTCAGATCATGCATGATAAAACCGATAAGGCAATCGTTGCATATGCACCAACGGGCGGTGTATACGAGCATACATACTGGCTTCGCGGCATTGAAGATACCTTTAAAGATATGGTGGAGAATATTAAACTGCTTGATATGCTCACGGATAAAATACTCGAGTGGATGTTGGAGTTCTGGGAAGCTTATCTCAAAGAGATCGGCGATTTGATTCAGGTGGTTCAGGTTGGGGATGATCTCGGGGGACAATACGGACCGCTCTTCTCCCCAAAGCTTTACAGGTCAATCTATAAACCGAAAGAGGGAAAACTCATTTCATGCATTAAAAAACATACGAAAGCCAAAGTGTATTTTCATTCA
>CAYFYU010000018.1:41609-49355 GCA_964347455.1 uncultured Spirochaetota bacterium | reverse complement strand
ACTCAAAGATGAACAGAAGTCCTTTCGGGCTATATCCAGTATCCCTGCCGTTTTGCTCACATTACCTTGATTGTTCTTCAATAGCTTCAGCACGATTCCCCGTGCCTTTTGTTTTGAAATATTTGCCAATTGGGAGTGGTACCTAGGTGAGTACCCTTTTACTTTTTAAAACTGTTAAATATAGCTTGACTTAAATTACAAAAATGTTTCAAATTAATTCAGTATTTAAATAAATTAATTTTGCTGTTAGTAAATTTGGACATTAATTTTGGACATTAAGGATAAATAAGATGAAGCACAGAAAATTCTATTACGTTGTAGGCATCTTACTTTCTGTATTATTGTTTTATCTTTTTGGATGCTCCAATATTAGTAGACCGGCCAAGGAATTAAGCAATAAAAATACGGATGAGACAAACTATATACATTCTGATGAAGTGAAGATTTTTGATAAAATTAAAAATGCAGAAACTTCGTCGAAGGAATATGAATCTACGTTGAAAGCTGAAAAAATTCAGGGAATAAAGTATAGAAAAGGCCTTTTAAAAGTGGCTATAAAGGAGCAAAGCTTACAAAACGTTCTTTATACTATTGCCGAACTGACTGAAGTTAAAATAATAAACTTCGATTTTAAGGATGAGACGATAACGATGGAGTTTGATTATATAACCTTGGAAAAAGGTTTGGAACAGCTTCTTCGAAAAAAGAGTTATGTTTTTTTGTATAATTCAGAACCAATTTCAAATGATTCTATTTTAACAAAAGTTTATGTATTTCCCAAGTCAGAGGAGTGGAAATTAACAAAAATTATAGATGAAGATGAAAATGTAGTACTCAATGAATTCGGGAATGCTTCTTCATTGGAAGAAGAATTAATTGAAGGTCCATTTGAGAGGGAATTGAACCTTTTTAGAGGTATGGAACAGAGCACTCAAGGGGAAAATTTCGGATCTTCTTTTGCCGATGATGTTTGGGTTCAGACTCCTTTTAATCAGAATCCTTTTGAAAGTAATACAGAATTTAGTAATACAGAATTTGAATCGCAATGGAATAGTGTTGATTCTCCCGTAGGAGAAGATTTATTCTATAATCCATTTGAGTAATTTGGGGGTGGGGTTAATTTTTAATCCTAATAGAGATTTCATGAAAAAATTTTCAGTGATAAAATTCATGAGATCTGATCAAAATCTGTTCTCCTACAGGTTTATAAAATTAATTTCACATTGGTTGTTGTCCTCTTTCTTTGAAGAGGATATTTATTTTAAGCAAAGATTATTTAGAGGTTTTCACATTAATCTTGATTAAGCAATAGTAACACGTTAATGAATTTTTTGTATGGGTGAGTCTAACACCAAAATAAAATTAAAGGAGTAGAAGATGAGCAAAAAACTAAAGGTCTTGGTGTTAGGTTGCGTAGTGCTATTCAGCATTTCGTCTGCAGCATTAGCGGCGGATGTCACATTGAGTTTAGATGTGAACGGGACACGATACGATTTTGCACTCAATCGTGAAGCTGGTCCTGTGTGGTCCTTGAGCGGTAATGCTAGTGCTGGGGTAAAGAATATTGCTCTTACCGGAGCTGTTGTTGTTGAAGGAGCAAACGCCCGCTTTGGATATTTTCTTGGCAATGCTCTGGACAACTTTAATCCAGTTGTTCATGAATTTGTAATAGACACTTCAACATTGGTGGGCACAGGATTTTTTAAGTGGCTTACTCCCGATGGTACCGAAGGGGCACTTACAGTTAGTCCTTGGGGGGGAGCTGCTCTAAGCTTACCAGACACTACACCATTAGGATATTAAATAGACCTTATGGGAGTGTATATTTAGAATAGACGTGTGAAACAGATAAGGTGTTGGACTCACTCATTTAATACTTTCAGTTTGATAAACTTAGTTATATATATATTTCTAATTGATGATTTGGACCGGTGGTTTGGTAGTTTATACCTCATATCCACCTTTCACAGATGGTAAAGCTAGTATGACGAAGCCTGATAGTAAAACTTTGCAAAACACCTCACATTTAAAATAAATCCCGGTAATAAAAAGTAGTTGAATTGAACAAATTTCAAGTATGTTCATAACGGTAATTGCAGTTAGTGCATTCCGGCAGTAAAACCAAACAATTTAATGAGCGATGCGCCTAATTTTCTCTATACTCCTTCAGTGTATAGTAATTTTTTCTTATACGCCAATTCTTGTAGCCAATATATTTTTATTATCTGTTGGTAATGATACAGTTACCGAGTATGAGAATCGCAATTATTTGAATGTAGGAACCTATAACTTAAAAGGTGTAGGAGATCCAGAAGAAGTAGCGAGAGATTTGAGTCAGCTGGGATATATTGACATTTGGGGTTTTCAAGAAATTAATTCCAAATATAAAAATAAACTCCAACCTTCACCTCTTCCAGCAATCTTTTCAAAGATATTACCCTCAGGCACTTGGTATACATACTTTATTCCATTCAAAGAAAAGCCAATTCGACAGCGTGTGGTTGAAGGGCTTGCGATAGTAAGTCGGTTTCCCATTATACACGCAGACTGGATTTACCTGGAGCACTCTGAAAAAAAAACGCGGATAGCACTGTTAACCTGGATAGATATATCAGATGAAATTAAACTAGTATTTGTCAATACAGATCATGAAATGACAGTTCCATTTAGCAGTTTTAAGGAACGCAAAAGTCAGATGCTCTTTCTACTGAATTATTTAAGTAAGTATAAAGATCAACAAATTATTATTGTTGGTGATTTTAATACCGCTGGGAATCTGATCACTAACAAAAGTATGCGAAAGGAAATATATTTGACAAATACACTCATGAAAGAAAATGATTTTTATCCCTTATCAAATATACCTCATGATGCTTTTAGTTTTCGCGTGAGTGTTAAGAAATATCTTCTTGATCATATTTTCCTTCATAATATTCACGTCCCAGCCGCTTGGTATTCATTGCCCAATGCCGAGGGTTCAGATCACATCCCAATCTGGACGAAAATACCTCTAACTCCTTGAACTTAATTTATCGCTTAATGGAGAGGTTCGTTATTTTTTATGCCCAACTCATTCCTACCAAAGTTGTAAGTAATCTTAACAGTAATGGTGAGATTACCTATTTCTTTTGAAGCCTAAAAAGCCGTTCTCCACATTTTTGGGTTGACAAAATTGCATTTAAGATTATTATACATAATTACAATGTTGTAATAGTAATAATTTTTATGCTAATACAATACTTATCTGAAAACAATTTATACACGGATATTTTTGCTATCGTAAGATTGAAAGGTTAATAGTGTCTTACTTCTGCCCATTACTTGGGGCTGTAAAGACAATTTTATATTGCCTTATAACATTATATTATAGCAATATAATAATAATACTAATATTATAATGAAATTATTAAATTATTTAATCATAAGATAACTTAATTCAATTTCAAATTGCCAAGTTAAGAGAAATTTTTAGACCTATAAATAATAGGTAGGGGCAAATTACAATGTGGCTGTTTGAGTTTAGAATGAAGAACATCAGGGCTGGTGAAAATGAACAAGATAATTATTGGAACTGGAAGCTATTTACCACAGAAGGTTATAACAAATGAAGATTTATTGGATATTGTTACCGATTTTGATCCGTCAAAAGTACACAAGTCACTTCCTGAATGGGTTGAAGATAGATTTGGAGTGGTTTCCAGGCATTGGATAGGGGACGATGAAGCGACGTCTGATATAGCGGTTGGTGCTGCAAAAGAAGCGTTAAAGGATGCAAATATAAGCCCGGACCAAATAGATTTAATTGTGTTGTCTACAGTAACACCTGATTATAAAGCTCCCACTACAGGTTCTGAAGTTCAGAAAAAATTGGGCATATCTGCAGAAGTGATAGATATACACGTTGCCTGTCCTGGATTTATTAAAGGCCTGATGGTTGCAGAATCATTAATGGATAAGATGGGATATAAACACTCTCTTGTTATTGCATCAGAGGCCATGTCTACTATCATTGACAAATCTAAATTTTTTGACGCTGGTTTGTTTGGTGATGGTGCAGGAGCAGTTGTAATAACCGCGGGTCAGAATGGACTATACGGAATGAAGGAATTTGTAAGCAATACCTACGGAAATAAGGGAAAAGCTTTATTAATCCCTGCAGGAGGTTCAAAAGAACAGATTACACTGGATAATTTAGATAAAAGGAGACAATATCTGGTTTCAGACCACAAGGTTGTTTATAATTATGCGGTCAACGAATATCCTAGGTGTGTTGAGGAATTATGCAAGAAGGCTAAAGTTGATAAAGAAGATATTGATTGGATAGTACCTCATCAATCTTCAAAGAATATTATTGAAGAAGGTTCAAAGAAACTAGGTGTCTCTCCTGAAAAAGTAATCAACAATCTAAAGCAAACGGGAAATACCTCATCCGCATCAGTTCCAATTGCTCTCGATTTGCTCAATAAATCAAGCAAAATTAAAGATGGTGATAAGATGATTCTCGTTGCAATGGGTGCCGGATTGTCATCCGCTGCAGTTTATTTAGTGTGGGATTCGTAACAATGAGCTACTCTCTTAAAGATCAAACTGTTATAGTGACAGGTTCCTCAAGAGGTTTAGGAAGTTCGATCGCGAAAACAATGGCAAAAAATGGTGCAAATGTTTTAATCTGTTATCACGAAAGGGATGACTTAGCAAAAGAGGTTACAGAATTAATTGAAAGAGATTTTAATGTAAAAGCAGTTATGACTCAGGTGGATGTGACCAATTCGAATTCCGTTAAAGAGATGTTTGATGTTGCGATTGAAGAATTTGGTTCTATTGATATTATCATTAATAATGCAGGAATTACGGGACCGCAGAAATTGTTAGAAGAAATAAATGATGAGGAATGGAAAAAGACAATACAGACCAACCTGTCAGGTCCCTTTTTTGTTATTAAAGAAGTTATCCCGTACATGAAGAAGCGTCACTATGGTAGAATCATCAACATTGGCTCCATTACCGGATTGATAGGTGATATAGGAATTGGAGATTATTGTGCTGCGAAGTCAGGATTAATTGGACTTACGAAAACTGCTGCCAAAGAGCTTGGAAAGTATGGAATTACGGTCAATCTTATCTGTCCAGGTTATACTGACCTAGGTCAGATGATAAAAGTTCCTGAAAAAATAGTTGAAAAGAAAAAGCAGACCATTGCTGTTGGGAGAGTAGGGACAGCACAGGAAATAGCTGATGTAATTTTATTTTTTGTGTCAAAAGAGGCAAGTTATGTCACTGCTCAAGTTGTCAATGTTAATGGGGGTGCATATTAAAGTCTTATCAGTTAATTTTATAACATAGTAATATAAAAACAAGTGTCTCACTCTCCTGCAATTATGAAACAATCCTGTTGATTAATGAGGCTGAAGTTTGAAAAACTTTTAACAATTACATGCCCACTCAGTTTTCGGTACTGTAATAAAGTTGAGAAACAGCTCAAACTCTTTATGGACAATCAGAAATAAGATTGGTTATTTGTCTATGGGAATATTGAATAGAAGGAGATAGAAAGAAATGGATAATTATAAAGTCTATCCAAATGTAAAAATTGGAAAGAACGCTGTAATCGGTGATTTTGTCATCATAGGACATCCACCTCGAGGTAAGGAGCCAGGAGAATTAGAGACTGTTATTGGAGATGGAGCTGTTATTCGCTCACATACAGTTATCTATTCAGGAAATATAATTGGAGATAACCTACAAACAGGTCACTTTGTAACAATTAGGGAGTATAATGATATCGGGAATAATGTGAGTGTTGGCATTGGCTCTATCATTGAGCACCATATTCGAATAGAAGACAATGTGAGATTTCACGGACATTCTGGTATTGGGGAATATTCTGTTTTTGAAGAAGGTAGTTGGATAGGACCACGGGTCGTATTTATTAATGTGCTCCATCCGGGCTGTCCTAAAGCAAAGGAGTGTTTGATAGGACCTACAATTAAAAAGAAGGCAATAGTAGGAGCAAATGTAATACTCTATCCCGGCGTAGTTATTGGTGAGCATGCATTGTTGGGTGCTGGAGCTGTGATTAGAGAGGATGTTCCTCCTCATTCTGTTGTGGTCGGTAATCCTTCAAAGGTCGTCGGAAATGTTTTTGAACTTGATTGCCCATATAATTTAATTGAACGACCGTATTATATGGAAAAATCCATTTGAATCATCTTGATAAATCAAATATCAGGCGTATTCCAAGTGCTTACGTTGAGGAGAGAATTATTTTCGTCTTTAAATTAATAAAGAGAAAAGATAGATCTTATCTTAATAGCATCCGATGTGCCTCGAGATAATAAGTCGTTGCATCTCAGAGCTACCTTCTCCAATTTCAAGGATCCTCTGATCCCTATAAAGTCTTTCAATTGGATTTTCTTTTAATAGACCGTATCCTCCATAGATCTGTACAGCAGTGTCAACACAACGATGAGCAACTTCAGAACAAAAAAGTTTAGCCATCGAGGCATGAATTTTAAAATCTCTTCCCTGATCACATAGCCAGGCTGCTTTGTACAATAGGTTCCTTGCAGCTTCGATCTCAACAAACATATCAGCCAGCCGAAAAGCGATAGATTGAAAGTTTGAAATGCTTTTTCCGAATTGCTCCCTGGATTTTGCATGCTTAATTGCAAGCTCATAGGCACCCTGCGCAGCCCCCAGTCCCATCGCAGCAATTGATAATCTACCCCGGTCAAGCGATTTAGATAGCAGTTGAAATCCGTCTCCTCTCTTGCCCAGTAAAGAATTTTCAGAAACCCTCACATTTTTAAAACTCAGCTTAGCTGTGTTCGACGCCCTCCACATCATCTTGTTATGTATAGTTTTTGCTTCAAAACCTGGGGTTTTGTTTTCCACTAGAAAACATGAGTACTCATGTCTCCCATCTTGTTTTTTGCCAGTAAAGACATGCACCGTAGTTCCCATTGATATTGGGCTTGATGCATTGGTAATTAAAAATTTAGATCCATTGATCAGCCATTGGTTATTAACTTTTTTTGCTGTAGTTTTGGTACCCCCAATATCGGAGCCCGCACTCGTTTCTGTGACAGCAAAAGACCACAGGTTTTTTCCAGTACAAAGTTCTGGTAAATAGTATCTTTTCTGCTCATCGGTGCCAAAAAAATAAATTGGGTCTATTCCGAGGGAATTATGAGCTGCGAGGGTGGCTGCCTGTGAACCATCAATGCGAGCAATTTCCTCAACCGCAACAATATATTCAAGATAGCCTAAGCCTCCTCCCCCGTACTTTCTGGCAATGTGTATACCGAAAAGCCCTATTTCACCCATCCTGTTTGTTAATTCGATTGAAAATTTTTCATCTTCATCCAATATTTGCGCCTTGGGTTTTATTTCGTTTTCTGCAAATAATCGTACCTTTTTTCTCAATGTTTCAACTTTGCCCGGAACATCAAAGTTCATTCTTATCCTCCTTAAATATTAAACATATAGTACAATATTTTGATGGATATATTTTTACTTAGGAAAGTATGAAATGTAAGGACTTTTTCATGTAATTCCTAGTTAACGAATATATTAAGAATACTAATCTTTATTGGCATTTTCAATTTTTTCTACTCCTCACTATTCAATTTGGTATATTTACTTCACAAGACAATTATAGAGGAAAATAATAATCATAAATGCCTCATCTATTAAAGTTTATCCTTAAAGATTAAGTCCAAAGCTATAGGAGAATAATCCTTTTTA
>CAYFYU010000018.1:33327-41599 GCA_964347455.1 uncultured Spirochaetota bacterium | reverse complement strand
TTGACAGAAGTAAGGAAAAAACCCTAAAATATATAATTGGAATACAAAAAGAAAAAGAGATTCGAAGCAATGTGAAGATTGACGGCAGAAAGGAATGTCCTCGTGACGAAAAAAGTATATAAAATTGCTCTATTAATCTTAGTACTAACATTCATTCTGTGGGGTTGTGGTTTTTGGCCCTCAGATTCCTCCAAAGATTATGTTGAAATAGCCTCGACTGCAATTGATTACAGAGAAAAGGAACGAGAAATAGTTGCATTAATGGGTATCATAGATAGGGAGTTTTTCGAGGGGAGTAATTTATTGGCTCCTCTTACTCTTTTTACCAGAGAAAAGACAATAGTATGGAATGATGGTACGATTATCACAATTTTCGAAATACTGGATGATAAAGATACTCCCAGTGATCGTCAGGATGACATACTGACGATCACAAAAAGTTACGAGGTATGGGAAGGCTCGACAAAAGTTGAAAAAATAATAAGACCGAGAAAACCGGAAGCTGATTGGGATTGCTGGGTTGAAGATGTAGATGAAATTGAACGATGTATTCAAGATGACATTCCCATTGAGCTTTTTATTGAAGGTATAAAAACACATAATGGAATGATAACATTAACATGGATAAAGAAAGATGGAGAAATTTTACTCGAAAAATTTGATAAAATACTATTCGGAGTAGGCCAAGGTGGTACGGCTGAAAGGATAGTAATAGAGATTAATGAAAGTGGTGTTCAAAATACGACTGTCTACTCTGTAAGGGTAACAGAAGGTAATAATGATGTTGTTGTTCATTCCTTTAGCGTCGAAGAAATTGAAAAGGAAGGTGAAATTTTTACAAAGATAACAAGGGATGATGGCTTCTATACATTAATATTAAAACAGATAAATCCTAAGGTTAAAGAGTTCTACAACCCTGGTGACGTTCTTTACATGAAAGTCACAGAAATCCTGGATAAGGGAACGGGTAAAATTTCAATTGTAAGAGAGATTTATAATCAAGGAAACCTTGTAGATGTAAAATTTGAAACTGTTCAATTCCGGTTACTGGGAAACGAGATAATTGTTACAAAAACCTTTGATAATGGAGACGAGATCCTCATTCGTATTCAGGAAGGAGTAAACAGTTATATTATCAATAGGAATGGCCTTATATATCATATCGTTTTTATCTCAAATGGAATTGAAATGTACGATGAAAACATGGATCTTATTGCCACTGTCGTATTCAATGAAGATGGTACATGGACCGTGATTTATCCAAATAATACAAGTGTGAATATAAGTCTGTGATGTGAAGTTTCAACGAAAACCAAACTTGCTATATCCTCAACAAACTTCCCGTGCAGCAAAAGCTAACACCACTAAAAGCGATAGCACGGTACTCCGAAGCTACTCTCCATTATTCTGATTAATAATAAGTTTTGTGAGGTTAAAATCGTATGTAAGTTATCTATTAATAAAATTACATTATAGTGATATATTATTTCTTTTCTTCTTATGGAATATGATTATCGTCTTATATAACTTATGTAGGGAGTGATAAATTGAGCTCGGAACTTCGATTTGCAATACTTGGATGTGGCAATGTTGCTCAGAAGCATGCAGAGGCGATTAGTGAAGTAAAAAATGCTCAACTTACCGCAGTTGTAGATATCAATTTGGACGCAGCGAAGGAATTTGGGAAAAGCTTTGATGTACGCTGGTACAAAGACATCGATCAGTTGTTATCAAAGGAAAAGGTTGATGTTATTACTGTTGCAACACCATCCGGGAAGCACTATGCACAATGCATGGACATTCTACGGTATAAAAAGGATATGATTGTTGAAAAGCCGATTACCCTTCGACTTGTTGATGCGAATAATTTATTAAAAGAAGCAAATAAAATTGGAGTGAAAGTTTTTGAGGTTAAACAGTATAGATTTCATCCAGCAGTTCAAAAACTCTACAAGGCGATTACTGAAGGCAGATTTGGAAGAATAGTTTTTGCAGATGCAAGGACATTTTGGTGCAGACCACAGCACTACTATGAGGGATCAAATTGGAGAGGAACGTGGGCAGAAGATGGTGGCGTATTTATGAATCAGGCAATTCACCATATTGATTTGCTTCAGTGGTTGGTTGGTCCAGTCGAATCTGTCTATGCTAGAGGGGCGACAATGCTCTCCAAAATTGAAGCCGAGGACGTTGGTTGCGCATTTTTTAAATTTACCTCAGGCGCGTTAGGGGTGGTTGAAGCGACTACGTGCGCAAGACCAGTTGATATAGAGTCATCCATAAGTATTCTCGGCGAGAAGGGGTCCGTGGTGATCGGGGGATATGCGACAAATCAAATCAAAATCTGGAATTTTTTAGAAAAAAGTGAAGAAGATGATGAAATTTTAAAATTATATTCGCAACCTTCCATGGCGAAAGACAAATCTGGTCATAAAAGAATGTATCAGGATATCGTTGAGTGTCTTTGCAATTACAATGAATGCGGCGCCAATGGTTTTCTGGTGGATCTTTTAAAGGCAAGGATGTGTGTGGAGCTTATGAATGCTATTTATGAGTCTATTGAAATAGATCAGGAGATAGAGTTGCGATTCAGACCCAAAAAAACCAAGTTGGGAAGAGTTCACAACGAAGACGTTTAAACAGCCAAAAGAGATGTTTAAACAGCGTTACAAATCGATAAGATTAAAATATTTGAAGGAGTAGTGCATTGATACCTTTGGTTGACCTGTATGCACAATACAGTATTATCAGGGATGATATTCTATCATCAATCGAAAAAATACTCTCTGCCTCGAATTTCATTCTTGGTTCAGAGGTGAAGCATTTTGAAGATGATTTTGCCGCTTATTGCAACACAACAAGCTGTATTGGGGTTAGCAATGGTACCGAGGCTCTTCAGCTAACTCTTAAAGCCTTTAATTTTCCCGCGGAAAGCGAAGTGATTACGGTTCCGCATTCATTTATTGCCACAGCAGAAGCGATAACATTAAGCGGTGCAAAAGTAGTTTTTGTGGATATTGACGAACCTACATACACAATAGATACTGCAAAAATTAAAGAGAAGATTTCTTCAGCTACCAAGGCAATTATTCCCGTACATATTTATGGTCAGCCTGCTGATATGGATAAGATTGGAAAAATTGCAAAAGAATACAATTTGAAAGTCATTGAAGATGCAGCACAATCCCATGGGGCTCGTTTTAATGGAAATACTGTCGGCAGTTTGGGAAATGCCGCTTGTTTCTCATTTTATCCTGGTAAGAATCTTGGTGCATATGGCGATGCAGGTGCTGTTACTACAAATGACACTGAACTGGCTGAAAGGATCAGAATGTTGAGAAATCATGGCAGAAAAACAAAATATACACATGAAATAGAAGGCACCAACAGCAGATTAGACGAGATTCAGGCGGGATTTTTACGGGTTAAATTACGATATCTTAAAGCATGGAATGAAGCCAGACGTCGGAAGGCAGAACTATACAAAAGTTTGCTGAAAGATACTGGCGTAACACTACCATTTGAAAAAGAGGATTCTTATCATGTCTATCACCTCTTTGTAATTCGACATCCCTTGCGAGATCGTATACAAAAGGCCCTTACTGAGCATAATATTCGAACTGGAATCCATTATCCCGTTCCTCTTCATTTACAACCTGCGTATTCATATATGGGACATAAACCTGGAGATTTTCCCATTACTGAAAAAGTTTCTGCACAAGTGCTTTCACTCCCTCTCTATCCTGAATTGGAAGATAATCAAATAGTAAAGATTTGTGATATCGTAAAGGAAACAATCAATTAATTATGGCTCTAATATCTGTGCTCACTGCGGCACACAATGAAGTAGGAAATATTGATGAATTTCTAAATAAGCTCGTTAGATGCTTTCAAAACAATAGTCTCAATGGCGAGCTGTTAATTATTAATGACGGTAGTACAGATGGTACAGATCAGAAAATTTTAAAATTTATGGAGAGATACAACTTTATTCGGCTTATTAATAAAAACAAGCGAGAGGGATTAACTGAGGTCTTGAATACTGGATTAAAGAATGTAAAAGGAGAAATTATAGTCATACTGCCTGCGGATCTGGAATCCGACCCAGAGGAGGATATCCCAAAGCTATTAGACAAGCTCAGCGAAGGATTTGATGTGGTCGCCGGTTGTCGCCGAAATAGATCGGACGGCAAAGTCTTAACTTCGAAATTGTATAATTTTGCATGTCGAAGGCTATTTAAGGTATCTATACATGATATGAACTGGATAAAAGCAATGAAGAAGGAAACAGTGAACGATCTGAAACTTCGCTCGGATTGGCATAGATTCCTTATTCCGATATTGGCGGTGAGAGGATACAGGGTTAGTGAGGTAATAACTAACTGGTACCCGCGCGAGTACGGTAGATCTAAATTTGGATTAAAACGTTTATTCGTATGTATCTATGACATAATAACCTTAGTATTTATTCTGAAAATTAAGAAGAAGACACTTTGAGACGTGAAAGTTTAAAAATTTGTTTTATTTCATCAGTATTTGCCCGTTACAGCGGTGATCGTAACGGTAGTTTTCTTGTTGAAGAGATAAAACGTTTGCAGAGATTAGGATATATGGTCCAAGTATTTGCGCCTGCATATATGGGCTTGAAAAGTCACGATGTGTACGGAATCCATGTGTATAGATTCAGGTATTTTATTAAAAAGTGGGAAAATTTGACTCATGACAGCGGGGCTCCAAATAAAATACGTAATCCCATCTATTTATTCATCGCCTTTTTTTATATATTATTTGGAACAATTTCTTTCATTCAACTGTCACGAAGAGAAAAGTGGGACTTGATTCATATTAACTGGCCCTTTCCTCATGGAATTTTCGGGCGTTTCGGAGCGCTTGTTTGTGGTGCAAAAATCGTTTCAACTTTTTATGGTGCTGAGCTGCTCTTATCGAAAAAGCTTCCTTTTGTTAAATTTTTTTTACGTCGAGCTATTAAGAACTCCCACATTGTAACAGCTATTTCTTCCTTTACCGCTAGTGAAATTAATAAAATTTCGAATGTTGATGTAGAAATTATACCTTTCGGTATAACTATTGATAAATTGGCATACAGTGGTGAATCATGTTCAGAAAATTTCATTCTATTTGCAGGAAGATTGATAAGACGCAAAGGTGTAATATATTTAATTGAAGCAATGGAAAGGCTGAAGTCAATAAAAGGATTACAGCTTTATATTGTAGGTGAAGGAGATCAAAAAAATAATTTAGAGTTGGCCACAAAGGAAAGGAATCTCGCAAATGCGGTAAAATTCTTTGGCTTTGTATCAAATGAAGAATTGAGTGTGTTGTATAAAAAGTGTTTGGCTTTTGTTCTTCCAGCTATCATCGATGATAGAGGTGACACAGAAGGGTTGGGTATTGTTCTCATGGAAGCACTCATGTATAAAAAACCGGTTATCGCTTCAAAGGTCGGTGGTATTGTCGATATAGTGAAAGATGGTAATACTGGCATACTAGTGCCAGAAAAAAATTCAGTGGCAATTGCTGCTGCGATTAAACAAATTGTAACGAAGCCTGATTATGGCCATAAACTTGGTGAAAATGGCTATAAGTTTATTAAAGAAAATTATAGTTGGGAAAAAATAATCGATAGCATCGATCGATTATATCAAAGAGTAATAGATGGGATTTGATGCTGAAGATAAAAAAACTCATTTGGATTGTAGTGTTTGGTTTAACCATATTATTTCTTTACTTCATTGGTGTTAAAGTAATTATTCCAGCTTATAAATCTCCATTATCGAGAATTTATTATTCCCGCTATGGTTATCCCACACTGTTAAGGTATTTGGAAAAACCGATACCTGTCGAAGTAGCAACTTCAACATTAAGTTACATTACGGAGATAATCACGGCTGAAGGTCATACAGTTTCTGAAGATTTGGTATACGTGAACTCAAAAATAATAGGCCGGGTTCAGAAAATTTATGTGTCTGAGGGCAGTATTGTCAAATCTGGTGAATTGTTGGTAAAATTGGACTCTGCGCCATTCGAAAATGAGTTGATGGAGGCAAAGAGTATTTTGGAAATTGCAGAGACTTCACTAAGAGCAATAAGCAGTGGTGAAAGATCAGAAATTATTCGACAAAATGAAATTGCTGTTGAAAGAGCAAAAAAGGTTCTTGAAATTTCGGAAAACCGGTACATGCGAGAAAAAGAACTCTACAGGCAGGGATTGACTTCAAAAACTTCATTAGAAGATTATGAAAAAGATTATTTAGATGCTCTGGCTGTATTACTAGGTAGTGAGAAGGAATTAGAAAAATCAAAATCTGGTCGTATCGAAGAGATTGAGGTGGCAAAATCCAGATTAGATGCCGCCCACTCTCGTCTAAAAATAGCGACCCAAAATTTGGACGCTACTGCAATCCATTCACCTATTGATGGAGTCGTTATAGAAAAAAATGTAAATATAGGTGAGATAACAGGTGGAATACAAAAACATATGATTGTGATTGCCAGTGGCATCCTGTTTAGGGCAAATGTTGATCAAGAGAAAGTGGGGAAGGTTTATTTGGGTCAAGAAGCTGAAATTATATTATCAGCCTACCCTGGCATTCCAATTAGAGGGATCGTGAGAAAGTTTAGCCCTGCAACAATACTGTATAACCAGAGAAAACCAGTTGCAGATAATGTTCCAGTTACATTTCCGGTGTGGATAAGTTTAATAGAAAATATAGAGAATAATCGCTCTATAATCAGCGGAATGACAGGATTTTCACAAATGAAGACTCAACGACAAACTTTAATAGTTCCTACAAGTGGAATCATTCAGATTTCGGGAACAGAAGGGCTTGTTTTTATAGTCGAAGATGCTAAGGTTAGCCTGCGGAAGGTTGTTTTTGGAATGACCGAAAATGGGAGGACCGAAATAATTAAAGGAATAGAGTTAGGAGAGACGGTAGTGATTAGTGGACAAAATGCTCTGAAAGAGGGAGACGTAGTTGAGGTTAAATCAGCAGAGTAAGAATGTTATAAAAAAAATCCTACAGATTGTTATATTAATTGCCCTTGCTGCATTCCTGACTGTGAAGCTTCGTAAAGACTGGAATACATTAAAAAATTATGAGTGGAACGTTCAAATTCAATTTTTAATAATTTCTTTTTTTTCACTGATTGTTGTCTATCTCTGCATAATAAAAATTTGGCACCTGATCTTGATGAGGCTAGATGTACAATTATCTTACAAAAAAGCCGTCATGATATGGTTCAGAACATCGATAATGAAATATTTACCGGGTAGAATTTGGAATATACTTGGGATGATCTTAATTGCTGAACGAGAAGGAATATCAAAAACAAAGGTATTATTGAGCGGTTTTGTTAATCAGATTTTTTCTTTAGTTTCCGCTACAGCATTCAGCATTTTGTACTTGCATTTTAGCTCAGAAGATTATGCAATTAGCTTGAAATATTTATTCTACTTATTACCCGCATTGACTATATTCTGCTTTCCTCCCATATTGAAAAAACTCATTGTAATTTTCACAAAGAAAAAAGGAATTTCAAACAATAGTATATCGATAAATGGATACAGTTCTTTGGTACTGTATTTCTCTTATGTGGGAGTCTGGATATTGTATGGTATTGCATTCCTGTTCTTTACCCTTTCGTTCGTAAAATTTCCAGTGGGGAAAAGCTATGTTATCGTGTCAGTTTTTATTCTATCCCATATTCTCGGTTTTCTAAGTATGATCACGCCTGGTGGTATTGGAGTTAGAGAAGGTATTTTAACTTATTTGCTCAATTTCCATTTTCCTATATCAATAGCAATCGTAGTTTCAATTTCATCACGTTTATTGCTAATTGCAGCAGATGCTCTATTATTTGGAGCTTCTTATCTTATTAAAAAATAAGCAAATCATGAATAATTTTTTTGTACGTACCCTTTTAATTCTATTTTTCTTCTTTCAATTATTTATAGTAGTTGTTGCTGAAGACAAGATATCTCTTACACTTGAACGTGCAATTGAATTAGCACTTGAGACAAGCCCAACAGTACAGATATTGAAAAAAGAGATAGAATTAGAGGATCACAAAATTCGTTATTCGAAAAACCAATTGTGGCCTAAGGTGGATCTGAACTTTGAATATAGGTATGAAGGATATACAGGGTTGTTCGATAGAGATCAAACTGGAAATATTGTATTAAATACTTCGGGAAATTTTTATACTGTCGGGCTGGAAATCGAACCGGAGATCTTCACTTTTAAAAAAT
>CAYFYU010000018.1:4589-33317 GCA_964347455.1 uncultured Spirochaetota bacterium | reverse complement strand
GTAAGGAGATAGTTGAAACGGATTATTTGCTGAATCTTCAGGAGATAAAATACAACGTTGCAAGAGCTTTTTTCAATGCATTGCGATTTCAGGAAATTCTAAGGATAAAAAGAAATTCAAAAAATATTCTTGTTCGTAACTATCAAGTTGCACAAGAGCTCTATAAATTAGATAGAATTTCATATTTAGCTCTAAAACAAATGGAGGTAAGTCTTACAAATTTTGAGACTGTAATATACAGGGATCAAAAAAGATTCGAGGAATCAAAATTTGATCTGCTTCGATTGGTAGGTGCAAAGAGCCTATATGGTATTCAATTGGAAGGAACCTTTCGCAGGGATAAACTACAGGTTGATTATTCGAAAATACTTAATGATACAATTGAGAATTCGAATGAATTAAATCGATTAAATCTTCATAAAGAAATTAACCATATTGATCTTTTGATGGAGAAAAAACTTGGAGTTCCGAGAATCGTTCTTTTTGGGAATTATACCTATAGGAATCTCAGTGCCTTTGATGATATTGATAGTATAGATCTAGGTATTTATTTTAATATTCCTTTTTCAAACTTGGGGATTAGAAAAAATAAAATTCAACAAGCTGAACTAAAACGCGATCAGATTGAAGTGGAAAAACATAAGCTTCTGAATGAGATTTCAGATCAGCTATACCACACAATTTTCATGTTGGAGAAAGCTTCAGGACACATAAGCAATACAGAAAAAGTTGTCGAGATTTCTGAGGAAAGTTTACAACTTACCGAAAAGGCCTATAAAAGTGGGAAATTGACAAGCTTGGATATTGAAAATGCACTGACAGCCTATATTATTGCGAAAACAAATTTTATAAATGCCCAATATGATTATAGCATCTTGCTGACTGATTTCAAAATGTTGACTGGTATAGATGAATGGAATTAACATATGAGAAGTAAACTACTGTTTCTTTTTTCAATTTTATTTCTATTCCTATCGATCCTTACAGAATGGTTTGCAATCCCTGGATTCAAAACATCAGCTTCAGATTACGTTGCGTTTACATCTAAATTTCAAATCTATTTTAAAATAATCATAGCGCTACTCATACTATTCATTCTGTTTAAGCGTTTTCTCATATTTGAAAATAAAAAAACTATTTTGGTTTATTGGGCAACTCTGTTTATTGTTTTGTGCTATCCGCATTTTGTCATGATCTATGATGGGAAAAATGCTCTGAAAGCAACACTACTTACCAAGCAATCTTGGATGCAGGTGAGGGAGATTGAAAGAAATTTTTCAAGCATACAAACTAACTGGAAATTAAATTACGAGAAATATCGTATTCCAACTGATTTTGATACCATACAAATAGTAGTTCCCGATAGAGATTTTATTCATTTCCAGAATATTGAAAGTGCCGTCATTACTAGTGCTGGATATTCAACTGAATTCTTCGAATTTGTAAAAGTTGGCTGGATTCTCGGAATCATAGGATGCGTGTTACTTATTTTTTCTGCATATATCAGAGATGGAACAATCTTTTTTCATAATTTCAAATTCATAGTAATTATGGTTTTTATATTTGGAACTATGATTATTACACCCAATATGGTTGGATCATATTTTTTTTATCAGGGGAATGTTTTCAAGTCGATGGGATTGTATGATAAAGCTTTATTGAAATATGAAAATGCGAAAAAAATTTTTCCGTTGTTAAATTATAATTCCTCTTATCATAATTCATTGGGTGAGCTCCTGTTCCGGAGAGGTCAAAAAGATACATGGCAATATTACATTTATAGTGGAGATGATAAATTAAAAAGATCAAAACTTGAGTCTGCATTGAGCGATTATAAAAGAGCGTTTGAAATTAGTTTTGATCATCCAATAGCAAAATTAAAACTAATATTGCTTCTTATTAATAGGGCAAATCTTTACTATAATAATGCACAGTATGATTCAGCAATGATTCTATGGAAACAGGTGACAGAATTAGATGCGACAAATATAATCGGACAATTTGGTCTGATGATCACTGGTTTACATACCGGAGATTATGGAGTATCCTTTGCTGCTGCCGATAGTCTGATAGCATTGCAAAATTTCTTTCAAATAAAAAGAGTCACTATTGTTAGTCAGGCCTATTTACATAAAGGTTTACAGGAATATAAAAAAGGAAATCTTCAACGTGCTTTTGATTATTATACACTTTCGATAAATCCAGGAAAATGGTAATGAGATGGTGCGGAAATGGATTCTTTACATTTTAATAATTACCACATTCGTTCTTCTCATTGGTGTAATATTTTATCATGCATATCTAAGCCAGGCACCCCCGCTATATAAACTTCAACACAGTGGATCATGGATATACTTCAACAAAAATAAAGTTACTCATACCGTATTTAGAAAAAATTTATTCGTATCTTCTCAGAAAATTAGGAACGCGTGGATTCGAATATCTGCAGATAATTCCTATAAATTGTATTTCAATGGTGCATTGATAGGATTCGATAAAAAATACAATAATACTGCCGGATTTCAGTCCACCATAAGTGAGTTGTCTCAGCGTATTGGCAAAGAGAAGTCTTTTGGAGTAAAAGATGCTCCAGAAATTATGATGGCTTCCTATACAAATGGTCTGATTACGACTTTTTATGATCTGACAGGATATGTTAGAGCGGGAAAAAACGTTATCACCGTTTTTACACAAACTGATAGAGAACGGGCAAGCATAGTAATAGAAGGCGAAATAGAGACTTTGTCGGGGTATAGAATTCCTATTTTGACCGATAAATCTTGGAAAACAAACCCTGTCGAGGAAACAAAAAACGGCGTGAACTGTTTTGATATAAATTTTAATGATTCGGATTGGAGTAATGCCTCTATATGGGATCCAGAAAATTTCTCCTACTCAGTACTCGATCCATATATATTCAGTCAATCGATGAACGGATGGTGGATCTCCCATTCCTCCGCAATAAATAAAGAGACATATTTTCGAAAAGTGTTGCAACTTTCAGAGATACCATTAGATGCTTGGATAAGAATAACTGCTCATACTGAGTATGATCTTTTTCTAAATGGAAAATATTTAGGAACTGGTTCCTCAAAAACAGTAAATGCTTACAATATCAGACCAAATTTGAAAAGAGGGAAGAACGTATTGGCTGTTGCTCTGAGATCTCAACCTTTAGATCCAGAATTGAAGCTTCCAGAAATTTTTGTTGATGGAAAATTGCGGTATGACACCAGAATAGATAGTCTGATCTCTGATCATACTTGGGTCGCTTCAAAAATACCTGATAATGGTTGGACTGAAGGATCCTTTGCGCACAACTGGGAGCATGTTATAGAAACTAAAAAATACGATGGCTACTATCCAATGGGAGTAAAAAAATATCAATATACGCCCTATTACTATACCATTCGTTTTCGTAACTATTTAATGAGTACACTTATTTTTTCATTGCTCATGGGTATCGTGATAATTGTCCTTACAATGAGGACTTCGATGCTCATTACGCTCAACAATACGGCTTTAAGCTGTTTGGTACCAGTAATATTAATAACAATAATCCTCCTATTGAAATTAAGGTTCGGTGAATCGCAGAATAAATTGATTTTTTATATGCCCTATTTTTGGCGGGTTGTTTTATACATCATACTGGCAACTTTTTTTGGAAGTGTTTTTTATCTCACACTCCGCAGAAAAATTTACAAACCCATAACCGTCCTAAAAAAACATATAATCAAAATAAATCGGTATAAATATGGTATTGCTTTGATCATCATAATATTAATCGGTTTATTTTTAAGATTATACAATCTCGGTTATCAAGGCTTCAAAGCCGATGAAAATGTTTCAATAGCGGCAATACATGGAATAATAGAAACTGGGGCGCCTATATCTCCATCTGGGATCTGGTATACGAGAGGTCCATTTTACCATTATGTAATGGCAATGTTTGGTCTTGTATTTGGCGTTGGAACACTCGCATCCAGAATACCAAATGTAATTGTTGGTACTGGTTTCATAATTATCATTTATATTTTTTGTCGCGATCTGTTTAAAAGTAAAAACATCGCACTTTTGACTTCGTTTTTTATCTCAGTTGACCCGTGGCTCATTTTCTTCTCCCGTACGGCTCGTTTCTATCCTTTCACCCAGCTTTTTGTTACGCTTGCTGTTTTCTACTTTTTTAAGGGTTTTATTAACAATGGTTCAAAGAAGCACCAAAATCTATTTTTTTTAACACTAACACTTGCGATGCTAACCCAGGAAGTGGCGATCACTCTAATTCCTGCGATGCTTGTATGTTTTTTAATTTTCTACCGTGAATTTTCTTGGCGCAAAGACTTCAATTGTCTCATCGGGTCCGTGCTTATGATGTTGGGTATATTTACTGATCTTATTGTATTTTCAATCAGATGCCTAACTACTCTTGTTAATGTCTCATACAGCACGAGCTCAATCATAACCCCCCATATACGTAATATTTCCAGTTTCTTTGTCTATTTTTTCGTAGGAGATAATCGTCTCCATATTGTCTATTCACTGTTTTTTTTAATTGGAATACCATATGTAATATTAAAAAAAGACAAAGTACTATTTTTTCTTTATACCGTGGTCATATTGACAATTGCAACCTTGACCTTATTGGTGGTAATTACTGCTATGAGATATACTTATTCGATTTATCCTTTGTTAATAATAATTGCAGTATATGTCTCAGTAAAAATGGTTGATGTGGTGGTAGATCAATTCGATAAAAATCAAATTGGTTTCCGGATTAAATATATATCTTTAGGTTTAATATTTTGTATGTTTTTTATTTCTATGCAACCATTACGGTTATTGTATTCCTTCAAGACCAAAATTAATAGAGATAATACATTAGCGGCAGAGTATGTGAAAGAAAGACTTGAACCGGGAGATGTCGTAATTACAGCAGTACCACAGCATACGGCTCTTACCATTGGACATACCGATTACTACATTATTGGTACTTTAAATTTTGATGAGGTCTACAGAAATGGTGATGGTAGAGTTATTGACAGGTGGGGTGGGGGTGAATATGTCACGAACGTGGATAAATTGAGATATATATTCGAAGATAGTGCACGAGCGTGGATTATTATTGATTATTTAGAAATTGAGAGATTTCCTGAACAATTGATAGAATTTATAGATAAAAATACATCGGTGGAGTACCATCCATATTCCTCAAGGGTATATTTATGGGATCAAAGTCGAGGTGTATTCGATGATATATTTCGAGAGGGCAGAGAGAAGAATCTCTATTAACATTGAATGAGTTACTTCACAAATAAACTCATGAATTATTATGAGTTGAGTTTAATTACATCGTCTCTGTGTTATATATCTGGTAATAGATTGGAAATGCTGAAATGAAAAGTTACAAATTTTGTATTAATAAAAACTATCTTTTTGGTCTGTTTTTCGTGGCCATTATCATGATGTACTCTTCTTCCAGCACGCAGGCAAATATTAAAGAAAAACCTGATATAACGGTAGCTCAAAAAGAACAGAGAGAAGAGAGTGAGACAGTTGGAGGAACGAACACTGAAGCTACGATATTGAAAAAGATGCCGGACGAGATAATCGAAAGAGTCGCTTTAGCAGGACGCCCCGATGAAATGGGTATGGTTGGGCGTAACCGAGAGAACTGGATACACGTTGTGTTTCAACGACATGCAATGCTTTACTTGGAGGTAGCTGCGATTCGTGGAGATAAAAGGCGAGTAGATGATGCGTGGAGAGCAATTGATGTTGCGTTTGATCGGCAAACGCGAATTGGTAATTTTGAGATTGGGCATTATAAAGGCTTAAAACCAACGCGTTTAGATGATCTTTCAGGTGTCTCATTCTGGATAGCACATCTCTGTCATGCAATAATAGTATTAAACCAATCGGATCTTTCAAAAACCTACACTGAACGGGTTGAGATTCTTCTTCCAAAAATAAAAAAATCAATCTCCTGGCTGTACGAGGGAAGAAGGGAGCTTTATGAATACGATTCTGAAGCGCCAAATCGCCTTTTCTTCGACGCACTTGCCTTTGGTTTGTCGGGTATACTTCTCGATGATGAAGAGCTCAAAAAGATTGGAAAACAATTTGCGCAAGAAGGTCTTAAATTGCAACGCGAGGACGGGGTTTTTTTAGAAAAAAAGGGACATGATTCCAGCTATCAAGCGGTGGCGCTCCTTAGGCTTTTTTATTATGGAAGCTCCTTTCCTGACGCAGAGATCAGCAGGGCAATAAAGCGTGGAATTGAATGGGAGATCAACAGGGTGAAGAGTAATGGTGAAGTCGATGTAAGTGGAAATACACGTACTGGATTGGGGCAGGAACAATTCCTTGGACGACCCAAGGACGTAGATTATAAGGAGGTTATCTTATCTCTTCTTTATTACGGTGTTAGTATGAACGACGAAAATGCTGTTGATGCGGCAATACGGGTCTTCCAGTACTATACAAGTGGAAAAAAATGACTGGTGAGTTGGTAAGCGCAGTAATAATTACCTCTAAGAATGCAATAGATATTATACAAATATATAGTGTTCAGGGTGGCAAAGGAGATCATTCTTAAGGAATCAAGACCATAATGGCGAGTTTGATTTAACCAATATGATCGTTGCAACAATGAACAAAACATGAGATAAAATGGGGCTCATAAGGGGAAGATAAGTGGTTGATAATGTAATTTAGTTCCTCAGTGGACTTCCTGTTTTTAGTAGGTGTTGGATTCGGGCTTGAGTCTTTGGTTCTCCAGCCAGGTTAAGAAAAATCTCTCTCTCAAGATCGAGAAGGTACTGCTCGCTTACTTTTACATCTCCAGAAATATTCCCACCACATAAGACATAACATACCTTCGAAGCTATCTTCAAGTCATGTTTCGTCGCTGAATACTCTTTACGCAATAGATTGAAACCTTTTTTTAACTCTTGAATACCCCTTCGTCCTGCAACTATAATTTCATTTAACGGTATTGGAGGTGCATAATTCTCTTTTCTCATTGCCAAAACAGCCTTCTTCGCATCTCCTATGAGATAGTCGCGGTTTGTCGTCATCTTGTCGGTGGCTCGTAGATAGCCATACTTGACAGATTCTGGTCCAGACATTGACACTTTTGCTGAAATGATTGTCTCATAAGCCCGCACTAAAAACGGCATAGGGTCAGACCGATTCAGCTGGTGGTTTCTATTTTGGAGCTCTACCGCGCGCTGTGCATTTCTGATAAGCAGCTCCTTGGTTCCTCCACCTGATGGAATAAGTCCAACAGTGACTTCATTGAGACCCATTTTCGTTTCATAGGCATACTGTACTTTATCTGCGGATAGGCATAGCTCGCATCCGCCACCCAATGTCCAACCAATCGGCGCTGCAACCACTGGCTTATCCATATATTTCAACTGCATACAAACATCTTGGAACGTTTTCACCATGATTTCTAGTTCATTCCACAATCCCTCTTGCGCTTTGAATAGAACTATCGCAAGGTTTGCTCCCACGGAAAAATTTCCTCCCTCGTTCGCAATGACAAGACCCTCATATTTCCGGTTTACAATTTCAATAGATTGTTTCATTATACTGATGACATCATCATCAATGACATTCATCTTGGTATGGAATTCCAGGCAGGCGACACCTTCCCCAATGTCCACAAGGGATGCACTTTTGTTTCCAGTAATTTTTTTCCCACAATCTTTGAGCATTTTTAACGATACGATCCCCGTCTTTACAGGAACATTTACCGTATTCTTTGTACCAATATCGAAGTAGTAGAGCTCTCCTGCTTTTCGGCTGTAGAATGAATCTTTTCCTGTTTCCAACATCTCGCCTATCCAACTTGGAATTTTGTATCCATTTTTTATCATTTTCGAAACCGAATCAGCAACTCCGATTGCATCCCAAATCTCGAAGGGCCCCATCTCCCATTGAAAGCCCCATTTCATTGCTTTATCGATGTTCACGATATCATTGGTAATTTCAGGTATAAGGTTTGCTGAATAAATGAGGCTGTCAGAAAGGTGTCGTTCAGTGAACTGACCTGCTAGATCGGTTGCATAGTAAAGTGTTCTTAACCGGTCGGGTAAACTCGGTTCAAGCTCGGCTTTTTGCAGAGAGGAAAACTGTATCTCTCTGTGGAGGTTATATTGCATCGTATTATAATCAAGGGAAAGAATCTTCCGTTTACCCTTGAAATCTGTTGTTTCTTTATAGAAACCTTCATAATTCATTTTTCCAGAGATGTTTTTGTTAGAAATTTTCTTAACGAATTCGAGAATCCTGAATGTCTCACGTTTTTCATCTCCGACTGCTCCACTGTACACCTCTTCAGACATACGAATAAAAGTATCAAGGCCGATTTGATCTAGGGCCATGAATGATGCGTTTTTTGGCCGGCCTATCACTGTTCCCGTCAACTTGTCTGCCATGTCAATGGTGATCTTTAAATCGATCATGACCCTCATGATAGTCTGTAAGCTGAACAGCCAAATCCTATTCGCAACAAAGTGTGGAGTATCATTAGCATAAACAATTCCTTTTCCCAAAACCCTTTCACCATTATGAATTAAAAATGCCATTACCTCGGGTTGAGTTTCCGGTCGTGAAACGATTTCCAGAACATTTGTGTGGAATGGAAAGCCTGAAAAATGTGTTATCGCAAAGTGCTTCCGAAATTCTTCAGATCTGTTTTCACATAGATCCTCTATGGATAGTATTGCAGTGTTAGATGTTATAATACATCCAGGTGGCATTATTGATTCGAATTTCCTATAAAAATTTACTTTTACATCAATTTTGTCTTCAAGAGATTCTACAACCCAATCGACTTTACTGAGCCAATCAAGATTATCATCAAAATTTCTTTGAGAAATTAGTTGTGCGGTTTCCGGAATAGCAAGACGAAATGGCGATGGCCTATGTGAGAAATGAGAAATATCTTCATCATGCAAAATTTGGAATATATTATTAGACTCATTAATTTTGCTTTTACTTTTCTGTATTGTCCTGTCATATGGAGATATAGTAACCAAGTATGTCTCTATACCGACATTGGCAAATTGGACGGCAATGTGCGTTCCTGTAATGCCTGAACTAATAACAGCGACCCTTTTTAGTATTTTATCCATAACAATCCTTCAGTTTAAATGAATCTTCAATGCATTTGATTAACTGTTTTAAACGGGCAGCATGTGTTGGGATTTGCTGTTTTCAACTAATATATGTGGGTCGATAAACTTTTGTGCAATATCCTTTGAATGATACGGATTTCGCTGTTAAATCTACATGACAGTGCGTTCTCATCGGGCAAATTTGGCCTGTGCCAATGATAGTGTGAGTTTAACTATGAAAACACGGTTTAATATCGAAAAAAGATTTATTAATCCTGCATTGGGAACATATCCACGCGACCATAGCCATAAAAACTATCCCGACCAGGATCTCCTAAATCATCTGCGTTTCTAAACATGTGATAGACCACGTCAAGTAATTGCCAATTTGGATTATAACTGAAGTAGAGCGCTGCCACTCCTGATACATGCGGTGCAGCCATAGAAGTTCCGCTCAAATACGCGTAGGTGTTATTCCAGTAAGTGGAAACTATACTCCCGCCCGGAGCTGACAGATAAACATTACTCGATCCCCAGTTACTCCACGTAGCACGATTGTTGCAATCGTCTAAAGCCGCCACGCCGAGAGCTTTTGAGTATGAAGATGGATAATGAGGTGATGAAATACCATCATTTCCTGCTGCTGCCACAACGAGTACTCCCCGGCTAAATGCGTAATCCACGGCATTTCTTATGGTGTTTGAAAATTGGTACCCCCCCCAGCTGCAGTTAATCACACGGGCTCCATTGTCAACAGCATAGATAATCGCATTTGCCAGATTAGAATCGTTCCCAAATCCTGCTGAATTGAGTCCTTTCACCGCCATAAGAGTAATCTGTTGAAGCCCAGCCACACCAACTCTATTATGTATATCCGCAGCGACTGTTCCTGCTACATGGGTTCCATGGCCATGATCATCTTGAGCATTGTTATCATTGTTAACAAAATCCCAATCAATAGATGTATCCACATTTGCAATAAGATCTGGATGGTCGAAGTCAATACCAGTGTCTACAATTGCCACAATGATATTGGAGTTTCCAACTTCAACCTCCCAGCCTCTCTCCGCATCGATGCAAGGTGGTCCCCACTGCTGAGGATAGAGCTGATCGTTTGGTATGGCTAAAATGTTTTCCATACCCTCGTCTTGCGTAATAATATCTATTTTTTTGAGAGGAGGAATATATCGCACATAGTCCTCTTCTATATACTCTACCAATTTTGATAGATTTGCATCAAATACCATGTAATCAAATTCAACTCTCGGAATTTCGAAAGTAAGAACCCGCAGTTGAGGCAGTTCTCTAATCAATACTCCGTCATATTTACCTATTAAATTTGTAACATCGACGGTTGAATTAAATGATTTTAATCCAACGTTTATCCGAAATACATCCGCACCAGTACTGCTATCAATCGTCCCAGCCACAGCAATCCCAAAAATTGGTACCAACACAAAAACTAAGATAAGCAGTTTTTTACCCATTTGAAGCCTCCATTTAAGTTGTTCAACTCATACAAAGTTACATTAACTTCTGTATTATATAAGAGCAATAAAGAAATTTCGACTCTTTTATCATTATTCAATTGACCGGTACATGAACATGAATCTCCGTGGCGTAGATTGAGGAAATACCCTCGGGCAAGTTGGTCACTTTTGAGAGGCAACTCATCCACATTGTCACGGACGGAAAAGAGAAGAATTATTGCAAACTCGTCAAGCAACCTTGTCATGGTCGAATCATCCAGGTTGCCCCCAATTTCATAAATAATCCTGGAAACAGCTGCAACAACTCCAGGCCTGTCCGTGCCAAAAGCTGTCAATACATAGCGTGAATCCATAGTGAGATTCTCTTACGTATCAATAATTTGAAGCTATTATAACACGGATCAGGGGATTGGAAATTATCTTTCAATATGTACAGAGTCCACAAAGATGGCCCTATATATTTCGAAATAAATAAAATCAAATTGGTAGATTAATAGTTTTACATATTATTATTCGATTAATTGATATATCGTAAGTTTTACGATGAACTGTTGACAAAGGTGTGCTTTCCACACATAATGCAATGAATACTATATATCATCTGAGGAGAGGAAGTAACTCCATCAGAGCACTTATAGAGGATTCATAAATGTTTATTAAAGATTTTATTCTTCACGGTGGACTTTCAAAAGACCAGATCGCGGTCATGAATGAAAGGGCAATCTCACTTGTGGAGGAGGTAGGCGTACAGATTCCCCACGAGGGCATTGTAAAACTGCTTTCCGATTATGATGGAGTGACAATCGATAAAAACACCGTGAAGTTCCGAAATGATCTGGTGTCAAAAGCATTGGAAGAATCACAGTACGATGTACCCGATTACGGGAAGGACAGTTGGGTTATTGATGCAGGAGCGCATCAGACGACCTGCTATGATTTAAAAACAAGAAAACTGAGGCAATCAACGTCAAGGGATCTCATCGATTTGACGAAACTAGGGGATGCTCTTGATACGGTCGGTTCTGCTCCAGTTGTGCCCCTTGATGTACCCATCCATTTACAGATCTTGCTCATGCATAAAGTCTCCTACGAGTACTCGCGCTATCGATGCAACGATATATATGAGCATATGGATAAGCCCACTCCCCAGTGCGCCGAATATGTCTATGAAATGGCCCAAGCTGCCGGCAAGAGGTTTACCTTTGGCGTCTGGATGATAAGTCCCCGCTCCTTTGACAAGAACGGTTTGAAGGTGGCCTTTCACCTTCTGGACAAGGGAATACCGATGTGGATATCTACCATGCCTGTGGCAGGGGTCAGTGCACCCATAACCATGCTTTCAACACTGCTGCAGAGCATGTTTGAGCATTTTGCAGGCCTCACAATGCTCAATCTGATCAATACGAAATCGTACAACTATATAGCGCCGGATGATGCTTTTGAGGCGGATCCCTTTGATATGAAGTACTCCACCTTTGTATACGGGTCTGCAGAGTATACCCGTGCTACGCTGCACAAAATAGCACTCTGCAATTATTATGGTATACCGGTCATCGCCAAGTCGCTTAATACAGGGGCGAAGGAACCCGATGCACAGGCAACTTCCGAAAATGGCATTCACACGCTCATCGCCGCACTTGCAGGTGCACGAGCATTCAGAACCGGGGGAATGCTCTTGTGCGCTGAAGTATATTCAGCAGAGATACTGCTGATAACCCATGAGATTATTGAGTATCTGAAAACTGTTTTAAAAAATGAGGAGTTTTCTGTAGAAAGGCTCATGCTAGACGAGATACGAGAAATCGGTCCGGGGCATAGCTACATAGGAAGAGAGAGTACCTTCCAGAATTTCAAAAAAGAATTCTGGGAACCCGAGCTGTTCATACATACGAATCTCGGTCAGTGGATGGAGATGGGTTCAAAATCGATCTGGGACTACGCCAATGACATGGTGCAGAATAAGATTGCCGAACATACCTATCAAATAGACACACACGTAAAAAGAGATCTCGATAGGATATACAAACGGGCAAAAAGCGATAAACAGTTAGAGGATTCCTTTAAATATTCTTGAGGACATACCCATGATCATGGAAGACTTTAAACTCTCCGGCGGTCTCACCGAGGAGCATATCCGTGTCATGCATGAAAGAGCCGTGGAGCTGGTTGAAGAGGTCGGCGTCCATGTACCGCATAGAGAAATTCTGAAGCTGTTATCGAATTACAACGGCGTGTCGATCAATGGGGATAATGTGCGGTTCAAGAGTGATCTAGTAATGAAAGCGATCAAAAAGGCCAAATACGTCTTACCCGATTATGCAAAAGATACAGATAACTGGATAGTCTCATCCGGTGTAAATCAAACGAAATACTACGACCTGACTACTGGAGAAATTCGTGAACCCAGAAAGCTAGATCTAATAGAGCTCACAAAACTCTGCGATGTGCTGGACACCGTTGGTGCGGCGCCGGTGAAGCCAATGGATGTGCCAATTCATCTACAGGAAATATTGATGCATAAGATCTCCTATGAGTATTCTCGTTACAAGTGCAACGATATTTACGAGATAATGGATAAATCAACAGCCCAATGCGCCAGGTATGTGTACGATATGGCCCAGGCAGCTGGAAAGTGGTTCACCTTCGGTGTATGGATGATAAGTCCAAGAACGTTCGATAAAAACAATCTGGAAGTTGCCTATAGCCTGTTGGACAAAGGCGTGCCCATGTGGATATCTACTATGCCAGTTACAGGCGTATCAGCCCCCATTACCATTCAGTCGGCCCTGCTGCAGAGCATGTTCGAACATTTTGCAGGACTGACCATGCTCAATTTGATAAACAGAAAGTCATACAATTATATTTCACCCAACGATGCTTTTGAGGCCGATCCTTTCGATATGAGATATGCGACCTTTGTGTACGGCTCTGCGGAATATGCGCGCATTACCCTCCATCGAATTGCGCTCTGTAAATACTACGGTATACCCCTCATGGCAAAGACCCTCCTGACTGCTGCAAAACAACCCGATGCTCAAGCTGCCTTTGAAATTGCCTCGCACACACTCCTTGCCGCGCTTGCTGGCGCCAGGGCTTTTCGATGCGGAGGGCTCTTGAACCACGGAGAATTGTACTCAGCTGAAATGCTTGTAATCGTCATGGAAATTGTTGAATATGTCAGGCAGGTATTAAAGAGTGAGGCCTTTAATGAGGACAGGCTCATGGTTGATGAGATTAGGGCAGCGGGGCCCGGCCAGAGCTATATCGGGAGGAAGAGTACCTTTAATAATTTTAAGAAAGAGTACTGGGAACCTGAGCTATTTACACATACAAATCTTGGTCAGTGGAAAGAGATGGGAGCCAAATCCATAGTGCAGTATGCCCGAGAACAGGTAAGAAAAAAAATTGGGGAGCATACATACATTATGGATGAGGATAGGAGGAAGGAACTCGACAGGATATACGAGTATGCCAGGAAGGACAAACAACTGGAGGATTCATTTAAATTGTGACCTTACAATACAAAAAACGCCATTTGATTTATTATTTTGATAGATCAGGTTTCAAGCTCCAAAGCTACGGTAAGAGCATTATTGAGTTCAATTATTTTTTCCCAGGAAAGTGTACCTATGTTATCTTTTAGTACTTTTTTTGGGATGCTTATTAGTTCATCACAGTGTATTGAGCAGTCATATTTCAAGCCTTCATCGATGCCTAAGTGGACTTGAGAGGAAAGACCATGGTAAGAGCTATAGATGGGAGCACAGGTGACTGTTGAAAACTTTGAATCGATTAGAATTTGTCTGCTTACTACTACAAACACTCTGTGTTTTTTGGGATCGTCTTTGGATGCCTTATAAACTCTATATAGATCGCCTCTTTTCATATTTCGATCTGAAAATTTAGAACATCAATAGCTTCATTGTTTAAACGATTCGCATTTTTATTGAGGATATTAAGGTCATGTTTATTTCGAAGCTCTTTTTTTATATAGTCCAGGTATTTCCAGATTGCTTTTTCAATAAAGGCGGACCTTTTCCCAGAGTCTTGAATCAGTTTGTCAATCTCCTTCAGTATTTCTGGAGAAAGGGTGATAGATGTTTTTTGTTTCATACCACTCTTATACTACCAGCGTAGTATTTTTTCAAATATTTACTACCTGGGGGGCGATATGGATTTGAAGGATAAAACCGCTATTGTAACTGGAGCAGGGAGCGGAATTGGACGTGGGTTGGCGGTTGAATTTGCACGGGCTGGTGCGAATGTTGTGTGCTGCGGCCGAACTGAGAAAAGATTGCAGGAAACACTAGGGATGATTGAAGAGCAATCAGGCACAGGCCTCGTCGTGAAAGCTGACATCTCTGACTGGGCTCAGGTTCAAAAAATGGTGTACAAGACCCTGGAGACGTTCGGAAGGATAGACCTGCTCTTCAATAATGCAGGTAGTTTTAACTGGGTAGGACCTGTCTGGGAGGTCGATCACGAAACCTGGTGGCATGATGTGACCATCAACCTGTACGGTTCCATGCTCTGCTGTAGAGCGGTGCTCCCCCACATGATGGTACGGGATAGGGGGGTAATTATTAATATGGATGGTGGAGGGGGGTCAAACGGCCCAAATCCTGGCGGCACAGGCTATGGATGTTCCAAAGCTGCGCTGTTGCGGTTTAGTGAAAGTCTTGCAAAAGAACTGGAAGCCGAAGGTTCGTCGGTTCTCGTTTTCTGCATGATGCCCGGTTTTGTACGGACGAGCATGACCGAGAGCCTCATTGCAACACCGGAACGTGAGAAATGGCAGCCTCACGTACGGGCTCTGATGGGTTCCACTGCGGAATTGCCCTCAGATGCCTGTGCAAAAGCAACGATACAGCTGTTGCGCATAGCATCTGCTGAGCTCAATGGTCGAATATTCTATGTTGATACCGACTATGAGAGAATTGAGAAAAATAAGTCTAAAATAAGGGATGAGAATCTCTATGTCATGCATCTGATAACACTTGATGGAAAACTGGGGCCCTGGCCGGAAATAGCGCAATAGAATGATAAATATGGAGTAGACAGGAATCTACAAACAAGGTAATCTGTTCTGCGATGTTGATTGCAGATATCTGCGAATCATAGAGAGACCACATCATGAGACTTCAGAATAAAGTGGCTTTGATTACCGGGGGTTCCCGTGGACTGGGGAGGGGGATAGCTGTTGGGTTCGCAAAAGAGGGCTCAGACATACTAGTACATTACAGGGAGAGAAAAGATCGGGCAGACGAGGTTGTCCGAGAAATTAAAAGGCTGGGGCGAAAAGCCGAAGCGTTACAGGCCGATATCGGTAATACGAATGAGATAGAGGGCTTTATCGAAAGGGCCTGGAATATTTTTGGCAGAATCGATATACTCGTGAACAATGCCGGTATCGCCTATTTCAAGAGCTTTTTAGAGCTACGTTTTGAGCAGTGGCGAAGGGTAATGTCTGTGAACCTGGACGGCGTCATGTTGTGTTGCCAGTTTGTAGCAAGGAAGATGATAAAAGGCAAAATCAAGGGGAAGATCATAAACGTATCCTCTGTCAATGGATTTCAGGTCGAACTGGATCATATCGATTATAATGTTTCAAAGGCCGGATTGGACATGCTCACTAAATCCATGGCCACGGAGCTCGGTCCCTATAGGATAAATGTTAACAGCATTTCACCCGACATTGTCAGGACAGAGATATTGCCCGAGGGATTTCTCGAGAACGAGGGGGTTGCTTTTATCAAGAAAACACCTCTCGGTCGAAAAGCGGAAGTGCAGGATTGTGTCGGGCCTGCGATTTTCCTCGCTTCGGACGAATCGGGTTATATTCAGGGTCATATTCTTGTGTTGGATGGAGGGATGTCCATTACCCAGCTTTAGTGAGATTGAATAAAAATCCAAAAAAAGGTATAATGGCAGGTGAATATAAGAGGAAAAGGGGAACAATGTCTGAAGAAAAAAGCGCATTGGTGTTGAGAGATGTATGTAAGAGTTTTGGTACCGTTACTGCGGTCAAGGACTTCAGTCTGGATGTAAACGATGGAGAGTTCATTTCTCTTCTTGGTCCGAGCGGATGTGGAAAAACCACGCTACTGAGAATTGTTGCAGGTTTTGAGATACCAGATTCCGGCGAGGTTTTACTGGATGGCAATAATATAATCAACCTTCCGGCTTTTAAGAGACCGATGAACATGGTTTTTCAGCGGTACGCCCTGTTTCCTCATATGACGGTTTATGAGAATATTGCCTTCAGTCAGTTTTTGAAAAAAAGACCGAAAGATGAAGTGGAACAGAAGGTAAAGAAAATGCTCGAGCTCGTACAGCTCGAAGGTTTTGAGCCGAGAAAACCAAATCAGCTCTCCGGCGGACAGTGTCAGAGAATTGCTCTTGCACGGGCCCTGATCAATGAGCCAAAGGTACTCCTCCTCGACGAGCCGCTCGGAGCCCTGGATTTAAAGATACGGAAGCAGATGCAGATTGAACTTAAGAACATACAGGAGAAGCTCAAGATCACGTTTATCTATGTAACCCATGATCAGGAAGAAGCACTCGTAATGTCGGATAGGATCGTACTGATGGAGCTGGGTGAAATAATCCAGGTTGATACACCAAAGAGAATATACAGCCATCCCAATTCCAGGTTTGCCGCAACCTTTATTGGAGAGAGCAACGTTTTTGAGGGTGAGGTGCAAAAGGTCGATGCCGATCAGCTGGTTATCAATGTTGATGGTTTACAGTTTTTGGCAAATAAGAATATTGATGTGAAGGTTGGAGATAAAATCGTTATAGCAATTCGACTTGAAAAGGTCGGCCGGGCAGGTAAAGGTGTAAAGAGGTCGTTCGACAACCAGGTGCCCGGCAAAGTTGAGGATATCGTGTTCTTTGGGTCGATCGTCAAATACTATGTGCGTATTTCAGAAAATATAATTATGATAGCTCAGGAAAATATAGCTGAAGAAGAAACCGAAGTTGCTGCTGAAGAGAATAATATCGGGGATACCGTTACCCTGGGGTTTACCAAAAGGGATGTCAACATCTTTTTAGAATGAGTAAACTTTTGATAAAAATGAAGGGGTTGAATTCATCGATATGAAAAAAAACAGAAAACACCTCCTGTTGCTCTCTCCTCTCTTTATATATTTTAGCTTTTTCTTTTTTACCCCTATGTTTGTTCTCTTTGTATATAGTTTTTGGCTTAAAACGACAACTGGATTGGTTCCGACCTTTACCCTGCACAATTACCTCTATATATTCTCGAAAAAGCTGTACCCAATCACGATACTGCGATCACTTCGAATAGGTATTACCACTTCCATGATATGTGTTTTGATCAGCTATCCCGTGGCATATTCATTGACGTTCAAATACAAAAAATTACAGGATTTTGTGCTGTACCTAATACTGATTTCACTTTTCAGCTCCTACCTCGTACGAGTGTATGCGTGGAGGACCATTCTCGGAGCCAACGGACTTATAAACCAGATTCTGAAGTATCTCGGTCTCATAGA
Source organism: uncultured Spirochaetota bacterium (assembly GCA_964347455.1). Classification (GTDB taxonomy): domain Bacteria; phylum Spirochaetota; class B62-G9; order B62-G9; family DRHN01; genus JAGLSF01. The sequence continues at coordinate 15,182 of CAYFYU010000018.1, read as the reverse complement.
GGAGCCGCTCAGATTTATTCTGTTCAGCCCGACTGCTATCATCATTACACTTGTATTCATACTTACTCCCTTTACCATCCTTCCAATTTTTTCTGCCATGCAAAACATAAGTGTGGATTTCATTGAGGCAGCACGAGACCTTGGTGCAAACAAGCTTAAAACCTTTTATAAGGTTACTCTGCCATTGAGCATGCCCGGGGTGATAACCGGCTTTATCTTCAGCTTTACCATTTCCACCGGGGATTATGTTACACCGCAGCTCGTGGGTGGAACGGAAGGATTGATGGTGGGAAGAATCATGCAGGATCAGTTTGGGTTGACCTATAACTGGCCTTTTGGCTCTGCACTTGCCTATTTCATGATAATCACATTAATTGTACTGATAAACCTCTTTATCGCAATAACCACTGTTCTCAAGCTGAGGAGGAAGTTTTAAGTGCGGCTTAAAAAAAGTTCTCGATTCGGTGTCCTAGATATCATTACCATAATTATTCTGCTGTATCTTATTTTCCCACTGTTTGTCATTATGCTTTACTCCTTTAATCCCACTTCTTCGCTCAAGTTTCCTCTCGAGGGCTTTACGGGAAGATGGTACAAAGAGGTGGTAACTGATAAGAGATTTTTAACATCACTCAGGTTTAGCGTCTACGTTGCGCTGGCGGTATCGACAATTTCGGTTATCATCGGTACACTGGCATCATTCGCGCTGACCCGATACAATTTCCGATTTAAAAATGTCGTGTCCTTTTCAGTCCTTATTCCGATAACTCTCCCTGCAATTATCCTTGGTATATCCCTGTTATCATTTTTTGCGGCAATTGATTTCAAGAGGTCCCTTTTAACGGTAATTTTTGGACATAGCATTTTCTGTATTCCCTTCGCGGTTCTGGTTATGAATTCACGGTTGTCTGGATTTGATATTGCGGTTGAGGAAGCAGCGAAGGATCTGGGGGCAACAACACTGCAAACGTTCAGGTATGTGACCTTTCCGCTCATAAGACCTTCAATAATCGGAGTGATGATGCTGACATTTGCGTTATCCTTCGATGAATTTCTCGTCACTTTTTTCGTCATCGGGAAGCGAAATACACTCCCCCTGGTCATATGGGGTATGTTAAGGAGGGGGGTTTCTCCTTCGATCAATGCAATTGCAACACTGGTCCTTTTCTTTTCAATGACGTTGATTGTAATTGCAAACAAATATGCTAAAATTAGAACGTTACGTTAGGACAGCTTTATTTTGAAAAAAAATTCTGATATAGGGAGGTGGTATAAAAGAGGGTATTTTCATATATCTAATCAGAAGGGAGGTGATCCGTAGAGAATACCTGTAAAGGTACAGGATAATTTTGAACATTTAAATCTAAGCTTAAAAAGTTTCTATCTAATTTACATCAATTATACATTTTAAAAAGGGGGTTATAGAATATGAGTAGAAGAAAAAGGATTTTCCTGGCCACTGCAGTCTTCTGTATACTCGCCTTGGTCATTTCTTTCAGTGCCTTGGCTAGAGGTGGAAAGGAGCCAGGCACCATCAGAATGCTTGGCTGGGAGGGTTATGACTTTCCTAGAACCTTTGCTGAATTCGGAGAGGAACATGGTGTCACGGTTACCATGACCTATATCAGCAGCAACGATGAGATATTTGCGAAGTTGAAAGCTGGAGCAGAGTATGATATTATCACTCCGAATCAGGCAAATGTCGAGCAATTGGTGGTAAACGATCTCCTCCAGGAGATCGACACCGACAGAATATCCAACTATAAGAACCTTCATCCAGAGATTCTCAAAGCATTTGAGCAGTTTAATTATCAGGGAAAAATTTGGGGTGTTCCCTGCGCGTTCGGTAAGAATGATTTTGTCTATGCTGCGGACAGGGTTGATCCCATAGATTCCTGGTTCGACGTATTGAAGCCAGAATGGCAGGGTCGATACATCATGCTCGATGATGCGCTTGGTCAGATAACTCAGGCAGCGAGGGCTATCGGTGTAACGACTGATCCCAGCCTTTTGACACCCGCTCAATTTGATGAAGTTCGAGATTTACTAATAGATATGAAGAGGGGTGCTCGTGCGATTGTATCCTCATTTGGCGAGGCAAAATCAATGCTTATTTCAGGAGAAGCGGACGGATGGTTCAGTGCAAACATCATGATCGCTGGTGAAGCAAAGGCAGAAGGATACAATATCTGGGGTGTCATACCAAGAGAAGGCACGTTGATCTTCCTCGACAGCTATGGTATACCGAAAAATGCTCCCAATCTCGATGGGGCATATGCATTGATCGATCAGATGCTTTCCACTGATACACAGATTGAGCTCGCTGAGATGTACATGGGGTGTGTGACGAGCGACGCGCCGCCAATGCTGGACAGAGAGCTCTACAGCTACTTCCCCTATGATGATCTTCCAAAGTTCTTTACCGATAATTTGCTCAACGGCCCTGTACCTCTTGAACCCGGGCCGTATGCGACCATGGATGATTGGGTAACCCTGTGGGAAGAAGTAAAGGCCTCGAAGTAAGCAGAAGATTTTCTTGAACATGTACAAAATACGTATTGATGAGAAGCGTAGCAGGGATAAATAATTTATCGTGCTGCGCTTCTCTATTCGTATCTGTATGTATTTTTACTTTTTTTTCGTACCACGTTCAAATTTTTCACACCATGATTGGGAGGAATGAAAAATGGTCACAAAGAAGCCTGGTGAGAGAAAGATCATTCAAATAGCAGAGGTAGTAGAGGATATTGACGAGACAATGAAAAAGTATTGGGAAATATTGAACATCGGCCCGTGGGATGTTTATACCTTTGCCCCTCCGGCTCTCAGGGAATGTACCTTTATGGGCAAGCCCTCGGACGCTACCTGGGTGCTGTCACTGGCATGGGTCGGTGACACCCAGTTGGAGCTCATGCAGCCTCTCAGCGGTGAGAGCGTGTATACCCACTTTTTGGAAAAAAAAGGCGCAGGTATTCATCATATTAAGGAATGGGTCGATGATTGTACGGCGACTATTGAAGAGTATCGGAAGAAGGGTATTGAAGTAATTCAAAGCGGTAAATACGATGAGGATGAATTCTACTATTTGAATACTGAACCGCAGCTCGGCATTCTATATGAAATTGGCAATAATGGGAAAATTCGTGCTCCGGAACGGACCTACCCTGAGTGAACATATTCAAATGATTTTATCAATCGCTTCCCTTCATTCAATAAACAAACTGTTTTTCTCTTATATAAAGCATTTGTTTATTGTGGCCTACGTAAAGGACGAAAATATTCTTGAATGAGCGAGAGATTACGCATGTCAAACTTGAGACTCATTAATAAAGTAGCTTTGGTCACCGGGAGTTCACGAGGTATTGGACGGGCAATAGCAATTGGTTTTGCCAGGGAAGGAGCTTCCGTAATTGTAAACTACTGGTCAAGCAAGAAGTCTGCCGATGAGGTTGTCAAAATAATCGATGCCGAGAAAGGTAAGGCGGTCGCCCTCAGGGCTGATATCGGCAATACGGCGAAAATAGAGGATTTTGTTTCCAAGGCCTGGGATGTTTACGGGAGGATAGATATTCTGGTAAACAATGCAGGAATTGCTCTAGACACTGAATTCTTAAAGACGAGCTATGAAACGTGGAGGAAAGTGTTATCACTGAACCTGGATGGAGCGATGCTCTGCAGTCAGTTTATAGCGAAAAGGATGATCAGAGAAAAAATAAAGGGGAAAATTATATGTGTGACTTCCATTAATGGGTTTCAGGTGGAAAAAAACCGGGCTGCGTATAGCGTGTCCAAAGCAGGACTCGATATGCTCATGAAATCCATGGCAGCGGAACTCGGGCCCTATGGAATCCGTGTCAACGGTATCGCGCCCAGTGTTGTAAAAACCGAAATAGTACCGGAAGAATTTTGGGAGAATCAGGGCGTGTTGTTTAAAGCAAAGACACCCCTGGGACGACTCGGTGAGGTTGAAGATTGCGTCGGACCGGCAATTTTCTTAGCCTCAGATGAATCTGATTATGTGAACGGTCATATTATTGTGATAGACGGCGGAATGTCGATAACGCAACTTTAATGAGATAGATAGGTAATTTAAAAAGTTAATTCAACGTGCTTATATAATAGACCGGTTGCTTGAGCATTTTATCAGCTCAGAGGGAGATTCGATGAAACGCGTAGATGTATTACCCTGCCAAGGGGTACAACGAAAAATAATCTTTCCCGAGATACCCATTTTTCAATACACACCTGCTTTAAAGGAAGAATTGGATAAAGGTCTAATTTCAATAGATGAGGCGCTGAAACTCTATCGAGCAATGCTCATACAGAGGAATTTCGAGTATATGGTGAGAGACCTCGACAGCAAGAGGTTTGTTCCCCATGAGGGATACGTGTTTCGTGGTACAACACATCTAAGTGTGGGACAGGAAGCGACGGCTATGGGCACTATGTCTGGTCTCTTAAAAGATGATTATATAACGAGCAATCACCGGGGTCACGGGCACTGTATCGGCAAGGGGCTTTTTGCGCTCTATGGGATGGGTGAAGAAGAGCTTAATGGATTTTTAAGCGGTGCTGAAGAAAATCAATTTCAAACGGGAAGCTATGCCAATGTATTGGATGCGGCAATCGATTACCATCTCTATCGTACAATGTCGGAGCTTCTCGGGAAGGAGGCTGGCTACTGCAGGGGAAGGGGAGGGGGTATGCATATTGCAGACTTCTCCGTTGGCAATTTGGGCGCCAATGCCATTGTGGGGGGCAGTTTCGGTATTGCTACAGGAGCAGCATTTGCCGTGTCACATCTAAAACAGGATCGGATCGTCATGTGCTGTGTCGGTGATGGCGCGCTCAATAACGGTATTGCCCATGAGGCGATGAATTTTGCAGTTATGGCACAGTTTGAATCGGGGCTTCCCATTATCTATTTTGTTGAAAACAACCAGTACGGTTACACCGGCCAGCAGAAGGGGGAGGTAACCGGAATTGAGTATCTTTCGCAGAGGGGAGCAGGCTATAACAATGTAGCCATGCATGCTGAAACGGTATGCGGCATGAATGTGTTGAGTGTTCGAGAGGCGGTGAAGCGTGCCAGAGATCTGTGTTTACGAGGTGAAGGTCCGGTTCTCTTGGAAGCAAATACCTATAGATACTGGGGACATAATTTCAAAGATAAGGGAAACGCCTACAGGACTGAGGTGGAAAAGGATGCATGGAAGAAGCATGACCCTCTAGAGTGGTTTAAAGGCGAATTACATGAAAATCACATCTTAAATGATGATGAAATTGCACAGGAGTGGGACACCGCAAGGAAGACTATTGAAAGGATTACCGTGCTTGCGGCAAACAGTAGAGACCCTTCAATAAAGAATATTCATTTTGGAGTTTCGGTAGATACGAGCTCTGAACATCTGGACCACGATAAAGGGACCAAAAAGCTGCTTAGATCTCCAAGAAAAATTCCACGGGACAGTCAAGGGCAGATACTCGCTCGGCACGCTGTGTTGGAGGCGCTCACCGAGGAGATGATCAGGGATGAGAGGGTGGTCCTGTGGGGTGAGGATGTTGCCGAGCAGGGCGGAGCGTACAGTGCAACCCTTGGTATGCTTGAAATATTCGGAAGAAAACGGATTTTCAATACCGCTATCTCCGAGGCTGCGATCATTGGAACTGGTGTTGGTGCTGCTATGGTAGGATTGCGACCGGTTGTGGAGATAATGTACATCGATTTTATTCTCCAGGCGATGGACCAGGTTGGGAATCAGGCTGCAAAGGCACGATTTATGTTTGGCGGTCAGTTCACTGTACCCCTTACCATACGGGCGACCATAGGGGGTGGAAAGGGGTATGCAGGCCAGCATTCTCAAAGCCTTGAAGCGATCGTTGCCCATTTTCCAGGACTCAAGGTTGTGGCTCCATCGAATGCCTATGATATGAAGGGTCTTTTAAAAACAGCGATCAGGGATGATAATCCCGTATTCTTCATTGAACATCAGATGGTGTACCTTGAAAAGGGGGTAGTACCCGAGGATGAGGATTATACAGTTCCCATAGGAGTGGCGAAGGTTGTTCGAAACGGTAGAGACATAACGGTCATTGCCTATTCGAATATGGTAAGTAGGGCGATTGCTGCCGCAGAAATTCTGGATAGAGAGGACGGAGTCGAGGTGGAAATAGTGGATCCCAGAACGCTCGTCCCCTTCGATGTGAAAACTATTTCAGATTCAGTCAATAAAACAGGCAGAGCAGCAATTGTGGTGCAGGCGAGCTATACGGGAAGTTATGCAAGCCATATTTCTCATGAGATACAGCACAACTGCCTGAAGAAATTACGCGCTCCAGTGAGAATAATTTCTGGATACGATATTACACCACCTATGGCCTATTCGTTGGAAGCTGAAAATATGCCCAGCACTGATCGAATTGTTCAGAGTATACGAGAAACAATGAGTGATTAGCTGGGATCGAAAAGTTTTGGAATTGGGCTGTGATATAGGTTGAAATCGGTCTACTGTTATCAGCATCTGATCGCACGAATGGCAGTGGATGTAAATAACTGGTAAAGGGCTCATCATGGGGGATAAGTATATCTTGACATTGGATATTGGCACGGGGAGCGGCAGGGCAATTCTCTTCAACAGTGAGGGCAGTCAGGTAGAGGCCAGTCAGCGTGAGTGGCTGCCGGAAACGTTGCCCGAATATCCGGGGGCACAGAATTTCAATACGCAACGGGTCTGGCAACTTCTTATAGAGTGTATAGAAGAGGTTATGCAGAAAAGCGATGTTGATTCTTCGGATATAGGCGGAGTGACTGCAACGAGCATGCGCGAGGGAATGGTCCTCTACGACAGGAAGGGAGATGAGATCTGGGCATGCACGAATGCGGATGCACGTGCCCAGCGGGAAGTTGAGGAGATGATCGCCCGTGGCCTGGCTGAACCGATTTATAGAACAGGTGGGGATTGGCTCAATATTATTTCACCCGCCCGTTTCTGGTGGATAAAGAAGCACCTGCCGGATGTGTACAACCGGATTGCTCACATGAACATGCTCAGCGATTGGGTACTCTATAAACTGAGCGGTGTTCTCGTTACTGAACCAACCTGCGGGTCGAGCTCAGGAATATTTGATCTGGAAAAACGCACGTGGTCGCGGGAACTGGTTTCAATGGCACAGCTGCCAGATGATATTTACCCTGAGGTACATGAAACTGGTACGATTGTCGGAGAAGTATCGAATCGGGCTGCCTCTCAAACCGGATTGAAGAGAGGTACACCGGTAGTAGCGGGAGGCGGCGATACTCAATTGGCGTTAATCGGTACCGGTGCTGCCCGGCCCGGTCTTTTTACCATAGTCGGGGGTACTTTCTGGCAGACAACGGCCATCAGTGACCGACCTCTTATTGACCCAGATTACCGTCTCCGTACGCTCTGCCATGCCGTACCACACCAGTGGATGACTGAGGGAATCGGTTTCTATCACGGGTTTACGATGCGATGGTTCAGAGATGGTTTTTGCGAGTCTGAAAAGCTATCTGCAGCAGGACAGGGCGATGATGCATATCATCTCATGGAGAAACTGGCAGAGACAATAGCTCCAGGTTCAAATGGCGTTCAGGCTGTCTTTTCAGACATTATGAATGCCCGGAACTGGAAGCATGCCGTTCCTTCACTGGTCGGATTCGATCTCATGAATGCCGCAGGGACGGGAAAAGCGGCATGTATTCGCGCCATTGAGGAGAACGCAGCATATACGAGCCGCGGACACTTTGAAATTCTAAAGGAAATATCCGGCTATTCTCCGGAAACCATTACCTTCTGCGGTGGTTCATCCAAAGGTTTTTTATGGCCGCAGATTCTCGCAGATGTTCTCGGTGTCCGAATAAAGATTCCTGAAGTAAAAGAAGCTACCTCACTTGGTTCCGCAATGTGTGTGAGTGCGGCTCTGGGCTGGTATGGTGATGTAATTGAGGCTGCAGGGCGTTTCGTAAAATGGGAGCGTGAAGTGCTTCCCAAAAAGGACAACATAAAAGCCTATGATGAATGCTACGAAAGCTGGCGTAAGGTTTATCCCTACCTTTTGTCCATTGCCGATGACGGTCTTCTACCGTCCATGTGGCGTGCACCGGGAACGTAGCTTCAGCGCGGACAGAAAAATCTTTTAACCTCAGGGATCTGTCTAGAGGAAAAAAAAGAGTGGACCAAAAAGTTATCAGTATTATCGGAGCACGCCCCCAGTTCATTAAGTCCTCAATAGTTCATAAGGAATTAAGAAAACTCAGCATTCAACACGTGCTCGTTCACACGGGACAGCACTATGATTTCAATATGTCCGATGTTTTTTTCAATGAGTTGGAAATCCCCACTCCAGAATTTAATCTTGGCGTCGGGTCCTATTCACACGGAAAACAAACCGGTTTGATGCTCATTGAGCGTGAGAGAGTCTTAGTAGGGGAACATCCCCAGCTGGTACTCGTATACGGAGATACCAATACGACCCTCGCGGGTGCTCTCGCCGCTTCAAAATTAAAAATACCGGTCGCCCATGTGGAAGCGGGATTGCGGAGCTATTACAGACAGATGCCGGAGGAAGTCAACGGGGTTTTAACGGATCAACTTTCGGACCTGCTTTTCGCTCCCTCAAAGACCGCGGTCCTTAATTTGAAAAAGGAGTCGATCACACGTAACGTCTATAATGTGGGTGATGTAATGCTCGATTTGGCTCTGGACATGAGCAACAAGGTTATACCCCATGAAGAAAAAATTCTTGAAATATACAACCTGGAGAGAAAAAATTATGTACTTGCTACCATACACAGGGAGGACAACACAGTCAAAAGGGATAACTTGGTAGGTATATTTTCAGCTTTGCAGAATGTGGCCTGTGGAGGAGTAAAGGTGTTTTTTCCGGTTCACCCTAGGACCAGAAAATATTTGAAAAGCTATGGTCTTTTAAAAAGCAAGATGCCGGAGAATCTGTTTTGCAGCGAGCCTGTTTCCTATGTCGAGATGGTTGCTCTGGAGAAAAATGCAAAAATCATTGTCACCGATTCAGGGGGCGTACAGAAAGAGTCATATTTTTTCAGGACACCAGCGGTTATTCCCAGAGATCAAACTGAATGGGTTGAACTGGTCAGCTCAGGTTGGAATGTGCTCACTGGAGCAAATAAGCAGAAAATTGTCAGTACAATCTCCAAATTATGGGACAGAGGTGTCTCGAAGAGGCACGAAAGTTTCTATGGAAACGGAGATGCAGCCCGTAAAATAGGAGATGTGGTTAAAAAATTTGTTGTGCGTGCTCCCGAATAGGCAAGGAACAATACAGTTCGCGTATGGAAAGGATCAGGTATTTGGGAGCTTGCCCAGTTTTTCCAGTTCATCAGCTACATCTTTTAGACCGAGCTCCTCGAGTTTGGCCCGTATGGGGCGTCCGCTATTCTTATCCCACCCCCTCTTTGCGTAATAGTTTTCTAGGATAGTGTTGAACATCTCCATATCGAGTTTCGTGCCGTCTGACTTCTCCGGGTATTCATAGAACCATTCACCTGTAGAGTCGATTTCTTTGGACCTGTCGTAATTCCTGATATGAAGAGCCCTGTCCAGGTTACGAATCCTTTCCCCTGATTTATCAATAAATTCTGTGTCAATATCCAGTCCTGTGAGAGGTGCCAGCATCTTCGATTCCGCTTCTATATCACCGTAGTAGTCTTCTGCCTTCAGGTATTCCTCTTTCGATGTAAAGGTGTGGATGATTGCTGGAAACGGCCAATCGCAGATTAATAGCGAGTCTTTCACCTGAGCACGGTTGTCCTGCCAGACTGCGAGCCTGGTTTTAGCGTCAATATTATCGAATCCGGGCTCCAAACCTTCGGCTGTACCGAATGCTTTTTTATAGGTTGTCTTGAGCTTCTCCATATTGGAATCTGATGTTCCTGCCTTCCCCTCATTGTGAAGCGGAAACCACCCTGCAACAAATGAAGATTGATGATGACAGGCCATCGGGTCCCTCGAATCTATAATCCAATGGAGCATGGTGTTTATCCAGAGTGGACTTGGCTGGGATTCATAGGATCTCCCCTGACGATGTGAAGGCTGCCCCCACATGGGGAACTGAAATTTTGCCGCTTTTTTCACCACAGAGGGGATACCCATCTGATCTGCTGCCCGCATCATATCTCCGGAAAACAGCTCTCCGATACCATCCTCGCGGTATGCCACCTTTTTCATGAAATCCAACCAGAACTGCGGTTTGTCCGGCTCCAATTTAAACCCTTCAATTTGGGTTATGCCATTTTCAATACATACCCAGAACCACGGGTAGTAGTTTATCGGGAATGAACTTGTCAGACCCAAACCTTCACATAATGCCTGCAACTCAGTGCCTATCCGGTCACCAAATGCCTTTGTCTCCCGAGTGTACATGTCGCCATCGTATATGTCCTTAATTTCCTCAGTTGGATAATGGGTGGCGGGTTCACCGTGTATAAACGCAAGGTCTTCACAGTGGGACATCATGTTCCTCGTCCCGCTGATCCCCCGTCCCTCCCGCCGGCCGTGACTGGGCACGGCCCGAGAGAGACGGAGGTGGGCCCGACGG
>CAYFYU010000018.1:0-4579 GCA_964347455.1 uncultured Spirochaetota bacterium | reverse complement strand
TTCCTCGTCCCGCTCCCGACCGTTATTCCGGCTGGAATATTCTTATACAGTTTACCACAACCCAAGGGGCATCCATGGCTGCACTGCTGATTGCCTGGACCTATCGGACTACGATAGGGGACATCAGGCCTCGGATAGGGGTGATTGGTGGGTCCACCCTTTATCATTTGCGACATCTTTCGGCATACCTTGATGAACTCATCGGGTCTGGCTATTTTTACCCCACCGGTCCCTCGTATGGCAATTGCCTTGAGTTTTTTAGCTCCCATAACAGCGCCCAACCCTGCATCTCCGATGGAGTTGGAGAGTCTATGCTGAATTGTCGACCATAGAACACGGTTTTCTCCAGCCGGACCAATGCACGCAACTTGCGTTTGATCTCCATGTTCTTCCTTCAGATAGCCTTGAGTTACAAAAGTGTCGAATCCTTCCATCTCCCTGGCGTCTAATATCTCGGCTTTACCGTCATGTATCCATAAATAGACAAGCTTGGATGCATTGCCTTTGATTATAGCCGCGTCGAAACCAGCATATTTCAACTCCGCTGCCCAGTCTCCGCCCATAGTTCCGTAGGTAAACCAGGGAGTCGGATAGATACGAGGCGAGACCCCGCACACGGAGCCTCTACCGGACGTAGGCACCAGGGTGCCTGTGAAGGGACCTGTCATAAACATCAATGGATTTTCTGGATCATAGGGTCCAACATCTGGATCTAGCTCACTCCATGCTATTCGTGTTGCAACTCCTTTTCCACCGATATAGTCAGGAACATACTTCAGAGTTTCTTCTGTAAAAATCTTACCTGAATCCAGGTCAATCCTTAATATCTTTCCCACCCACCCATACATTTCGCTCATTTCGGTTTACCTCTCGATGAATAAGTCAATGCATCGCGTGGACAAAACTCGACGCAGATCGGCCCAGTTTTTCTCCCCCGGCATAGATCGCATTTATAGTACAATTTCTTTGAATCCTCAGACCGTACCCATATCAGGCTTGGAGTGAAATGACATGCACGGGCACAGCTGCCGCATCTGATACACTCATCCAGGTTTATATATCGTGCACCGGTCTCTGCATCGATGCTCATTGCCTTGTCTTTATTCGGGCAGGCGTAGTAGCAGCTCGGGTACTGGCACTGGTGGCAGATAAATGCGGGAAATTCCAGAGCCAGATCATTTGGAGCTACGTGTATTCTGGAAAAATGGGAGCTGCACATCCCATCATGAAATGTGGAACAGGCTAGTTCGCAGATCTTGCATCCCCGACATAGATTGGGATTGTGAACAACTTTTCCTGATTTCGGTACATGAGCCTTTGTATCATTCGCCGGCATAAACAGCACCTCCCTCAATAGTAATGGTACCTCTTAATTTCTCGCATTTTATTTTGTACTGTAAAAAGTTGTCAAGGTATTTTGAACTGCACTGCGATAATTTTCGAGCTGCTCGCTATGAAGTGCCGCTCTCTCATGATCAGGTTCATGTATCCTGATTGTACCGGTAAATGCCTTGCTTGCTTGGGTAATATCGTCAAAAGCGCCGATCGCAAGGCCCGCGAGCAATGCCGCTCCGCGAGTCCCCGGTTCGGGCTGGCCGATGACTTCGATCGGAATTCCCAGCATGTCGGACTTTAACTGCGTCCACCATAGGGAGCGGGATCCCCCGCCCATTGCCCTGACGTAATCGACCTTTACGCCCTCACTGCGTAACAAACTCAATGTGTTAACGTGATCGTAAGAGATGCTTTCCATGAACGCTTTAACGATATCTATTTGAGAAGTGGCCAAAGTCAGTCCGAAAAGCGATCCGCGCAGATTTCGCCCGTTCTCCCAGTAGATAAACGCCCCGGATAGATAGGGGACGGCGAGAACCGGGCTCGGTTCAGGTCCACTTTTCTCCAACCTGACATTGAGATCTTCAATGGTGATGTTCATCAGATTCCTTGCCCAGTTGAGTACCGCTGTTCCGGTAGGACAAATCGCCCATACAGCGTGTTTGCTCTTTCCGGGGTGAGCGGTAACCGACAATCCCTTCAGGAGCATCGCAGCTGTTGGAAACTCGTCTGTTGAAATCAATAGATTTTCGAAAGAGCCGCTGACCAGGCATATATCGCCAACCGCAGATACTCCCGCACCAAGAGCCGCACAATTGAGGTCAGAGGCTCCCACGACCATTTTGAGGGGTTTTGAGATTCCCCATTTTTCGAGGACCTCGTGCCTGACATCTCCAATGATCGAGCCCCACGGTAGAATCTCAGGTATGAGTCTGTCCTCTACGTCGAATTCGGCAAGCCGTTCCTTGACCCAGCTTTTACTCTTGAGGTCGTACAGCAACCACCTTCCAGCGATTGTACAATCGGTGACGTATCGACCGCATAATCTCAACGAGAAGAATTCATGCCACCCTGGGAAGCACCTTGCCTTTTGAAGGATATCTGGATGATTTTTTTTCCACCACAGGACCCGATTGAAGGGATCCATTCGCTCCCGCATGTGTCCGCAGGAAAAAGACCAGGGGTCGGGCAGTGTAATTCCCTGGGGTAAAATTTCGAACTCTGAGCCTCGTACATCGGCAGCCATGATACATGGACCGAGAGGTTTTCCCTCAGAATCTGCAGGAAAGTTTTCACGTACAGAGGCGCTTATCGCAACCACCTTCGGTGGATCTCGCCTGATTTCTCTTTTTTTTACGAGACTGCCGACCAAAGCCGAGGTTGTCTGCCACACTTCCTCAGGATCCTGCTCCCACCAGCCCGGTTGTGGATGTTGAGGTGTGACATCCCCACGGGTGAAGGCGATCAGTTCACCATTTTCGCGGTACGCTCCAACTTTTATAGAACTTGAGCCAACATCGATTCCCAGCAGGCTCACTGGCTATTCACCTCCTCATATAAACCCATCATTTCAAAGGAAATAGCATGAAATCCTTCCCATGTTAAAAAACCCTTAGCTTCCATACTGCCTCTACATCCTCATTGCGAATGGAGTCGAATTTATAGTAGAGGTTGATAGTAGCGTTGGCATCATGGACCCATAGTTCCAGCTTGTCGCCGATCTTGAGATTAAGTGTCTCATCCTCCAGTGCAACTTTTCCATGTTCCTGGAACAGTCCAATGATTTTCGTTCCCCGGGGCTGCTTGACTTCAGAAAGGCTGTATCCATGAGTAGATATGTCCCTACCTTTGCCATCATCTCAGCTTCAGAGAGGGTTACACAGATAACTCCGACTGCTACTCCAGGTTCAAGTTGCACATGAGCAAGGATAGAGGGCAACTTCGTGTTCGGGCGCAGCAATAGATTTACCTCCCACTCTTTTTACATTTGACGATGATTTTTTTCAAGGTCTTTTTCATTTGAAATTATTCATTTTCTTTAGAATTAAAACTAATTCATTGCAAAAAAATTAACATACATCCGTTGGCGCTGATGCAACGGTGAAGGGCTCGTATCATGGGAAAAGAATTGATCAGAAGAGTAGAAGAAACATCTGTACTGCGACACAAAAAAGCGTTCAGGCTGTGGTATGAAGCACGCTTCACGAACTGTATTTCCCAACTTATCCCGCTGAACAGAGCGACAACTGCAACGGGAAGGAGGTACTTGTCGGTGCCATCGATCGGGGATACCGTGGCGCCTCCTGGGACATTCTGAGACGTTTGTGTCTTTGAAACTCAGCATTCACAATACTATCGTGAATTGTGTGGAAATGTAAAGGTTCGCACAGTTCATGAAACTCTAAACCTGAATGCGAAGGTGTGTCATAATGAGCGAGCCTCCCCATTACCAGCAGTACACTCATTGTCTGATCATTGCAACATTATTATAATTTTACAGCATTATAGTGGAGGACCCAGTGTCAGGATCAGGAGGGGTTCTAACTCGATCCCGAGCAGATCTTTTACAGTCGTGTGGTTGAACTCACCAGCAATACCCACTCCTATACCTAAAGCAGCGGCAGCTAGACGCAGATTCTGTGAAGAATGGCCAGCCTCTAAAGGCACATACAGAAGCTTACCTCGCTCCCCAAAGGCTAAGGTGGTCCGATTGAAATCCGCCGCCTGCACAACGGTTACAGGAGCATGAGCTGCGAACCCTGCTTGCCACGAACCTTCAACGAGTCCTTTGCGATAGTCTCCCGGTTTTAACAGTATTAAAGCATGGTCAGCCGAGAGATACTGATAGATACCCGGCTTGATGCGCTCGACGGCTCCTACTAAGACGTACAGCCGAACAGGGTATATGGAACCCGCAGAGGGATAGGTACGGCTTGCCATGGTTACTCCGTCGTACCTTCTTCCACCAGCAGCCCATAGTATTTCTGAAAGTTCAGCAAGGGTTATGGACCGGACGGCATATTCTCGATAGTTTCTAGACCTGTTAAGAGCTTGTTTCAGACTTATGCTATTCTGCACGCTGGGCTGTGAAAGGATCATGGCTTCGTCATCTGCCAAAAGTATTGTAAAAGACAAAATAAAAAACCACAGGACCAATGTGAACACTTTTATCATACAGCCCCTCCTCTGCAGTTTGTCTCCAATAGTTTGAGGAGACTGAGAGCGTATCTCAAATGAAATTGAT
>CAYFYU010000017.1:41199-51802 GCA_964347455.1 uncultured Spirochaetota bacterium | reverse complement strand
CAGCGAATTCTGGTACGTGTTGGAAGGACACGGTGAGATTTGGAGAGACAATGGCATGGAGAGCTGTGTCACTACTCTCGTTCCAGGTACATCAATCGATATTCCGGTGGGAACAGCTTTTCAGTACCGAAACGTATCAGACGTAGACTTGAAGTTCATTTGCATCGCCATGCCGCCTTGGCCGGGCGACTCAGAGGCTACTCATATCAATGGTAAATGGCAGCCGACTATTTGATGGCTGTACGGTATTCATCGTCGTTGATCGGGAAATATTTAAGGGTCTGCTTATGGCCGAAAACGGATCGGCATATAGTTTTTGAAACACAAAATGATGGTATTTCAACTGTCTATCGGCGATGTAACTTACTTATAAAATCGCTTGATGGTCATTACAGAACTATATGCTGTAGTAGTTCTGAGTCCTTTTATATCCTCATATTACGGAAAAGAATGTACTCCGGTTAATTTGCATATAATGAGAGTGCATCATAATATCCACCATTCATAGTAACACTATATCGAGTGCTGATAAGTCTTATACGAATCCACCGTGTGTTAACTGGAGCAGTCCGATAACGAGAAACCCGTTGCCAAGCGTTCCTGTTTTTTATTTCACCCGTGTCAAATGAATCCAATATGATGGTCTGGCTAGTATCCAGGTACTCTAGGACTATCCGCGAAGAATCAGTTGGAATACTATTATAGGATCGGACATAACCCTCGAAAGCAAACCGCAGAGTGCCGGAATCAATAGCTATGGCAAGTGCAGATACATCCACCGTTTGACTTAATTCTGCATTTGCTGTATTACCGGCGGAAAAATATGCAGTTCCATCATATGGATTTGGATAGCTAGAACGCTGAGTCCATGATGTGGATACCACTTCTGTCCAGTAAGGAATCTCACCACCAACCAGCGTATCATCACAGCTAGGGTTCAAGATTAGATTTCCCGGTGGTATAATGACAACTGCAAAGTTCCAGGTATCACTCCAGTCGCTCCAAAGGCCTTTACCATTCTTATACTTTACCCTCCAGTAATAGGTAGTATTATGTGTCAGTACATTTGTTACCGAGTATTCTGATGTTAGTAATCCACTATCATCTACTATCACATCTCCTTCGAAGCCCGGATCTGTATTGACTTGTATGTGATATGAAATCGCGCCTCCAATGTCTTCCCAATCAATTAAGGGAGTAGTATCATTGATTATACTCCCACTCGATGGTGAGGGTGAAAGGTACGTACCGTCGCGAACTGCCCACACATAGTATTTGCTGTTCTTATCATAGTAAACGACGTGGCCCATCGTACCCACAACCCACGCTGACCCTGTATCGGGCGCAAACGTTGTAGACGACCAGTAAGTGCCGGCCTGCACATTGTCGAATCCCTGCCAGTTGAGCCAGCTTGCGTTGTCCCCTGATCCGTAGTTGATGAGACTCCGCAGTTCATTTTTATTGGGAAGCCTCCAATCAGAATACCCGTCGAGTATCAAACCGTTCGCATATGTAATAGCATCCACCCACGTTTGGGTTGTTGCGGTAGGAGCTTTTTCCCACATGAGACCGGTGAGGTTGTCGGTGATAATGCCATTTGCGTTATCCACGAACCTTGGCGACGGCCAGCTCACCCCCTTTTTCAGATCTCCATCATCTCCCGCTGAATAGTAATAAGTCTGTCCGGTCTTAGGTAGAGAAACGACGCCCGATTGGCCATCGCGTACAGCCCATGCGTATCTCGGGGTAGGTTTGTTTGTGCGAGCCAGGTAGCCGCCACCGTCAAAGTGTAAAATCCATGCCCAGATATATGGATCGGCTCCAGATGTAGTAGAGGACCAGTAATCGTTGGATCGCACATAATCAAATCCTTGGTTATTGAGCCAGGAGTAAGGATACCTTTCTTCAGCATTGATTAGGCTCTGATACTCATTGACATTGGGAAGCCTCCAGTCAGTGTAACCGCCAAAGGTAAGGTTGTTCGCATAATTGACAGCACTGCTCCAGGATCTATTGCCCGTACCGCCATCCTTTCTCCACATAAGACCGATGAGTCTATCGGTGATAATGCCATCTTCATCTTCAATGAATCTCGGTGAAGGCCAGATCACTCCCTTCTCTAGATCTCCATCATCACCTGTGGCATAGCTCGTGGTCTGTCCTGTAGCGGGGATCTTTGCAGGAGGTACTATTCCTGTAGCTGTGATTGTAAAAGTATAAGGATTATCATTAGGGTCATCATTTTCAATGGTGAGTGTTACCGTTTTTTCTCCACTGCTCATAGTCGAAAAGCGAACACTGAAAAATGAGCTCCCGTTCGGAGAAATAGGCGAAGCGGGCTGTGATGTTATTGTGAATAGCGATGCGTCCTCCCCGCTTACTACCACCATGTCAGGAATTCCCGTCAGGTTCAGATTTTCTGTCCCCATGTTTACGATGGTGAATGTCATCTCATTTGATGTAATTATACAGAAGCCCCCGAAGTCACAATTGCCACCCGAGGAAATGCTCGTGCTATCATGCCAAACCTCGATCTCTGGTGCCGGGCTGGGAGTACCGTTTTCAGGAGGTTCGATATCATCAGGGGGAGTTCCACCCGAAGAAGTACAGCTGATGATAATAAGGCTTAACAATACTGTAAAAATGAATATATTTAGAAGAAATGACTTCCATTTCATGATTTTCTCCTTTCCCACAGCTGACGCTTGATTATGAAAGATCTGCCTATTAAGGGTTACTCATATCAAAGATTACATTTCCAATTTTCTTTATAGAAACAGCCTCCTTTGCTCAATCGTAAAATCGCATACATTGAAATGGTGCCAAACGTTCAATACTATTTCCTACCTGTTATAAGGCAATTATTGTGCCATATTCCTCGGATTTATAATTCCTTCCCATATGATGAATTAATCAAATAACCCATTAATAATTTACATGCAAAGGGTCCCAACATATGTTGATATGTATGTAAGTGATTAATAGCTTACTCTCTGTATTGATAGAGTTATGTCTTTATTAATTATTTCTAAATAGGACAAAAGTTGCAAACCATTGAAAAGATTGGTACTCTCATAACCAGTAAATGATTTTTATTTTTAACCACAAAAAACCCTACATTTCTCAGTGTTTAAATAACTTTGCAGATGATTGGAGTAGCATTTCATGTTGGGTTGATGCGGAAAGAAATAGGAATAAACAACAATCGAAACTACATACAAGGTTTGCAAGAAGTGAATGACAACAAAGTACGAATCGATGTGGATGACTACTTTGTTGTTATTATGCACTATTTTTTCATTATTCTGAGTTTTGTCAAGAGGTGTTCTTGGCGGGACTATTAGTGAAAGCTACTTGAAGAATCTATATTAAGAAAGTACCTCTTTCAGATATTCGTACATCATAGAATAGTAAAAAAGCCGGCAGGATAACCCACCGGCAGGAAGCATAGTGAAAACCAGAACATTATATATATTGTGTATCATAGAATTGAAAAAATAGCAAGGGCTTTATTCCTTATCGAATATTCTTGTTGATGCCATGGTCCTCAGGCCCAATCAAGGAAAGGGCATCTTCAATCTCAGTGCTAAGGATAAAATATCATGATTATTCAAACTCATCCTTGGATTGAGCTAAGAATACAATCGTGGGTATCCCCACAAAAAACCAATAAACTGTAGAGGCAATGGCACCTGCAAGTGCTAATCCCCACGTTTTCCTCCGAAGTGAGTAGATACCACCTATGAGAGCCAATACTCCAATAATGAAGAATGGTATGATAATAAT
This sequence comes from uncultured Spirochaetota bacterium, assembly GCA_964347455.1. Lineage (GTDB taxonomy): Bacteria > Spirochaetota > B62-G9 > B62-G9 > DRHN01 > JAGLSF01. The sequence goes on along the minus strand of CAYFYU010000017.1, from coordinate 48,016 downwards.
CCATAAAATTGTGGCTACGAAATCAGGTACTTCAGGCCCAACGATGTCACTCCCAATAACAACAATAGCGATAACTAATCCAATAACTCTTAGTAAGGCGACTGCTTCGGTGACTACGGTTAAAGTTCCAGCCACCAAAGGCTTCCACGTCTTCTCCATTTATCTCCTCCTTTTGACACATAATTATTATAAAACAAGTATACCTTACCAGATGCAGAGCTGATGCAGGGTGTAGAATGCTATTCTTGGCGGTAGCGGATGGTGTAATTGTAACGTAAACTATCAGGATTTATTTCAGGAGGATAATCAAGACCTGACCAAGAAAATTCAAAAACTTTTCCAGAGTTGCTAATCTTAGCCAGCACATAATCTCTGGTTTCCAATTCCCCTCCCTCTTCTCTAATATACTTATACCTGATGTTTCCATCAGAATCCGCCCACTTTTCAGTTATGGAAAATGTTCCATACCAATTAGCTTGAGTATGAGAGGTCGTATCGTATCCTTCCCATGCACCATCAGCTTTGTAAATAATTTTTATCTTCTTTTACGACGTATGCCTTCTTCCCAGTCGCACAACTCCCGGCAATAATGATTAAAGCTAGAACAAGAATTAAGATTGATACAAACGTTCGTGTTTAGATCTCCCTCCTCCTTTTTATTCTTTCATTACCCAAAGAGAGTGGTTATTCTATTGGCAGTTTTATACACCTCTCTCCGTGCTGTATCCCGAGGTACATTTATCGTTTTTCAATCGGCGCAAAAGGTACATCAGTGGTTCCCACGTACAGACTCTTCGGACGATAGATTCGATTGTCCTCTCTCTGTTCCAGTATGTGGGCGAGCCAACCTGCAATACGTGCAACTGCAAATATCGGTGTGAATAAGATTTTAGGAATACCAAGGAGTGTGTATACAGCGCCTGAGAAGAAGTCAACATTCGGGTAGATTGGTTTGCCCTTTTGCTCCATCCGGTCACGAAATACCCGCTCTATCTCCTTCAGTATATCATGGTAGCGAAAGTCGTTTTTCTTTTCTGAAAGCTGGTAAAGGTATTTCTCGATTACCTTTGCCCGCGGGTCTTTTGCCTTGTACACGCGATGTCCCATACCCATGACCTTGCGTTTTTTACTTAATGCCTCATCGATCCAGGGCTCTACGTTTTCCTTGGTCTCTATCTCTTCAACCATATCGAGAACCTTTTCATTTGCTCCACCGTGCAGTGAACCGTAGAGGGCTCCCATCGCGGCGGAAATTGAGCAGTAACAGGTAGACATGGTTGAAGCAACGACCCGTGAGGTGAAGGTCGATGCGTTAAAACCGTGCTCTGCATGGAGGATAAGACACTTATCCATGATCTCACCCTCTAATTGGTCAGGCTCTTCTCCGTGAAGCATATAGAGAAAGTTGGCTCCATGTGAGAGATCGTCCCGTGGTGGAACATAGTCTTCTCCTTCGCGGTAACGCTTGAATGTGGAGACAACCGTGGCCATCTGTGCTACCTGATGCAGGGTGTCTCTGCAGTTGCATGTGGGGGAGTGTTGAATCCTGTGCTCCACGTAACTGCTCAGATAGGCCATGACTGACTGGAGGAGTTCCATGGGATGAGCTCCGGAGGGAAAATTATGAATCATACTCTTTACTGGTTCTGAGAGCTCTCTGAATGATCGCATTCGGTCTGAGAACTCATCAAGCTCGGCAACTGTGGGCAGTTTATTGTAGAGTAGGAGGTAGGTAATCTCCTCAAATGAACAGTGCTGGACGAGATCCTCTATAGAATATCCCCAGTAGTAGAGTTTCCCCTTCTGTCCGTCTATATAACAGATCCTACTCTCTGCAGCGATGACACCTTCCAGTCCCTTTGCATAGGATATTTCTTCCATACCATTTCCTCCAACTGATTAATTTCTGAAGATATTGTTACCCGCTAACTGTTTATTGTCTGTTGCAAATATTAATTAATTTAAACACATACATTACAAAGAATGAATCGCCCTTTTATGCACTGCAAGTGCAGCCTCCTTCATAACTTCGGGAAGTGTCGGGTGTGCATGCACCATCCTGGCAATGTCCTCAGAACTGCCTCCAAACTCCATGATACCCACGGCCTCACTGATCAGATCGGATGCCCGCGATCCGATTATATGAACACCGATAATATCATCGGTTTTGCGGTCGGCCAGTATCTTTGCGAACCCTTCAGTTTCGCCCAGAGCCAGTGCTCTGCCGTTTGCCCGGTAATTGAAGAGTCCTTTATTGTACTCAGAGCCAGTTTCCTTCAGCTGCTCTTCGGTCTTTCCCACACTGGCAACCTCAGGTGAGGTGTAGATAATATTTGGAATGGTGCTGTAATTTACCTCGGCCGGGATACCGGCTATTCTTTCGACGCATGCAACTCCCTCCTCTGTAGCTTTGTGGGCGAGCATTGGTCCGGGTATGACATCACCGATGGCGAATACGCCCCTCACATTGGTCTGGAAATACTGATCGACCTTGATAAATCCCGATGTCCGGTCCCACTCGATTCCGTTTTCCTCTATTCCGACACCTTCGTGGAAAGGCTTCCTACCCACAGCAATGAGAACCTTGTTCGCCTCAAAAACAACACTCTTACCCTCATCACCTTGCGCGGCCTTCAGGTGTAAGGTATTGCCTTTTTTTTCGAAACCCTCGACCTTTGTATTCAGTATGAATCTCATACCCCGTTTTTTCAGGACCTGAGCAAGTCTCCGCGATATCTGCAGATCCCATCCGGGGATTATTTGTGGCAACAGTTCGATAACCGTTACCTCGGCGCCAAGTCGGTTCCAAACACTGCCCATTTCAAGTCCAATGGCTCCTGCGCCGATTACTACCAGTTTCTGAGGGACCTGTTTAAATGAAAGTGCTTCAGTCGAGCTTACGATGGTTTTAAAATCAAAGGGAAGAAAAGGGAGTTCCACCGGAATGCTCCCTGTTGCTATAATTACATGCTTTGTATTGAGCATGGTCTTCTTCCCGGTACCATCGGTTATCTGCACACGATGTCCAGCATCAGTGTCGTGCCCGACTATTCGCCCATGACCCTGGTGAACATCAATTCCCCGCTCCTTCAGTAGTATTTCAACACCACCAACAAGCTGTTTTACAACGGTCTGTTTTCTCTCCAGCATCTTTTTTAAATCGAGTTTGATATCGTGGAGAACAACACCGTGTTCCCGAGCGCTGTGCTTTGCAGTATAGTAGAGTTCGCTGGATTCAAGAAGAGCTTTTGAGGGAATACACCCTATATTGAGACAGGTACCGCCCGGGTTTCTGTTCTTATCGATCAGAGCAATGTCCATGCCAAGCTGTGCTGCTCTGATGGCTGCAACGTATCCTCCGGGGCCTGCGCCAATAATGACGAGATCGTAGCTTTTTTTCACAATAGTTTTATACCCTTCTAGATATCTATAAGGATCCTCTCGGGCTCCTCGATACATTCCTTTACCCGGATAAGAAAGCTCACCGCCTCCCTCCCATCGATAAGTCGATGGTCATAGGTGAGGGCAACATACATCATCGGCTTAACAACCACTTCACCGTTTAAAGCGCAAGGTCGCTCCTGTATAGTATGCATTCCCAATATTGCTGACTGCGGAGGATTTGGAATGGGTGTGGAAAGAAGCGAGCCAAATACACCACCGTTTGTGATAGTGAAAGTACCACCGGTCAGGTCTTCAACACCGATTTTCCTTTCCTGTGCCATTGCTGCAAAGGAGCGAATCTTCGTTTCAATGTCAGCGAAGCTCAGTTTGTCCGCATCCCTTATAACCGGCACGATCAATCCCCGCTCGGTTGATACAGCAATTCCGATATTGTAGTAATTATTGTACACGATGTCATCACCATCGATCCAACCGTTTACAACGGGGAAAGCAGCCAGGGCATTACAGCATGCCTTGACGAAGAATGACATGAAACCAAGCCGCACACCATGCTTCTTTTCAAAGGATTCCTTGTAGATCTTTCTGATCTCAATAACTCTGCTCATATCGATTTCATTGAAAGTCGTCACATGCGCTGATGTTTGTCTTGCAATGAGCAGGTTTTCGGCTATTCTCTTTCGAATCGTTGTCATGGGTACTCTTTTTTGTCTGCCGGGTATCTTTAATGGTTCGATCCTGGTGGCTTTTTCCTGGGAAACACCACCTTCTGGACGTTTTTCCTTGATCGGCTCACCGGTTTCACTGTCGATGGTGTATCCTCTTTTTTCCAATACCATAATGATATCTTTTTTTGTAATTCGACCATCCTTACCGGTACCTGCAATCTGCAAGGGATTTATCCCGTACTGTTCGACCAACCGGCGAACAGCAGGTCCCAGAACCATTGCGCTTTTTGCTTCGGAAGTTACTTCTTTGGGTTGTGGCGGTTGCATCTCTTTTTGAGCTCCAGCAGTTTCATCCTGTGATTCCTCGAGTTTAATCTCAAAGTCTATGCTCGACTTGTGATCCTCCTTCTTTCTTTTCTCTCCAGCAACCGATTCAATTGCGGCGACAACCTGTCCAATGGCCACCTCTGCGCCTTCCTGGGTCATGATAGTCAGAACACCGGCTGCAGGTGAAGGTACAGCAAGGGTTGCTTTATCTGTATCGAGCTCGAAGAGGTCCTCACCTTCGTCCACCTGATCTCCATTGTCTTTTAACCAGGAAGCGATAACCCCCTGTGTTATTGATTCACCTACCTCCGGTACAAGTACATCCGTCTTCATAATCTCTCCTAGGGCGTTAAACTTCCGGCACAGCCTGAAGGTGCCGTGCCGATCCTATCGCTTACTTTTTACTCTGAATTTTTTGTCGTGTATTCCTACTCTCTAAACTTTTAGGTATCTTTGTGCTGTTGAATACGGCCTTGAAAATTGCTTCCTGTTCACGCAGATGCATTATATGCGATCCCGTTGCTGGTGAGGCGCTGGACTCTCTTCCTATATAGCGCAAATCTTGTATACCGAATTCTCCTTTAAAGCGGTCCTGAATATATGTCCAGGCCCCCCTATTTTTTGGTTCTTCCTGAACCCAGCAGAATCCATGCACCGAACGATACTTCTCAAGAATTGTTTCGATCTGTGGTTTGGGGAACGGATAGAGCTGTTCAATTCTGATAAATACCCGATCCTGTTTTTTCAGCTCGGACCTTTTCTTTACAAGGTCGTAGTAAACCTTGCCTGAGCAGAAATAGAGGCTCTGGACCTGGGTGGAATTACGGAGAGTTTCTGGATCATCGAGCACCTCATTGAAACGTCCTTGGGTTAAATCATTTAGGGTAGAAACAGCCAGGGGGTGTCTGAGAAGGCTTTTGGGCGTCATGAGAATGAGCGGTTTTGCTGCATTTTGCCTGACCTGGCGGCGAAGGAGATGAAAGTGCTGCGCTGGTGTTGACACATTACAGATCTGAATGTTGTTTTGTGCGCATAAATGGAGGTATCGCTCCAGATGCCCACTCGAGTGTTCGGGGCCCTGACCTTCATAGCCGTGAGGCAGGAGCAAAACCAGCCTGCTTGTACTGTTCCACTTCGCCTCACCCGATATTATGTAATTATCGATGATTACCTGTGCACCGTTGCTGAAATCTCCAAACTGCGCTTCCCACATAACGAGGGCATCCGGAAATGCGAGAGAGTAGCCATACTCGAATCCCAGTATCGAATATTCCGAAAGAGGGCTGTCATAAACAGCGAAAATAGCCTGTTTATCTGAAATATTGTTGAGAGATATATATGACTGTGGCTCGTCTGATTCGATGTCCCACCAAACGGAGTGACGCTGAGAGAAGGTTCCCCTGCCACTGTCCTCTCCGCAAAGCCTTATGTGGGTTCCTTCGATAAGCAGGGAGCCCATACTCAACAGTTCAGCTGTAGGAAAGTCTACAGGATTACCCTGATCGAGTACCTTTCGACGTGACTCGATTATTCTCTTCAACTTTGCATGGATATGAAAATCTTCGGGAATATCGGTTATTTTGCGCCCGATTGTCTTTAATTTGTCCTTTGTAATCGCTGTTTCGACAGGATCGAAAGTGAAGCTATTTTTCCGAATCTCCCGCTGAATTACGGCGGATATATTGTTATCCTGTTCTTTTCCCTTACCCGAACTGGTCTCCTCGAGCGCACTTTTTAATTCTTTTCGGTATTTTTCCTTCATCTTCTGCTGTTCTTCAGCGCTCACGATGTTCAGTTTATCGAGTTGTTCCCCATATATTGATGTAACACTCGGGTGATTTTTAATAATTTTGTACATACGGGGGTGCGTGAACGATGGCTCGTCACCCTCGTTGTGACCGTGGCGACGGTAGCAGAATATGTCGATAATGACGTCGCGTCCAAACTCCTGTCTGAAGTTGAGGGCGAGGTTTATTACATGTATAACCGCTTCCGGGTCGTCTCCATTGACGTGAAATATGGGAACAGGGATAATTTTTGCGATGTCTGTTGGGAAAAAAGTAGAACGGGCATCTCTGGTTGATGTGGTAAAACCTATCTGGTTGTTTATGACTATATGGATCGTTCCTCCCGTATGATAGCCCCTAGTCTGTGAGAGATTGAAGTTTTCGGCGACAACACCCTGACCAGAAAAGGCCGCATCACCGTGGAGGAGTACGGGGATTACCCTTTTGTGCCCCGTATCATTTCTCTTCTGCTGCGAACCCCGTGTCATTCCCTCCACTACCGGATCGATAGATTCCAGATGACTTGGATTCGGTGCAAGGGTAATGCTCACAAACCGGCCGTCCTCATGGACATGGTTTCGTTGATAGCCAAGATGATACCGCACATCACCTGATCCCCCGCGAGACCATCCT
>CAYFYU010000017.1:35281-41189 GCA_964347455.1 uncultured Spirochaetota bacterium | reverse complement strand
ATTCAATCTTCCCCTGTGCGACATTCCGAGTACGATCTCTTCGGCTCCTCTATAAACAGCGCAATCGACGAGAAAGTGTAGGGCCGGGATCAAAACTTCAGCTCCTTCAAGAGAGAAGCGTTTTTGTCCGATATACTGAGAATGCAGGAAATGTTCGAATTCCTCTGCCCTGATCAGGTCTTCAATAATGATGTGCCGGTGTTCAGAGTCCAGTTCTGTGCTGTTCAGAGATGTTTCCATCTGCGTGATAAGCCATCGTCGAATCGGTTTATCCTGTATATGGAGAAACTCAACACCAACCGAGGAGCAGTAGGTCTGGTCAAGAGCATTTAGTATATCACGGAGTGGACCACGGCGCGTTTTCAATGCCTGTCCAGCGGAAAATTCAGTATTCAGATCGGATTCATCAAGGTTGAATTCCCTTAAGGTCAGCCTCTCGTATTTTCCCTCTTTCTGTCTGTGGAGGTAGAGGAGATCGGGAGTCAGGTATCCGACAAGGGGATTCAGCTTTGCGTACAGGTACCCTACGTCCCGATATGCCCACATGAGGCTATCGACTCTGCTCTGCTTGTATAACAGATTAGGGACTTGTTTTGTCTCTGTGGAAGCAGCAGTTACAGGGACTGTAGGTGATGTGGTAACCCCTGATTTTATATGAGATTCAAATCGCGAAAAGTACTCCTGCCAGTCACGCTCGATGGAAGAAGGGTCAAGTTTCCATGATCTGTAGAGATTGTCCACGTAGGACAGGTTTGTTGGATTCAACGGAGAATCAGACACACTCCCTCCATTGCCTTAAGATCAGAAATAAAAGAATGAATATGAAAGCCTACTATTAATATATATGTGCACTATGGTGCAGACAAGCTAACCGCTTAGCTCTCTGACCGGTCGGATAGAATATGAGGTACCTCATCGGGTCTATCGGCAACTGGCACACCCGCTTCTCGAAAGGCTCTTACCTTTGCCTCAGCGGTACCTCTGCCACCTGAGATAATTGCGCCGGCATGTCCCATTCTCTTTCCCGGAGGTGCAGTTTTTCCTGAAATAAAGGATACAATCGGTTTTGTCATGTTGTCTGCAATATATTCTGCAGCCCGTTCCTCCTCTTCTCCGCCGATTTCTCCAACGAGTACCACGGCACTGGTGTCACTGTCCCGATCAAAGAGTTTCAAAAGCTCAATAAATCCTGTTCCGATTACGGGATCACCTCCGATCCCAACACAGGTTGACTGACCTAGGCCGTTTAAGGTCAGGTTGTAGACGATCTCATAGGTAAGTGTTCCGCTCCGCGAGATAACACCGATATTTCCAGCTTTATGGATTCGTGCTGGCATTATACCCACTTTGCATTTATCTGGAGAGATGAGTCCAGGGCAGTTAGGACCGATAAGCCTCAGCCCCCTCTCTCTTACGTAGTGATAGTTCTCCAGCATTTCCAGGACCGGTATGCCTTCGGTTATGCAAACTATTAGAGCAATTCCGTTGTCTGCAGCTTCCCTTATGGCGTCTGTTGCAAATCGAGCAGGGACGAATATGATCGTGCAATCGGGGCTGGTTTGCTCCATGCTTTCCTTCACCGTATTGAAAACAGGTATTCCGTTGATGACCTGACCACCTCTCCCAGGAGTTACACCAGACACCACCTGTGTACCGTAGGCGCGCATGGATCCGGCATGAAATGAGCCGTCATGTCCGGTAATTCCCTGTACCAGAACTCTTGTCTGTGAGTCGATCAAGATACTCATAAGACCTCCGGAAAATTATGCCCTTCTATGCAAACTGGACAACCTTTTGAACTGCACTCGATAGATCTTCGTATACCTCGATACCTGCTTCTTTCAGGATAGCCCTTCCCTCCTTTTCGTTGGTTCCGATAAGGCGAATAACGAGAGGTACAGAGAATTTGAGTTTATCCTTTGCCTGCAGTATCCCCTTTGCTATGTCGTCACACCGCGTGATACCGCCAAATATATTTATCAGGAGTGCCTTTACTTTTTTATTGTGTGAAATAATTTCAATGGCGTGTAAAACCTTTTCGGGGCTCGAGCTTCCACCAACGTCAAGAAAGTTTGCCGGAGCTCCGCCGAAGAGCTTGATTATGTCCATTGTCGCCATAGCCAGGCCGGCTCCATTCACGATGCAGCCAATTGTTCCATCCATGTTTACGAAACTGAGACCGTGCTCCCTGGCTTCAAGTTCATCGGGTCCGTATTCCTCCCTGTTCCTGATTTTCTCAAGGCCGGGATGTTTGAAAACGCCGTTCTCATCTATCACTATCTTTGCATCAAGTGCCACAAGCGTTCCACTCTTCAAAAGTGCAAAGGGATTTATTTCAATGAGGGAAGCATCTATATCAATAAAAAGTTTGTACATTTTTTGGACCGTAGCCAGTGCATATTCTGTGCGAACAGGTTCTTCAAACACGGGCTTTAGAAGTTTTAGACATTCCTCCTCATCGAAACCTTTAAGGGGGTCTATAAAAAGGGTAAGAATTTTTTCAGGCTGATCTTTCGCAAGTTCTTCAATATCGATCCCCCCTACCGCACTGGTAATGAGTGCAATTGATTTTGAGGATCTATCAACGGTGAGCCCAACGTAGTATTCGCAAGTTATTTCCTCTGCCCTGTTGATTAATACTTTTTGTACGGGGAGGGATTTAATCTTCATACCCAGTATATGACTGGCATGGGTTTTCGCTTCTTCAGGTGTTGAGGCCATCTTTACACCACCAGCTTTTCCTCTTCCGCCCACAAGCACCTGGGCCTTAACAATGCATGTTCCGCCGAGCTTTCTTGCTGCATCGAACGCTTCGTCCGGGGTGCTGGCAACCCGACCCGTTGAGATGGGAATACCGTAATCCGCAAAAAGTTGCTTTGCCTGGTATTCATAGAGCTTCATTTGTAGAGGCCCCTTTCGTTTTCATTAAAGTCTGTTTGCTTTTCCAAAGGTAAGGCAGCGATTCGTGGAAAGTTTTATGTACCGTCGCTTGCTTTTTCACCCCTCTCCTCCCTGTACACCTTGATCTGGCGCTTTGTCAGATTAATGAGTTTGGTCACCTTAATACCACGGGGACAGACTTTCGTACATTGGAAGTGATTTTTACATGGCCAGACACCGTTTGGTTTATCGAGTATGCTCAACCTCTCGACAAACCCTCCATCCCTGTTATCGTCGTTGAATCTTTGGGCCTGAACGATCTGTGCTGGGCCCAAAAAATCCGGATTTGTTTCCTGTATCACAGGACAGGCCGAATAACAGGATACACAGAGTATGCATTTCGTTGCGTCATCGATCCTTTTTCTTTCATCCGGAGTCTGAACCCACTCCTTTTCCGGCGGTTTTTTATCCTGTATGAGAAATGGTTTGATCGATCGAAAGCGTTTAAAAAATTCGCTCTGATCGACCATGAGATCTTTCTCAACTGGAAGATTTTTCAGAGGCTGCACGGTTATGAGCTCATTGTCCTTTTTCACAATGTCTCCAACGAGCACCTTACAGGCGAGCCTTTCCACATCATTTATACGCATTGCATCGGACCCGCACACTCCATGAGCGCAGCTCTTACGGAAAGCGAGGGTTCCGTCCTCGTTTCTTTTAATGTGCATCAAAAGATCGAGCAGCCTGTCCGTGGTTTTTGCATTAAGTGTGTATTCCTGAAAATGGGGGTTTTGGTCCACCGCAGGGTCAAACCGTTCTATTTTCAACCGTACCTTCATGTGCCTCTCCTCATCAATGCATGCTCAACGTTTGATATTTTCATTAATAGGTCCGGGGTTTTGGCTTCCATTTTGTTATGTCAACCGGTTTATAGTCCAATCGTACCTTAGAGTTCTCCAGCCATGCGAGTGTGTGTTTCAGCCAGTCAGTGTCGTCTCTATCGGGAAAATCCTCACGAAAGTGGGCTCCTCTGCTTTCCTTTCTATTCTCTGCCGAGGAGGCAGTGATAAGTGCCAGATCCAGCATGTTGCCCAGCTCAATGAGATCGAGAAGATCGGTGTTGTAATGTTTCTGGCGGTCCTGTACTCCCACATCACTGTACCCGCTTCTCAGATCGATGAGTTTTTTGATCGCCTTCTGCATGGCCTCTCCGGTTCGGTAAATTCCAATATTCTCCATCATGACCGATTCCATCTCAATGCGCAGACGACCACCGTGGGTTCCCCTCCTCTTATCCTTTAGGTTTTGGATCAGTTCCTGTGCCGTGCTATCAATGTCCTTCGGCACAGGCTTTAAGTCTGATCCTTTTACATAATTGGCCATGTGAATCCCTGCTCTTCTTCCGAAGACGACCAGATCGACAAGGCTGTTCGTACCCAGCCGGTTTGCTCCGTGTACGGAAACACAGGCGCATTCACCGGCAGCGTAAAGTCCCTCGTAAAGAGCTCCCGAGCTATCGGCTATGACGCAACCATCGATGTCGGTTGGTATACCGCCCATTGCGTAATGTGCAGTGGGCATGACAGGGATCTTCCCATCGGCCGGGTCTATGTTGAGATAGGTTCTGCAGAATTCGGCGATATCCGGAAGCTTTGCCTCGATTAGATCCTTTCCGAGATGGGTTGCGTCGAGAAACACATAATCATCGACGGATCCATCGCCGGTAATACCTCTGCCTGTGCGTATTTCAGATATTATCGCTCGCGAAACGATATCGCGGGGTGCGAGATCGAGAAGGGTAGGTGAATAGTTTTCCATGAAACGCTCGTTATTACTATTGCGCAGTATACCGCCTTCGCCTCGAACACCCTCTGTTATCAGAATACCCATTCCTCTAATTCCAGTCGGATGGAATTGGAAGAACTCCATATCCTCCAGTGGAACTCCCCTTCGTGCAAGCACCGCAGGTCCGTCTCCGGTATTGGCATGAGCATTTGAAGTTATTCGGAACATGCGACCGAATCCTCCAGTTGCAAAGAGAACGGTCTTGGACCGGAACGTGTGAATTTCTCCGGTTGCGAGTTCAAGTGCGATTACCCCGGTGCACCGTCTGCCTTCGATAATGACGTCAAGAACGTGGTATTCATCGTAGAATGAGACCTCATTTTTAATGCACTGCTGATAGAGGGTCTGAAGTATCATGTGGCCGGTTCGGTCTGCTGCATAACATGATCGACGCACTGCCTCCTGGCCATAATTCTTGGTATGCCCGCCAAAGCGCCGCTGATCTATCTTTCCCTCAGCTGTTCGGTTGAAGGGCAATCCTCTATTTTCCAAATCGAGCACTGCGCGGACTGCATCGTCGGCAAGGAGAATTGCGGACGTCTGATCAACCAGGTAGTCTCCTCCCTTGACCGTGTCGAACGCGTGCCAGTCAGGCATGTCCTGCTCTACATTTCCCAGTGAGGCGCTTATTCCCCCCTGGGCTGCACCTGTATGACTCCGGATAGGGTAAACCTTTGACAGAACCGCTGTTTTTGTGGTCTTGCTCGCTTCCAAAGCAGCATAGAGCCCCGCACCTCCGGCTCCAACGACAACAGCATCGTATTCGTATACCACCCTTACCCCCGTGAGGTTTAAGAATAGATTAAAATTACCCTATACACCTGCTCTTGTCAAGCCAGGGAAAAGGAGCCCCGTTTCCCGGAGGTAACGTCCTGATACCCACTGGGATAGGTAATGCTGTGGGCCGGGCAATGGTGGAGGGGGGCTGAACTGTTCAAATGATATTGTATTATGGAAAATTGGTAGTTAGATTAATACTGGTACATACAGGGATACAAAAATGGCACTCAATTTGACCAATAAAATTCTTCAGGCACATCTTGTCGATGGACGGCTCGTTCCAGGTGAGGAGGTCGCGATAAAGATCGATCACACTTTGCTGCAGGATGCAACCGGAACAATAGCTCTTCTCGAGTTTGAGGCGCTCGGTCGGAAACAGCGGCGTCAGGTTCTCGAACAGGAC
>CAYFYU010000017.1:5285-35271 GCA_964347455.1 uncultured Spirochaetota bacterium | reverse complement strand
TGAGCTCTCGGCACAGTACGTTGATCACAACCTCCTGCAAACGGATCATAAGAACGCCGATGATCACCGATTTCTGCAAACTGCTGCAGTACGCTACGGTATTCACTTCAGTCGTCCCGGAAATGGTGTTTCACACCAGGTGCACATGGAACGTTTCGGTATTCCGGGAAAAACTCTGCTTGGAGCTGACAGCCATACGCCGGGGGCTGCCGGCGTATCCATGCTCGCGATAGGTGCCGGTGGGCTCGATGTTGCTCTTGCAATGGCTGGTCTCCCCTATGCTTTCACCTGTCCACGGGTATTAGGTGTCAGGCTTGTAGGGAAGCTTCCCGACTGGGTAAGTGCAAAGGACGTTATTCTAGAACTGCTCAGACGCAACGATGTCAAGGGGTGTGTGGGTAAGATTATCGAGTACTACGGTCCCGGGGTATCGAATCTATCTGCCACAGACCGTGAAACGATCGGAAACATGGGAACCGAGCTTGGGGCTACATCGACCGTTTTTCCTTCAGATGAGAATACGAAAAGATATCTCGAAGCTCAAGGGAGAGGGGACGCTTTTGTACCACTTTATGCGGATGACGGTGCAACGTACGATGAGCAGGATGAGATAGATCTCTCAAAGATCGAGCCGCTCATCGCCTGCCCGACCTCACCCGGTAATGTGGTGCCTGTTCGAGAAGTATCCGGAAAACCAGTGCAACAGGTTATCATCGGAAGCAGCACCAATTCATCCTATCGCGATCTTATGGTTGTGGCACAAACCCTGAAGGGAAGATTGGTCCATCCGAATCTCTCCTTTCATGTTAATCCCGGAAGCCGTCAGGTGCTTGAGAACATCGATCAATTCGGCGGTTTAATGGATCTCTTAAAGGCTGGTGCACAGGTTCATCAGCCAGGCTGCCTTGGGTGTATTGGCATGGGTCAGGCTCCGGGCACGGGACAGATTAGCCTTCGCACATTCCCACGAAATTTTCCCGGCCGTTCAGGAACGATGAATGATCTGGTATATCTCTGCTCTCCTGAAACTGCCGCTGCTGCTGCTTTAAAAGGTGTAATTACCGATCCGAGGAACCTCGGGAAAGAAATTGAGTATCCCCGTATAGAGGATCCCGATCGATACGTCGTGGATGATTCCTCCATAATTTACCCTAAATCGCCGAAGGAGAGGAATGTTGAGATCATACGGGGTCCGAACATCAAGAGCTTCCCGGTATTGACATCTCTTCCGAAGAGCCTGGAGGCCCTGATTGTTCTCAAGGTAGGGGATAACGTCTCAACCGATGCCATCATGCCGGCGGGCAACAAGGTACTCCCATTTCGGTCAAATATTGAAGCCATAAGTGAATTTGTCTACTATCAGGTTGATCCCGAGTTTCATCGCCGCTGCAGGGAGGCAGGTACCGCAGTAATTGTCGGAGGTGAAAACTACGGACAGGGATCAAGCCGTGAGCATGCCGCACTCGCACCACGCTACCTTGGCGTACTGGTCAAAATTGCAAAGAGCTTTGCGCGGATTCACAAGGCCAATCTTCTAAATTTCGGGATAATCCCTCTTACATTCAGCAACCCGGCTGACTACAATTTGCTAGAGCAGGGGAAAAAAGTGCAGTTTCCCGATATACTGCATCGAATTGAACGGGGCGAGCGTGAAATAGAGGTGGTCATGGACGAGAGAAAATTTACCACCCATCTTGACGTTTCAGAACGTCAGCGAAAAATTCTGCTTGCAGGTGGTACGTTGAACTTCGTCAGGGATGAACTGCACCGAAAAAAGGGCTGAACCTGGGTGTGGTCTTTTTCTCGTTAATCGCTGTTTATTTATTCACCGAGAACTGCAAAATCTAAGAGAGGATTACTATGATAGATAGAGATGTCGAGCGTTTGCTTGCAAAGGCAAAGAAACCGCTGGAGATCGCCTCAAAGCTTCATCGGTTATACCGCGGCAAGATTGAGGTGACACCTCGCTGCAGAGTACGGGACCTCCATGATTTCGATGTGTGGTATACCCCTGGCGTTGCCTCGCCCTGTCGGGAAATTCAAAAGGAAGAGGGGCTCGCTTATGAGTATACAAGTAAGTGGAATACGGTGGCGGTTATCTCTGACGGCACAAGGGTCCTCGGTCTTGGTGATATAGGTCCAACAGCAGCTGTGCCGGTTATGGAGGGCAAGGCACTTCTCTATAAGTATCTCGGCGGTGTGGACGCATTTCCTCTCTGTCTTGACACGAAAGATCCGGATCGTTTTATCGAGACGGTGAAGCTTCTCCACCCATCACTTGGCGGTGTGAATCTCGAGGATATTGCACAACCCAAGTGTTTCTACATCCTCGAAAAACTAAAGCATGAGTGTCCGATCCCGGTCTGGCACGACGACCAGCAGGGTACGGCAGCAGTAACCCTTGCGGGACTCATCAATGCATTGAAGATTGTCGATAAAAAGCTTTCGGAGGTACGGATCGTTTTTGTTGGTGCAGGTGCTGCGAATATACGAATAGCAGATCTGATTTTCAAAGGGGGTGCAATGCCGCAAAATTGTATCATGTTCGATTCACGGGGCTCACTCCATCGAGGCAGGAAAGACATCAGGGAAAACCCGGATCTCTATGAAAAATGGAAGATATGTCTTGCGACAAATCGAAATGAAAGCGAGGGGTCGATCGAAGAGGCCTTAAAGGGTGCGGATGTTCTGATTGCGCTTTCAAAGCCCGGTCCTGGTACAATACATTCTGAGTGGATTTCGGGAATGGCCGACGGATCAATTGTGTTTGTCTGTGCGAATCCTGTTCCAGAGATCTGGCCATGGGAGGCGGTGGAGGCAGGTGCCAGCGTAGTGGCGACGGGACGTAGCGATTTTCCAAATCAAGTCAATAATTCTCTTGGTTTCCCTGGGATTTTCCGTGGAACCCTCGATGTGCGCGCATCAACGATCACCGATGAAATGTGTATAGAGGCAGCGAGGGAAATTGCAAAAACCGCCTCCGACCGCGGTTTAAGTGCGGATTATATCATCCCCACTATGGAAGATTGGGAGGTTTTTCCCCGAGTGGCAACTGCTGTTGGTATGAAGGCAATAGAGCAGGGATTGGCGAAAAAAGTTATGAGCAGAGATGAGCTGTTCAGCACATCAGAATTAATAATTAAAGAATCACGGGATAAGACAAAAATGCTCATGGAAAAGGGATTCATCAAGCATATTGACACAGAGGTGTGAGCAACTTCCTGAATAAATTTCGGTATACAAATTGATAGAGCAATGATAGATATAAAAAACCTTCCCGTTTACAGACACAGGGCTACAATCATAGAGGCTATTAAGGATAATCAGGTTATTGTTGTGGAATCTCCGACGGGGTCCGGCAAGACGACTCAGATTCCAAAAATTCTCTTTGACGCCGGATTTGCTCAAAAGGGGAGAATCGGCGTTACACAGCCGAGAAGAATTGCAGCTGTATCGGTCTCCTGGTTTATCGCAAAGCAGTACCAAACCCAGATACCAGGTTTGGTTGGTTACAAGATGCGGTTTATAGATGAAACAACGCCCGATACCAAAATTGTCATCATGACGGACGGAATTCTCCTGCAGGAATTGAAGGGAGACCCCACCCTTTCGACCTACAGCATCATCATGGTCGATGAAGCCCATGAGCGTAGTCTCAACATCGATTTTATCCTTGGCCTCCTGAAGGGTATAATACGGAAGAGGTCTGAACTGAAAGTGGTGATCTCATCCGCAACGATCAATGCGGCTGTGTTTTCCGAATATTTCGATGAATGCCCGATTGTGACCATTGATGCCCGTATGTTTCCGGTCGATGTTATCTATGAACCGCCCGAATATCTGCATGATTTTGAGTCCATTCTCTCAAAGATACTCGAGATCGTCGAGAAGATCGAGTCCAGGAAATTACCCGGCGACATACTCATATTCCTGTCAGGTGAGGCACAGATAAAGGAGTGCATAACAGCTCTACAGGCAGAGAACCCAAAAAACTCGGTAATCTGTCTTCCCCTCTACGGACGCCTTTCACAGGAGGAACAGGAACGTGTCTTTGAAGATTATGCCCCAAAACGAAAGATTGTGGTCGCAACAAATATCGCAGAAACGAGCGTCACGATTGACGGTACACGGTTTGTCATCGATCCGGGTTTTGCAAAGTTGAATTTCTATAACCAGCGTAACTTTACCTCATCACTCGTTGAGGTTCCCATATCAAAAGCATCATGCAATCAGAGGAAGGGAAGGGCCGGAAGAACGGCTCCGGGGAAGTGTCATCGTCTCTATACACGTGATGATTATGATGACCGTCAGTTGTTTACCAAAGAGGAGATTTACCGAAGAGATCTCTCCGAGGTGGTGTTGCGGATGGCGGAGCTCGGCATCAGGGATTTCGAGGAGTTTGATTTTATCTCGGATCCGGGAGCTGAAAACATACGTGGCGCGATTGAAGTGCTCAGAGTTCTCGAAGCGATAGATGAGAAACGAGATCTCACACCAATCGGTGAGCTCATGGTGCGGTTTCCAATCATACCCCGCCTTGCACGTATGATCGTTGCCTCAATTATGGATTATCCTGAAGTACTCGAGGAAGTTCTGATAGCGGCATCATTTCTCAATGATCGTGCTCCCTTTCTCCTTCCACATGGTTTTGAGCTGGAGGCTCGCAAAGCACATCACTCGTTTCGCCACAAGATGGGCGATTTTCTCTCCTACCTCAAAATATACCGTGCATTTGATCAGGAGCGGGATAAGGAGGGATTCTGTAACAGGTATTACCTTGATTTCAAAGGCATGAATGAAATCTACAATGTAAAGCGTCAGCTTGGTGAAATTGTGAGTTCAATGGGGATTCCAGTAAAAGGTGGTGGAGAAATCTCACGGTATCTATGTTCAGTTTCAAAGGGTCTTGTAAACTTCGTATGTAGGCGAACAAAAAAAATGGACTACTCCAGTCTCACGGCTTATGGAATAAAGATCCATCCTGGTTCGGTCATGTACCGGCAGCGGCCAGAATATATTGTTGCCGGGGAGATCTTTCGAACCTCACAAATGTATGCAATGTCTGTTTCACCACTCTATCCAGAATGGATAAAAGAGATTTCACACCACCTGTATAGTAATTTGGTTCGGAGACATGCCAAACCGAAGGCAAAGGCTCTTTCAGTGATGGATTATACCAATTTCATAAAGATTGGCCGACAGCGGTTCGAAGTCGAGTCCGGGAAGAAGGGTAAAAAAACCGCTGTACTACCCTATGAGAAATTGCGTGAGGCAGTTTCATCTCTGGATATGACGTCCATACAGAAATATAGGGGTTTAAAGGGCAAAGTCCTCTTCAAGGGTTCGGAGATACTCAGGGGCATGAATTTGGACCGCATACTCAGAATTGCACCGAAGTTAAGTTTCGCCAAGAACATCATCGAGAAATGGCCGAAGGGTGCTCATTTCGAGTATCTGCGGGATTCCCACCAGATTGTCAGATTCATCCCCCACCTGCTGCAGCCCTGCACGAAGTATAAATCAAAGGGCAGACTTGGCTTCCTCACCCTGCTCACAGACGGCAACGGTGCGTACTGGTTTAGCGCATATGGCGATTTTCTACAGGCACTTGAAGAATCCATTTCAAGCCTCGAATCCCTCATCGATGAAGATGTAAATATAATGAGTGAGGAGCAGGAAAAGGTGGTCAATGCGGCATACAGAGATTTGACCCAGATTCTCGTAGAATAATCGAAGCTGTGATCTGCAACTGTGTGAACGGTGGTTCAGGGCGGATCATCGTTTCTTTTTTTCTGTGTAAGGAGAGTCCGATGAATACGAAGCGGGTTTTCGCAGCCGATATTGGTGCTTCAGGCGGGAAATTTTTTACAGGAACTTTTAAGCGAGATTTGTTCAGCATGGAGGAGATACATCGGTTCGATCATGGGGGAGTCGCCTTTTATATCAGCGATAGAAATGGTAAAATTTCTGAGCGTTGCTACTGGGATGACGTTTTGCTCTACAGCAATCTTATGACTGCTTTGAGAAAATACCGGCATTCTGCATCTGACTCCCTTGATTCAATTGGATTCGATACCTGGGGATCCGACGGCCAGTTTATAACCAGTGACGGTGATTTAATTGGAAGGGTATACTGTTACCGCGATCATCGTCTCGACGGTATGATTGAAGCAGTTAAGAAGAGGATCGACGCCGGGCGAATCTATCAGATTACAGGCATTCACTTTCAACCTTTCAATTTGTCGAATCAGCTTCTCTGGTTTATGCAGAACAGAAGAGAGCAGCTGACACCGGGAGCCGTCTTTGTCCCCATGCCCTCTCTATTCTATTTTTTTCTCGGTAATGTTAAGGTTGTTGACTCATCATGGGCCAGTGTGACGCAGCTCATGGATGCAAGAAAAAAGAAGTGGAGTGGGGAGGTACTGGAGGCCTTGGGCATTCCTCCAGAAGTTATGCCGCCTATCGTGCAGCCTGGCAAGCTGGTAGGGAAAATACTTCCGCAACAAGCCGCTGCATTGGGGTTGAATCAGGCTGCGCTCGTTTCGGTTGGTTCCCATGATACGGCAAGCGCGTATGCTGCTGCACCAGTGCAAAATCCGGAGGAGGCTCTCATTATAAGCTCAGGGACCTGGTCTTTAGTAGGCCGACTCATCGATAGACCGATTACCACTGCAGAGGCGATGGCTGTGAACGTGAGTAATGAAGGCGGTATCAATAATGTAAGATTCCTGAAGAACTGCATGGGTACCTGGATCGTTCAGGAGCTGCGACGGATCTGGAAGGAGAGGGATGGCTTCCAGATAGGCTGGGATGAGGTTACTCGAATGGTTGATAAGGCTCAACGCTTTATCGCATTCATCGATCCCGATGATCCGGGATTTTACAACCCTCCGAATATGGAGGAGGCGATAGCATCATTTTGTAAAAGAACAGGGCAGTTAATACCAAAATCGAGAGCATCCTATTTACGCGTTGTTTATGAAAGTCTGGCAATGAAGTACAGAATGGTTAACGAACAGCTCTCGCGGGTCTGTGGTACTCCGAGCAGAGTTGTGTATATAGTGGGGGGAGGGTGCAGGAACCAGATACTCAATCAATTCACTTCAGATGCCCTTGGACTAAAAGTTGTTGCAGGGCCTGAGGAGGCATCTGCTATTGGAAACATGGCTGTTCAGGCTGTCGGGTTGGGATTGTTCCAGGATCTTGGTGCAGCACAGCGAATCATGTCGCAATCCTTTTCGATGAAAGACTATTCGCCAAGAAATTCTGAATTATGGCTTAAAAGTTATGAGATGTTTAATAAAATTGTATAATACAACATCATATGATTGTGGAGGTACCCTATGGAAGTACAGAAACCGGTGAACAGATTACAGGGCAGGATGCCGAAAATCGGTATCCGTCCAGCTATCGATGGAAGGAGAAAAGGTGTCAGGGAAGCCCTTGAAAAGCAGACCATGAATATGGCAAAAACACTGGGCCGATTTTTAGAAAAAAATATGCGGCACCCAAACAGCTTGCCAGTTGAATGTGTCATTGCTGATACCTGCATTGGTGGATTTGCTGAAGCTGCAAAAAACGAGGAAAAGTTTAGAAGAGAGGGTGTACAAGTATCAATAACAGTTACCCCCTGCTGGTGCTACGGTGCGGAAACAATGGATATGGATCCCTATACTCCAAAAGCAATATGGGGATTCAATGGTACAGAGCGTCCTGGAGCCGTATATCTTGCAGCTACACTTGCATCTCACGCACAGAAGGGTATCCCGGCATTCGGTATATACGGAAGGGATGTTCAGGATGCTGATGATACGAGTATTCCCAGTGATGTGCAATCTTCGATCCTTCAATTTGCCCGTGCCGGGCTCGCAGTGGCCACCATGCGGGACAAATCCTACCTTGCCATGGGTGGTGTCTCCATGGGAATTGCGGGATCAATAGTTGATCCTTACTTTCTCGAGAAATATCTTGGATTACGCTATGAAATGGTTGATATGTCTGAGTTTATCAGGCGTATCGAAGAGCGCATATACGACAGGGATGAATATGCGCGTGCCCTGAAATGGGTACAGAGGAATTGTATCGAAGGTCCGGATTTAAACAAGGAGCACAACAAGTTCTCACGGGAAAAGAAAAAGAGTGACTGGGAGTTTGTCGTGAAGATGGCCATTATTGCCCGGGACCTCATGGTAGGAAACCCTCGGCTTGAGAGTTTGGGATATGGTGAAGAGGCACTGGGACACAACGCCATTGCCAGCGGATTTCAGGGGCAACGGCAGTGGACCGATCATTTTCCCAATGGGGACTTCCTCGAAACCATTCTGAATTCTTCCTTTGACTGGAACGGCATACGGCAGGCGTTTATCGTTGCAACAGAAAACGACTATTTAAACGGCATCTCGATGCTGTTCGGCCATCTTTTAACCGGTACCGCTCAGATATTTTCCGATGTGCGAACCTTTTGGAGCCCCGAGGCTATCAAGCGGGTTACGGGCGATACACCAGAAGGTATTCTTGAAAATGGTCTTATCCATCTGATAAACTCAGGTTCGACGACTATGGACGGCACCGGACAGCAGCTCAGAAATGGAAGTCCGGTAATGAAGCCCTCCTGGGAGATATCTGCCGATGAGGTGAAAAAATGTTTGGAGGCAACGAGGTTCTGTCCGGCAGACCTCGAGTATTTTCGAGGGGGTGGGTTCTCAACCAATTTTCTCACCCTGGGTAATATGCCGGTAACCATGTGCCGTCTCAACATCGTTGATGGGATCGGTCCTGTGCTTCAGATAGCAGAAGGCAATACGGTCGATCTGCCCGAAGAGCCGGGTAAAATTCTCATGGATCGTACAAGCCCGGCCTGGCCGACAACATGGTTCGTACCGAATCTAACGGGGCAGGGACCTTTCAAGGATGTCTACTCAGTGATGAATAACTGGGGAGCGAATCACGGTGCGATAAGCTATGGTCATATAGGCGGTGATCTGATAACACTGGCCTCTTTGCTGAGAATTCCCGTGTGCATGCACAATGTACCGTCCCACGGAATATTCCGACCCAAAGTTTGGGCCTCATTCGGCGATTACGATTCGCAGAGTGCCGATTATCGGGCATGTACCAGTCTTGGCCCTCTCTATGGATGATATGATCTCGCGAGTGGAAGCTCCATGAATAAGAAGCACGGGTGAGAGTGGGTTTCAGAAGTCTAAACTGGATCTCTTCAAATCCAGTGAGTTAGAGGTTTGACTTTCGGTGCCCTGAGGGGATGATCAGATACCTGTTTTTGCTGGATTTTTCAATTTGAAATACAACAGAATGAAGGAGGAATTGATCTAATGGAGAGACATGGAGCGGTATTAGGGGTTCGTCCGGAAAAATTGGAAGAATACAAGAGGTATCACCGAGAAGTATGGCCGGAAGTGCTCGATATGATCAGAAAGTGCAATATCAGGAATTTTTCAATCTATCATAAGGATGGATTACTGTTCAGCTACTTCGAGTACTACGGTGATGATTACAAAAAGGATATGGAAAAGATGGCAGCAGATCCGAAAACTAGGCAGTGGTGGGACATCATGGAACCGATGCAGATACCCTTCGAGACTCGTGCTGAGGGTGAATGGTGGGCTGAGATGGAGGAGGTCTTTCACACGGAATGAACAGAAATCAGAAATGCCTGAATAAACTCAAGAGAATGAATGCCGCACTCAATCATAAAGAGGCTGATAGAGTGCCAATAAGTGATTTTTTCTGGGGAAGCTTTCTCGAGCGCTGGAGAAAGGAGCTGGGTCTTGCATCGGATACCGATATTTATCGTTACTACGACCTTGACTGGATCGTCACTATTCCGAACATGGACCCCCATGTGAAGGATTTTGAGATACTGGAGGAGAGCGACAGGGAGGTGGTCGTCCGCACTGGATTTGAAGCGGTATTACGGAAGAAGTTTGCCGATCCCATGCCTGCATATCTGGAATTCGATACCGATACGATCGAAAAAATGAAGGATTTCCATTTTGACGACCCCTGGGATGAGCGTCGTTACTTGCAGGGAGGGGATAATCAGATCGCCGGTGTTGGTGATGGATTTGCCCGTAACCTACCGCCATGGATTGAAACGGTGAAAGATCTGCTCCCGGATTTTCCCATTTATGGAAGTGTCTGTGAAGGGCATGAAACTCTGTGGAGAATCATCGGATCTGAAAATGTTTTACTCTGGATCGGGCTCTATCCCGATGAGCTCTCCAAATTCATAGAAAGGATCACCGAATTTTCCCTCGGTATCGCTGAGGCACAGATAAAAGCTGCAGGTGGTCTGCTTGACGGTATGGTCATATGGGGTGATGTTGCCTATAGGCGGGATATGCTCTTTTCACCAGATTTCTGGCGCACACATTTCAAGCCCGCTGTTAAAGCGCTCGTCGATCTCTGTCACAGTTACAATCTGCCCGTTATATATCATGGGTGCGGGAACGTGAACAAAATTTTTCAAGATTTCATTAAAATCGGTGTCGATGCCTATAATCCCCTGGAAGCAAAGGCAGACCTCGATGTGGTGGATCTCAGGCGGCGTTACGGACATGGGATTGCCTTTTGCGGTAATATGGACGTGATGATCTGGGCCGGTGGATCAAAAGAGGAGCTGGAAAGTGTGGTGTTGACCAAGCTCAACGCAGCAAAGGGAGGCGGCTACATCTTTCAATCGGATCATTCTGTTCCCAGCAGCATCTCTGGAGAGAATTACGAGTACGTGGTGAAGCTTGTTCGTGAATATGGACGCTATCCACTCCAGCTTGGAAGCTATGATATCCCTGAGATGCGCTAATCCGAAGAACCGGGGCCGGGGATGCTTTAGATCTCATGGAGCACTTCCATATTGATTTTAGATGGGCTCGTCCAAAGTGGATTGGACCTGAGCTCATCGACTCAGAAGGCCGTACTACGGATTACTTCGTAATTCCACGGGAAGGTGAAGCATTCGGTTATGCGGCGGAACATCCACCGGCCTATGTAAAAACGAAATCAGATGTGGATGCATACCCCTGGCCCAGGGCAGAGTTCTGGGAGTATGATGTTTTTGTCATGGAATATGAGCGTTTTGAAGAGTACACCGTATACGGTGGAGCATGGGGCTGGTTTTCATGTGCTGCGAGCGATCTGGTTGGAATGGACAGGTTTTACCTTATGATGATCGATAACCCTGAGCTCGCCTTTTACATCATGGAAAAGGCGACTAATTTTTTCTACGATATGTCAAAGATCATGTTCCAGAAGGCGAAGGGCAAGGTCGATATCTTTTTCACAGGCGATGATTACGGTGGACAGAATGCACCATTGATGAGTCTCCCCCTCTGGAGAAAGCTCATAAAACCCCATGCAAAACGCCTCTACACACTTGCAAAAGAGTATGTACTGTTCATCACGCAGCACTCCTGCGGCTGTGTCATAGACTTCATTTCCGATCTGCTGGAACTGGGGCTTAATGCTGTCGAGCCGATTCAGGTTCGCGCCAGACATATGGATTTTGAAAATCTGGTGAATAGATTTGTTGGCAAAGAGGGATTTGTGCGCGGTCCATCCCAGCATCTGCTCAAGCAGATTCCGATGGAAAATATTCTTACCTTGTATCAGACTGCATGGGAGGATGGCTTGTTAAATTAAAAAACCCAATCTTGCAAATTGAATGTTGTCAAAGTATGATAGCATATACCTTTAAGAGGAGGTGGAAATGTCGAAAGGACTGGGAAAAGATCAAAAAAGAGAGGCGATGCGGGACATCATACTAAAACTGCACGAGGGGCTATCAGTCGAAGAGGCTAAGGAGAGATTTTTTAATGAGGTGGGGAATGTGAGCTCCGTTGAAATCGCCGATATTGAACAGTCTCTCATAAATGAAGGGCTTTCTCCTGATGAAATAAAGAAGTTCTGTAACGTTCACGCCCTTCTCTTTGAATCCGCCCTCAGGCAGAATGTCGTGGAGGAGGAGTCACCATCCCATCCTGTCTTTCTCTTCAAAAAGGAGAACCGGGAAATAGAGAAGATTATCGGGAAGGCAAGGGAAGTCGCTGCTGGTGATGACCGTCGAACGCTCTCAGAGTACAAAGAGAAACTGGGCGAGCTTCTGGAAAAACTGAGGGGGATCGAGGCACACTATACCCGTAAGGAGGCTATACTGTTTCCATACCTTGAACGGCACGGGTTTTCTGGTCCCTCCACAGTCATGTGGGGAAAGGATAATGAGATCCGCGAACTTGTGGAGAGTGCAGAGCTACGGTTGCAGGAATTAAAGGAGGTTAAAGAAATACCCGCGTATAAAGAGAGTTATCTTGACCCAATGCTCGAGGAAGTTGAGGGAATGATCTTTAAAGAGGAATCCATTCTGTTTCCAACATCCATCGAGAAGCTGACTGTTGATGACTGGGTTGAGGTATTAAAACAGAGTGAAGAGGTCGGTTATGTGTTCATAGAAAAACCGAGGGAGACAGACGATCTCACGAAGGACCTCAAGAGGGTGTTGATCGAGGTGCCGGCGGTCAAGGATGAGCAAAACGTTACACTGCCGACAGGAGATCTTTCCCTGAAGGAGCTGACCGCGATTTTTAATACCCTGCCGGTTGATATCACCTTTATAGACAGCGAGGACAGGGTGAAGTATTTTTCAGATAACAAGGATAGAATTTTTCTCAGAACAAAGGCTGTTATCGGCAGGAAGGTGCAGAACTGCCACCCACCAGGGAGCGTTGAGATCGTAGAAAGGATACTGGAGTCCTTTAAGAGCGGTGTACGAAACAGTGCAGATTTTTGGATAAACCACGAGGGAAAACTTGTATTCATACGGTATTTTGCGGTGCGGGATCGTGAGGCAAATTATCTCGGGACACTCGAGGTTTCGCAGGATATAACCGATATACGGACGCTAAGAGGAGAGAAGAGAATTTTCGATGAGAGAGATTGATTTAGATAAAACACTCTTTCAATTGACCGAGCAGTATCCTGAATTAATAGAAATTCTTGGGGATTTCGGCTTCATGGGTGTGAAGAATCCGGTTATAAGGAAAACCCTTGGTAAAAAAACCACACTCCGGGAGGGCTGCAGGAAACAGGGCAAGAGTGTGGATGATATCCGTTCAATGCTCGAGGAGATGGGATTTACCGTATTGGAATGATCTGTTTGTAGGGCACATCACAAAATATTAAAGACCTATAAAGAGGTTGAGATAGTCGAGCAGGTGACGGGTCACGAGAAAATTATTACGTACATGCTCACGCGCCCTGGCGCCAATCTCCTGCGACAGCTCTTTATCCTCCAGAAGCATAACAACTTTTTCGGCACATCCGTCTATGTCGAACGGCTTAACGAGGAAGCCCGTTTCTCCGTCGATAACCTGGTTTGGTATACCGCCAACCTCTGAGGCCACTACCGGGGTCTGTTTCCAGAGAGCTTCGGTAACCACAAGGCCAAATCCTTCGCGGGTGGATTTCTGTAAAACCACGTCTGAGACACGCTGCATGACATTGACCAGAACCGGGTCATCTCCACGAATAAACAGTACCTCTTTCCGTTCCAGATAGGGCTGTGCAATTGTTTCCATACGTTCATATATACGAATACCTTCAGGATCGTCTCCCGCCAAGTTATAGACGAAGATCAATCTACAGTCCACCTGCTCTTTTACGCGCTGGTAGACTCTCAGGACACCTTCAGGATCCTTCCAAGGATCAAATCGCGAGACCTGTGTAACAATGGGCTTGTCCCTGGGAATACTGTATTTGTTCAGGTACTTCTGTATAGTTTCAGTATTTAAATCCATATTCTTCGGTGATAGGGGGTCGATTGAGGGTGGGATGATCGTCTGAGGATTTCTAAGCGAGGGATGCTTATAGATGGAGGAGGAAATGATCGTCCTATTGTATTCATTTATATATGGTTCCATAAAGTTCCAGGCCTGCTTACTCGGTTTGGTTAAGTCGATATGACATCTCCAAACCCATGGCGATGTATGCGGTACGTAGTGGACAAGGGCGCAGGGCTGCGGATCGTGAATGACGGTAAAGTCATGATTCAGAAGGGCATACTGTGCGAACTTTTCGTTAATGAAAGTGTACAGTTGAAGCTCTTCGTCGCTGAAATTAAGACTGTTCCCCTGTAAGGCGTTGTGAAACTTTTTCGTTACCTCGAAAAAGTTCGGGGTGCCGTGTAATGTTCTCCAGTCAGTTCTGATGCCGAGATCGTTCATAAGAAGAACGAGACTGTCCAGTATCTCTACAACACCACCGCCGAAACATGTGGCGTTGATGTGGACAGCACTGTAGCTTCGGAGTAGCCTGCCCTTTTCTCTGATATCATGGAGTACATTATCGGGTGCTATACCTCGATAGTCTTCGATCTGTTTTATCTTTCTCCCTTTCTGAGCCGTTTCCGACCTCCTGTCGGTCATTTCTCTTTCTCCCGAAGGTTTTAGTCTTCTTACGCTTTATCGTGAAACATGGATTTTTAAATTATCAGCACTAAAGATATACAATTTTGCTTTATTCGTGTGTTGAAAAAGTATTTAAATAAAATGTCCTGTTTTTTAGATATTTTGTAAAAGTGTGCTATATTTTATAAGGTTTGCCCATGGGGTCGCACGAATGCTCAAAATAATGAGAATTTTTTGCTTTTATTGCAGTGTTTAGCTTAAAATTATTTAGAGCATCCTTTTTCAATACTTGAAAAAGGAGGAAAAAAATGGACCAGCGATATAAAATAGCCAGGCTTTTACTGCCAATTATACTTACCCTTTTTGTGGGGATTTCCCTCTTATCCTGTGATAGCTATCACAATCTAGATTTAGAGGCGATACTGAGCCATAAAACAGTTCACTACAACCATGAGCCGAATGACTCCAGGAGTGATGCTGATCCATTCGATGTTGGAAACGAGCAGAGTCAGGAGCATGCCATCTACCCGGAAGGCGATATTGACTGGATTTCTTTCTCAGCTCAGAAGGGTGCATTTTACGTTATTGAAACCCTTAGCAATGCCGGTTATGGAATGAATGGACCCGATGATGTCGATACCTACATCTATCTCTATGATACAGACGGTTTAACAATTCTGGCAGAGGATGATGACAGCGGAGCTGCCAAGGGATTTTCTAAGATTGCATTTCAACCTCCCAATGATGGAACATATTTCGTGAAGATTGTTGATTATAATACTGCTCAGGGATATACACCGGGAGAAACCGGAAGCTATGTAATAAGGATTATAGGTAACCAGGGATTACTGCTCTATCCGAATGGTCTCTGGCATGAAACGGACCACAGGTATCACGATGCAGACGGCATTAGCTGGTACTACGGTCAGGAAGATATATGGAACTTTGATACAATCGGTTTAGCGAATAGTGGTTCACTGACAACGGAAGAGATGATGCTCTCATCGGGTGCGATGTTGAGTTTCTGGTACTGGCTCGATACCGAGTATCCCCTTGGGATGAATCACGATTTCTTTGACTTTGCTTATGTACAGGTATCGACCGATGGAGGAGCTAACTGGATTACCGTACTGGATCTACTTGATACCGTCAACAGTAGTTCCGAAGATATCTGGGTTTTTGCTTCGATTGATCTTGCCCCCTATGTGGGACAAAAGGTTCTTATTCGATTCTACTTTGATACTATTGATGCTGGTGCAAACATGTTCGAGGGATGGTATGTAGACGAAATCAACCTATACTGATGTGACTTTGCCACTACTTCATAAGTCTTTATTTTTCCTCCATTATTAATTACTGTACTGAAAGTATCTCTTGACTTCATGCTTTTTTTCAATAATATAACATTAACTTAATATTATTACTCAGATATTTTGGAGATATCAGTCTTACCGAGAAACTTCGAGAGCGTAGAAGAGGATACCCCTACCAAGTTCGAAATATTATTGTCGTAGATTAAAAAATGGTTTAAGGAGATTACAATGTCGGAACACTCATACCGGTTTGAGACTCTTGCACTCCACGCAGGTCAAGAACCTGATCCCACAACCACTGCAAGAGGTGTCCCCATTTATAGAACAAGTAGCTATGTGTTCAGGGATACAAAACATGCAGCCGATCTTTTTGCACTTCGTGAGATTGGGAATATATATACGAGGATCATGAATCCTACCCAGGATATTCTGGAGAAGAGGGTCGCAGCCCTTGAAGGCGGAGCTGCCGCTCTTGCGCTTTCTTCTGGTACATCGGCGGTCTACTACTCGATCATCAACATCTGTTCAGTTGGAGATGAGATCATCTCAGCAAACAACCTCTATGGTGGAACGTACACGATGTTCAACGCTATTTTTCCTCAATTCGGTATCGGGGTGCGGTTCGTTAAACCGAATGCTCTCGACGAGTATAAAAAAGCGATTACCGACAAAACCCGGCTCATATATATCGAAACGATCGGGAACCCAGTACTTGACGTTACCGATATTGAGGGAGTGGCAAAAATTGCTCAGGAATATCATCTGCCGCTTGTTGTTGATGCGACCTTCACCACTCCTTATCTCATGCGTCCCTTTGAGTATGGAGCCGATATAATATGTCATTCTCTTACGAAGTGGATGGGGGGCCATGGAGCTGGAATCGGAGGAGTAGTTGTCGATTCAGGAAAATTCGACTGGACTGATAAGAAGTTTCGCATCTACAATGAGCCAGAGGATAGTTATTTCGGGATACGCTTCGCACATGATCTCGGCGACATGAATAGTATTGCCTTTATCTTGAGGATGAGACTCGTTCCGCTCAGGAATCTTGGTGCCTGTATATCTCCTGATAATGCCTGGATGTTTCTGCAGGGACTCGAAACACTTCCGTTGCGAATGGAACGGCACTGTACGAATGCCCTCGGGGTAGCCCGCCATTTGAAGGGTCATGAAAAGGTGACCTGGCTGAGGTATCCAGGTCTCGAGGATGATCCAACGTATCCTATTGCAAAAAAGTATCTGAAAAAGGGCTTTGGCGGAATGGTCGTTTTCGGAATAAAGGGAGGTAGGAAAGCCGGTGAAAAGTTTATCAACAGCCTCAAGCTTTTTTCTCACCTGGCGAATGTTGGAGATGCAAAGAGTCTGGCACTCCATCCTGCCAGTACATCTCACTCTCAGCTCTCCGAAGAAGAGCAGCGTTCTGGCGGACTTACTCCGGATCTGGTCCGGCTATCCGTAGGGATTGAGAATCTAGAAGATATTAAAGAGGATATAGAACAAGGGCTTGGAAAAATATAGAGCTCAAGGAGGCATTGTATGGGAATATATTTTCAGGACAACTCGTTTTCCATTGGGAGAACACCAATGGTTCAATTGAATAGAATCACCGAAGGGAGTAATGCGATAATCCTCGTTAAAATAGAAGGCCGTAACCCTGCATATTCGGTCAAATGTAGAATCGGCGCGTCGATGATCTGGGATGCAGAAAAGCGGGGGGTATTGAAAAAGGGGATGGAGATCGTTGAACCCACAAGCGGAAATACGGGAATAGCACTCGCCTTTGTAGCTGCTGCCCGGGGGTATGGTCTTACCCTGACCATGCCGGATACAATTAGGATTGAGCGGAGAAAAATTCTGAAAGCATTTGGTGCAAATCTTCTCCTCACCGATGGTAAAAAGGGTATGAAGGGTGCCATTGTAGCTGCCGAAGAACTTCTGAAAAAAGACTCAAAAAAGTATGTGCTGCTGCAGCAGTTCAATAATCCGGCTAATCCTCTTATTCATGAAACCACAACCGGTCCCGAAATTTGGGATGATACAGGTGGTGAAATTGATGTGCTCGTATCAGGTGTTGGAACGGGCGGAACAATAACCGGTGTGTCGCGATACATCAAGAATAAAATGAAGAAGAATATCCTTTCTATTGCAGTCGAACCGAAGAGCAGCCCGGTTATCACACAGAAATTAAATGGTGAAAAACTGGTGCCTGGTCCCCACAAAATCCAGGGGATTGGGGCGGGATTCATACCTGAAGTACTCGATCTGTCGATCATCGACAGGGTAGAGCAGGTTAATGATGATGAGTCACTTGATTTTGCGCGTCGTTTAGCAAAAGAGGAGGGCATACTCTCAGGTATTTCATCAGGAGCAGCTGCGGCAGTGGCTGTGCGGCTTGGAAAACAGAAGGAGTTTGCCCAGAAGACGATTGTTGTAGTTCTCCCGGATTCTTGGGAACGCTATCTCACCTGTGTGCTCTTTGAGGGGCTGTTCAATCAAAAAACTGGTATGTGATCCATTTATATTCGTGCAAGGCCGATGAAGACAGCATGAAGGCCAACGACCAGTGAAGCATAAATGGGCCAGAGGTCTATTCGGTTTTTTCCTGCTGAAATCCGCAGTGAGTTCTTAGGACAGGTGGAGATACAGTCACCACAGAGGACACAATTCCATCCAGCCTTTCCCCGTTCTAGGTCTCTATCAGAAAGTGCACCGAAGCGGCATGAAAAAGTGCATACACCGCAATTGTTGCAGGAAACCCTGTCCACAAGCAATCGAAATGGATTGATCCTGCCCAGAATAACAGCCACCGCCCCAATGGGGCAGTAGGTAGTACAGTGAATCATCTGGCCACGAGGGTAGGAGAAGACGAACATAATACCAACGCCGATTATTCCAAAAATGGCTGCAAGGATGGTTGCGGTAAGGCCGGAAACCCGGGTAAGTCGAAAACCGAGTGGTGCTGCAATCATGAAACAGAGTATAATATAGCGAATATATTTTGGAGGAGGTACTGCATGGGCTGACTTCTGTTTCATCTTTGCCGCGATATCGTCCCAGGAACCGATGTAGCATAGGTGGCCACACGACCCTGGACCTCCAATGACCAGAGTCCCGATGAAAAGGGATAACATAAAGACGCCACTTCCCCGGTAGAGCGGGCCAGAAATGATCAGAGCCGGAATAGGAAGATGAAGCCGACCGGACATCAAAAAAAGGGGCGATAGGGTCAGACCGAGAATCAACTGGGAAAAAAATATGACAGAAAATGCTCGTCAGTACCAACTTCTCAATCGACCTATATTCCCGGTGCGGCACATAAAAAACGTTAAAACTGCTGCGTAGATGGAGAGCAGGGCTATTTCAATCCATCCAAAACCGGGGAAGAATCGCTCAATGAGGAGCATTGGGCGCACCACTTTCATGTGGACGAGGAGTAAAATTCCTGTTGTAAAAATGGCACTGATCGATAGAGAAATAATTACTGTTTTTCTATCTCGAGGTTGATTCATGATGACTCTTTGTTTTTAGGGACAGTATACAGGCAGACTATCAGGAAAGGTATATTTTTTCGGCCATCTCTTTTCCAGTGGCAGTTAAAAATACCTTGTCAATTATCTTTTTCACCTTTGCCTTATCGCTGGTATCTATTTCATCAGCAATATTGACCAGCCAATCGGCATCAGAGAGAATTTTAAAGTTATTCGTTTTTATAATCCCCGGTGAATGGTGATGAGCGATGATTTCGCATATCTCATCTATGTCCTCCATCCTCATTCCCAGCCGGAGCAGGAGTTTCCGGGCAACTCCCGGTCCCTCTTTTTCCTGGAGATGACCGGCAGCCGAGCCATACTTTTCTTCGGCTACCTTTATTCCAACGTCATGGAGTATACTCACGGGCATGAGTATGTGATAGTCCCCCTTTTCCTTTTTCAGCAGTTCCTTGACATACCCCATAACTTTTTTTGCATGTTCTATTCGTTTCTTGTCCTCACCGAAGAGTAATTCAACATCATGTATCAGTTTTTCCCGTATCGTTTGATTTCTGTTCTGCATGAAGTTGTTGTATGCCTTTTCACCAACGCAATTCACGGCCAGCTTACACCACTCCAGGCAGCTCTGATCCTGGTATCTGAGTACGACAGTGCTACAGCTTGAGCATGTTCCTTTGAGCTCATCGGTCCAGATTTCGACCTCCGAACCGCATTTTGGACAGTCAAACATCTCAGGCTTTGGCTGTCTGATCATCTTGGCACCGGGACAAATGGTATGCATTGTGTTTTCCCTTCAATGAGCGTTCTATGTTATTGCAAAGTTCTCATCAGCCAGAGAAGCTATAGTAATAGGACGAAGTTCTGAAATGACACGGTTTTCAATTTCAGATACCTTTTTTCTCAATTCACAGCCTTTCAAGTTAGAGCAGTTCCTTTCGTTGATTGTGCAATTATTAAACTGGATGTGCCCCTGAAATTTTTTTATCAGTTCGAGGAGGTAAATCTCGTTGGCTGGAACCTCTAAGGCGAACCCCCCTCCTTTCCCCTTAATGGAGCGAACGAATCCCTCTTTGCTGAGTTCCTGGAGTATCCGTCTGAGCAGCGACCAGGATATTTCGAGTTTTTTAGAAAGCTCAGATGCCGAGATAATGGTTCCCTTTTTTTCAGCCATAAAACTGAGCGCACGTACAGCATAATCGGTATTTTTTTTGATCAGCGACATATTAAATACCTTTAATGATACTACTATAGTATCATTTATTAACTTACCATATATTTTTTATTTGTCAAAAGAAAATTCCAGATAGTTAAAATATTTCCTCACTTTTCAGGAAGGATTTGAGTGCAATAAGCTTGTCCTCATGGTCATGCTCGAAGGTTGCGAGATTGCCCAGTAATTTATGGAGATCTCCGGATATGAGGGAGGCAGAGTTTTCATAGATATCGGCTGTTTTCTTTTCTCGCTGTATCGCAATATCCAGTAGTTCAAAAATACCCATGTCTTTGAGAGGAATTGCCGGCATCGTAAAGGAGAAGGACGGACCAAACTGCAGAATGGCATGAGGCTCAGGTCCGATTTCATACTGACGTAGAATTTTTTCGTGTTCCCACTCCTGTTCCTCCAGGTGTCTCAGCAGCTGGAGCACCCTATCAACTTTTGTTTTTTTCTGCAAGCTTCCGTAAAACTTCGCTGATTCAATTTCAAAATCAATCGCGAGCTCGATGAGTTCTCTGACCGTTATAAAATTTTTGTCAGGTTTGCCCACTATTTGATTATTCCTTATCGGTATTGGGCTTTATTCCACTGAGCAGGCGTATTTTATTGCGAAGGTACAGTTTTTTCTCGATCCCATGAAAGCCGTGATGTTCGAGAACACTCTCAAAATCTCTCTGTATAAAATCCTGTGCAGGCTCACACTCGAAACGTCGTATCAAAGTGCGCATGATGAAACTGCTTTCTCCTAGATCGAACTGGTTCCAGTCAAAAATAAACAACCGGCCGCCTCTTTTCAGCGCCCTGTAACTGTTTTGAACTATACTTTCCCGATCCTCCTGTTCGAATCCATGGATAACATAGGAGATAAATATTTTATCGAACTCGTTTTCATAGGGGAGAGGTTTTTCAATTCTTCTGTTTTCCAGTTGTATATTTTTATACATCCCGCATTTATTCTGGAACTGGCGTATCATTTGTTCTCCGATTTCGAGAGCAGTAATTTCTCCACCTGCAAGGTAGTTGTGCATCAGTAGCGCATTTTTCCCCGTTCCAGCACCAAGATCGAGTATTCGGTCGCGGGGCTGTATGTTCATGTCCTGAATCACCTTTTTTATCAGTTTCTGATACAGCCCAAAGGTACCGATGAGTACGAGTAAATCGTAAAATCGTGCTTCCAGTCCCGATATCTCAATATCTGGTTTCTTTATTTTCTCATTCATGGAGTGTAGAAGTACAGTTTTTCTCTTTGAAGTGTTAATAATAAACATAAAATGTTATTGACATCCAGACAATTGGATAGTTTGACATTAATGCTCTGAACGTTTTAACCAGGTACAGATTTTAGCTTTCGCACTGCTTGTTCTATCCGAGAGGTGAACTCATCATGTTCCTGTCCCTCGTAAATGAGCGGTTTTCCGAAGCTGATCGAAACCTTGCCCCTGTGAGGAAAACGACGTCCGGGCGGAAGAATTTCATGCATTCCCATCATTCCAACCGGAAATACAGGAACACCCGTTTTTTCTGCAAGCAGGCTAATACCACCCTTGAACCTGTTCATATCACCTGTGTCGCTCACTCTACCCTCAGGAAAGATCAGTATCCACAAACCAGCATCGAGGAGCTCTCCGGTATATTCAAGGCTTGGACGGTATGCTGCACCCTGCGGGAAGGGATAAGCCTGGAAGAGAAGGATAACTGTATGGTATGCCAATGCGTAGGTTGTTTTTTTCCAATAAGAGGATCTTTTTTTGACAGCTCCACCTGTATCGGCGTTTTCCCCGAATCTACCGACCTGTGTGAAAAAAGGTTGGAACCGGATAAGCCCCATTGCGGGGACTATTCTTTTTCGATAGCGTAGTGGGAGCGAGAGCAGTAAAGCCAGCGGATCGAGATCCGACTCGTGATTAACGCATATTATCCGAGCCCCTCTGTGCATTTCGAGCTCTTCCAGCCCATGAACCTCGATTCTGCAAAACAATCGGAAGAACGGCAATATTATACCGTTTGTAATAAGACCCCGAAGGATCGAAGCAGGTTTTTTCCTCGTCCATCTCGGCATTGGAATGGAAGGGGCTTTTTGTGGCTGTGAGGAAAGGGCCTCGATCTCCCCGACCGTAGTGTCGGGGCCAATAAGGGTTTCGTCAAGGCTTACTCCATACTTTTTTTCCAGACGGCAGATAACCTCAACCATATCAAGAGAATCCAGTCCCAGATCAGCGCTGAGCCGCATGTTCCTGTTTACCGCTCCGGCCACAAGGCCGTCGAACAGATCTACTTCTTCGGCCTTTTCCGGTCCGTGCTGCTCCAGCACTTTTTTCTCTATATCCACCTTTTTAACTTTCATCGTTGGGGTTCGCGGAAAGTCCATATCCTCCCAGAGCGTATAGCTGCGAATCTTTTGATGGGGCCGGAGCCGGACGTTGGCGTTCTGTATAACCCGTTCAGGATCGGCTCCAGACTCGAGAAGTAAGACGGCATGAATCGATTCTCCCGAAGGGCCGGGCTTGCCTATGACGACGCTTTCTCTAATCCCCTTCTCGGTATTGAGAACATTTTCTATATCAACCGGATAAATGTTGTGTCCGTCAGAGGTCAGTATCATATCCTTTTTTCTTCCCCTGATAAATACCTGGCCCTGTGCATCGACCTCTCCGATATCACCGGTTCTGAGCCAACCATCTTCTATGACATTTCTGGTAGCCGCAGGATCATCGAAGTATCCTGTCATTATATTCTGGCCCTTTACAAGGATCTCTCCGTCTGGAGCAACCCTTACCTCCTGGCCAGGGAACACAACCCCTACTGAGTCCCTTTTGTGTTTGAAGGGATTGAACATCGTTACAATCGGTGCCGTTTCGGTAAGTCCGTAACCTTGAAAAACGGAAAAAACCGTTCTTCGCCAGAATTCGTGCGTTTCAGGGTCGAGGGGAGCTCCACCGACAATAAACGACCAGAAATGAAGCCCCAGAAAGCGGTGTAAATTCAAAAACCAGAGAACACGTACCTGCCATGGAAGATTTACCCATCTTTCCCATCTTTTTTCAAATCGTGCGTATTTGCCTCGAATCTTCAGATCATTTTTTACATGGTCGGCAAGGAGCTTCATAAATCGGGGAACCGTAATCAGCGTCAGTATCCTGTCACGTTTTATTGCCCTGATCATTGCAGCTGGAGTAGTTTCCTCGGTAAAATAAAGGGTACTGCCGAGAAGAATGGGGAGAAAGATGCCGGTAACCTGTCCGAACATGTGGCTGTACGGTACGGTGCACAGCATTTTAATGCGGGGAAACAGTTTCACCAGAGTACGATGTTGCTCTATACCCTTCTTTATCGGATTCAGAATCGAAAGAATATTCCTGTGCGAGAGCATGACTCCCTTTGGCTCCGAGGTTGTGCCCGAGGTGAATACAATTTCAGCAAGATTCTGGGGTTCCCGTGATTTTTGAGAGATAGGGGCAGGGTTTTGCTCCACAAAAACCTCAATCTGATTAAAGTGTATAAATATCTGAGAAATAACTTTGCTCTTTTCAAATGTAGGCTCGTCTCCAATAATGAGTGCAGGGGTTGTCTTTTTAAAGATACGCAGGATAAACTCAAGCGGAGAATCAGCGTCAAGGGGAATCACCACCGCTCCCCTGTGGAGAATTGCGAAAAATGCAATCACCCATTCAGGTGATTGTTTGCCGACCAGGAGTACCCTGCTGCCCGAAGAAACGCCTCTCCTTCTGAGCTCGTTGCTCAGAACCAGTATCGCCTCTCTCGTTTGTGAGTATCTCCAGGGATATTTCCGGTAGCCTCTGTAACCTACAAGGAATAACCGGTCTTTCCACCTCTCCATCAGGTCTATGTAGGTACTGATACCTTCAGTTGATTGTTCCGCTACTGTCATTTTTTTAATAGTAATGAAAAATATTCAAAAAGTTTACTCTGTTTCGCTACATCGACCGGGATGTTTAGAGGTACGTTTTCAGAATTGTGAAATTATCCGAGAGAATCGCATATTGCCGGCAAGTGCGGGGAATGAGAAGAGTCTCTCCTCTTTTGAATGACACCGTACTCTCATCACATGCAACATCGCCCTCCCCATCGATAATGTTCAGGGTATTGAAGTGGGCATTATCGATTGTGAGCGAAACCCTATGTGTATATTGCAAGAGGTCGATGTTGAAAAAAGGGCTTCGAATAAGCTCCTGTGTACTATTCTTCCGTGTTTTGTCATAGGAAATGAGAAGCTCTTTCATCGAGGATTCGTAGATTTCAGCGGGAAGGAAGTTGGTTACATCCAGTGCCTTGTCAATATGGAGCGGTCGAGGCTTGCCGTCGTGGCCCATCCTCCCCCAGTCATAAAGCCGGTAGGTTGTATCGGAGTTTTCCTGTATTTCACATACCATTATTCCCTCGAGAAGGGCATGCACGGTACCGGATTTGAGATAGATAAAATCTCCCTTCGTGACCTGGATCCGGTTTATACTATCTTCAATGCGGTTTTCTTTGATCATCCGCTCGAAGTCATGCTTCGTAATGCCCTTTTTCATACCAAGTACCAGTTCAGCGCCAGGTGGTGCATCCATGATATACCAGCATTCGGTTTTTCCAAGCTCATGTGGGCCTTCATGACGCTGTGCGTAGTCATCATCTGGGTGGACCTGTACTGAGAGCTTTCGATTTGCATCGATATATTTTATGAGGATAGGAAACCTGCCATTCCTGGTACTGGGACAGACATCCTCGCCGTACTGCTCGATGATCTCTCTGAGTGTTCTTCCTCGCAGATGGCCGTTTGAAACGATGCTTTTATCTTCATCGTGATCCGAAATCTCCCATGACTCGGCAACGATTGTATCATCGTCAAATACCTTCCCCAGTTTACGGAGGTTCGTACCACCCCATATGTAGTGCCTGAATATTGGCGCGAATTTAAGGGGGTAGAGTACTGGCTTTTTCATTTAATTGTTATCCGATTTATAGCAAAAATACCCTTACCAGACATCGTTTTTCGAAATGTTTATACTCCAACCAAGAACATTATAATGCAAATAGCGCTTTAAAGTAAAGATTGGTCTCTATGTCCCAACCATAGACTATTTTTAGTACAATATAATTTCATTATTTCTTTCATGCATCAAAAGCTTTTATTCTTAAAATAAATAAAGAACTACATTGAAGAGGAGGAGATTCATGGGGCAAAGAAAAAAGAGATATGCGTGTTTGCTCGTTTTGACCATTTTTTTCTTTATCACCCATTATTATAAAGAGAGAATGTACCTAGATTTATTTAATACGCAATATGTTCGTTGATTCAGATCAATTAACTCCTCGACAAGTTGTATCCTTTTTGCTGTTTTTCTCGTCTATATAGTTAGAAAGAGGATTTAAATATTTAGAGGGAGGTCATTATGTCTGACATAATGCGAAAAGAAAGGGAAAAAGAGTTTTGTGAAGGCTGGGGAGCGTGGTGGAGGAGCGACTTGATAGATGGGCTTGGATGGGCAGCAGGTTTTATCTGGGCAGCATTGGTAATCCTGGCAGGCGCTACGAATTTCGCGGCGAATTTCAGTTGGTGGGATGGATGGGCTGTTTTCTTCACCGGCGCCGGGATCATTGTGCTAGTAGAAGTAGCTTTTCGAATGTTATTACCAGCATACCGAAAGAGTGTGGTAGGCAACCTGATCTTTGGTCTCATCCTGCTGGCAATTGGATTGGGTGGCCTTGTTGGCTGGATTTGGGTCTGGCCCCTGGTGTTGGTTGCGATAGCCGCTGTTATCCTGAGAGGTGCATTCAAGAAACACAAAAAATATGCAAAAGGCCTGGATAATTAGTATTATTAATATTAATTGTCTGAGCCCTCGTGTACAATATCACGGTATACGAGGGCTTATTTTGCTACCCTAGATTGAGATGACAAATTTGTCTACTACGTCCAACCTGATAAAAAGATAACCCCGCATGCATTTTTCGAGATATTTTTTAAACGAAGTTAAAAACGTAAATAAAATGCATATTTATGTGAATCTAATTATTACTCAAAACTTATTCCATTTATTAATAGGAGACCGCAATGAAACATCTAAACAGAGTAAGTGGCATCTTGATGCTTTTTTCAGTAATAACTGTTTTTATAGCTTTAATTATTACACTTCAGTTCGACATTGCATTGAATCCAAGCGAATTGGGCTCTGAGGTTATGGGAAAAACATTACAGAATGTAGCCAAATTCTCAAAAGCACATATTGCTGAGCTTATTTTTGATGAACTGTCAGATTTTGCCATCGTGGTTCTTGCTGCACTGTTATACATAGTGTTTAGAAATTATAACAGAGCGGGTGCACTTGCCGGATCTGTTTGTTTTCTTGCTGGAGGTATTATTATGGCCGCGCATAATATGGGAAACTTTGCCCTGACAAGGATTGCAAATGATTATGTAGTTGCAACAGGAGCACAAGCAGCTACATTGGAAATAGCAGCTAATGCTATGCTTTTAACAGCAAAATCGGGAGTTCCAATAGGCTCATCTTTTATTGTTCTGGGTGTTTTACTGTACAACATTGTGGTTACCCAGGTATCGAGATTTATTGGATGGTTTGGAATAATTGGCAGCATTCTTGCGTTCATTGCAATACCACTTGGATGGATTAGTCCTCAACTAGAAATGATTAGTATTAGTCTTTATTTTCCTATGATGATTTGGGAAATTCTGTTTGGTATATGGCTTATTAGTACGAAGAAGTTAACGAAGGCCGACTAAAAGAGACAGGAAATGCACCTCGTTTTGTTTTTCAAGCTGTAAACGGGCAATCGGATCTATTTGCCTATAAGGTCAAACATATTTGCATCATTCTTTGTCTATTTTCGATATTCCTCAGACAAAATTCCAGAAGTTTTGACGGCTCGTCATTCTTACCGGAAGACCTGCAAGACGTGGGCAATTTCCCAAATCTAATCTCGTACTAATTACTCTAATAGTTATAATAACTGTGCATAATTTATCTGGATGTGGTATAAAAATAGATCAGTCGATAATGGATAAAAATCAAAAGGTAAGATACGTTCTTGATGAGCACATCAACAGGTCTGATATTCCCGGTATTCAATACACTGTAATGGATTCAGACCGTGTCATCTTTGAGTACGCCGGAGGCTGGGCAGATATAAAGAACAAGATCCCTATAAAACCAAGCATTACAATGATGGCTTACTCCATGAGCAAAACCCTGACTGTAGCAGCAGTTCTCCTACTTATCGAAAGAGCAAAAGTAGATTTGGATGTTACTGTTGATACATATGTTCAGAACAGTCCTTATGGCAATAGTGTGAAGGTACGTCATTTGCTTTCTCAAACCTCTGGTATTTCCAATCCCATTCCGCTCCGTTGGGTGCATCTGGTCCAAAAGCACGAAGAGTTTAACGAAGATGTAGCATTAGCACTCGTTTTGAAAAAAAATCCGAAGCTATCATTTGAACCGGGCAAGAAGTATGCTTATTCAAATATTTCATATTGGCTTCTTGGAAAAATTATTGAAACCCAAGTGGGCAAAAGTACCCGATCTATATGAGGGAACAGATTCTGAAACCCTTAGGCATAACCGAAAACGAGATGGGTTATTTAATTACTGACCGCGATAATCATGCAAAAGGTTATTTGGCAAAGTATTCTTTCATGAATCTATTAAAAGGTTTTTTAATTGATAAGGAATTGATCGGTGATTACGAGGAGAAGTGGCTTCATATTAATGGCCATTATCCAGATGGACCTTCTTTTGGGGGACTTATTGGCACTGCTCATGGTTTTAGGAGATATTTACAGGATCAATTGCAAAATAAATCCGTATTATTTAACGTCGAGATAAAGAATCTCTATTACACGCAACAGAAAAATAGTAATGGAGAATTAGTTGAGATGACCCTCGGTTGGCATATTAATGATTTGAATGGAACAAGATATTTTTTAAAGAAGGAGGAGGTAGTGGATATCATTGTGAGATGAGAATCTATCCTACTCATGGAATTGCTACAGTTATAATGGTTAATAAGACGAACTTCAATTCAGAGAAATTTTTGAATAAGCTTGATAGGGAGTTCTTAGCAAATTAATGTGTAAGAGGATACAAAATGCGTTCGAAAAAAGACAACACCGTTGCAGCAAATAAACGGGTTCTTGCTGTTGGGGCACATCCAGACGATGTGGAGTTCATGTGCTCGGGTACGTTGAAATTGCTGAAGGATAAAGGATTCGAAATTGCAATCGGCGTTATTGCCAATGGTGACTGCGGATCCATGTTCGAATCACAGGAGGAAATTACCAGGATCAGGCGGCAGGAGGCGATTAATGCGGCGAAACTACTCGATGCAGAATTCCACCCCATGGGAGAGCTTGACCTGAAAGTCGAATACAACACCCGCACCACAATGAAGGTAACTGAGGTTATTCGTACGGTAGATCCACTCATTGTTTTTACCCACCCTCACGAGGACTATATGCTAGACCACGAGATGGCCAGCAGGGTGGTGCGCATGGCCTGTTTTGGAGCACCTGTGCCAAATTTTCATACAGAGGCTCTTTGGCCGCATCCAGTTACAGAAAGCACTCCTTTTCTGTACTACTGGGCACCTCTGCTGGGCAGAGATATCTACGGGAGATTTGTCGAACAGAGTATCTACGTAAATGTAACTGATGCAGTGCAATTCAAGGAGAAGATGCTTGCCTGTCATGCGAGTCAGCGTGACTGGCTCATGAAACAGCACGATATGGACAAATACCTCGAGACGATGAAACATATGGCAGTGGAGTATGGAAGCAGATGCGGTTTTGACCATGCAGAGGGTTTCGTACAGCATCTGGGCAATGGTTATCCTCAAAAAAATATTTTGAAGGACCTGCTCAAAGACCTTGTAAAAGAAGGGTAATTAAAGAGGGTTTAACGAAAAAATCTGTTTCAGTTAGAAGGAGATAAGAAAATGAAATTTGGAATTTTAGGCTGTGGTGGTATTGCTGATCGACGAACGATCCCAGGCATGATTAAATCGGACAAGGTACGTATAATTGCTGTGGAAGATGTTTCAGAAGAAATCACAAAAAGTATTGCGCAAAAATATGGGGTTGGGACCACTTACACCGATGAGGATGAACTCTTTAGAGATGATGAGATCGAGGCGGTTTACATTGGAACTCCGGCTCATGTGCATACGGACCAGGTGCGAAAGGCAGCTGACGCGGGAAAGCATATACTCTGTGAAAAGCCTCTTACAATCTCTGTTAAGGAGGCTGAGAAGATTATCGATTATTGTGAAGGCAAAGGGGTAACCTTGCAGGTTGGTTTTATGATGAGGTATCACGGCTACCACATTAAAGCCAAGGAGATGATAGAAAAGAGGGAACTTGGTGATCCAGTGATGGGTCGAGGTCAGCTGACGTGCTGGTATCCGCCGATGGAGGGTGTCTGGAGGCAGGATCCGGCCAGGGGTGGCGGTGGAGCTCTGATGGACATGGCCATCCATACGGTTGATATTTTGAGATACCTGTTTGGAGAGGTCGAGGCAGTATCCTCATAT
>CAYFYU010000017.1:2960-5275 GCA_964347455.1 uncultured Spirochaetota bacterium | reverse complement strand
GTAAGTGCAGAGTTTTTTCTTGGGCAGCCTAATCGCCTCCACCGTCTCGGGCAGGGCTTGGTATCTCAATGTGGTGAGGTTGAGGCGGTTTCCTCATTTAATGGGACTGAAACACATGAGTATAACGTAGAGGATTCCGGTGTCATTCTCCTGCGTTTTAAGAATGGAGCATATGGGGTATGCGATTCCTTTTTTAATATTCCCGATGAAGCTGCAAAGGGAGTTCTTGAAGTATATGGAACCAGGGGAAGTCTTATGGCAGAGGGTACCATATCCCAGGTGGCCGGTGGAAAGATGATGGCATATCTACCTTTGGAGGACAAAGGGTATGATGCCCAGCAGGAGAGAATCGGGATCAAGCCAACTGAGGTAAAGGCAGAATTGAAGAACATGTATTTGGCAGAGGTGGAGGATTTCATTGAAGCTGTTGAAAAAAATTACAAACCGATGAACAGCGGTGAAGAGGCTCTGAAGAACTTTGAGATCATTCAAGCCGCGTATCGATCTCAAAAAACAGGCAAAGTTGTAAAACTGTAGATTCAGGGGGGCTTCTATGGGTAATTTGAAGGGTAAAACCGCTATCGTTACCGGATCGACGAGTGGGATGGGAAGGGGAATAGCAGAGCTTTTTGCCGGAGAGGGTGCAAATATTGTGGTGAGCGGGAGAGATGAAAAAAGAGGTGATGAGATTGTTAGGGGTATGAAAAAGAAGGGTGGTCGGGCTGTCTTCAGCGAGGTAAACAGGATGCTTGTTGGGGAGGCAGTAGAGACCTTCGGTGGTGTTGATATTCTTATCCTCTCAAATGGAGAGCTTGGAAACGGCTCGATTACCGCATTGCACGTCTTTCCCGATCGTCCGGTTTACTGTGCCTCAAAAGGCGCGCTCATTCCACTGGTGAAACAGATAGCACTCGATTATGGGCCGGATATCAGGATAAACCTTATCTGCCCGGCACAGGTTGATACACCACTGCTCAGAAACTCGGTAAAAGCATTTGAAAATCCAGAGTCAATTATTCAGGAAACGATCGACCGATTGCCGCTGAAGCGTCTCGGATTGCCCCAGGACATTGCCAAAGCAGCGCTATATCTGGTGAGTGGGGATGCGTCCTGGGTAACTGGTTCCTGTTTTGTCATCGATGGCGGCTTTCTCTGTACTTAAATTATGCTCCTGAATTTTAATTTCATTTAGTGGAGGACAATATGGCGAAAGACAAGGAGGAAGCTCTCTTTACGGGCTCTGATACAGAAGGTGGAATTACCTCAGGATATCAGATGAACGATGGTGTGCCGCTCAAGGTTCCATACTCCTTCTTCGGTTCTATCTATGATGAGGAGGATGAAAAGGCAGTTCTGAGAGCAATGAGGCAGGATTCCCAGACCATGGGGCCGCAGGTACAGCTCTTTCAGGAGGAGTTTGCAAAGAAATTCGAGGTCAAGCATGCCTTCGCCACCAATTCCTGCACAACCTCGATGCATGTGGGTACACAGGTTTTCGGTATCAAGGACGGTGATGAGGTAATCATAACACCGGTTACCTTTATTGCGACAACCCTCGTTGTGCTGAAGGAGGGTGGCAAACCGATCTATGCGGATATTGATCCAAAGACCTTCAACATCGACCCATATCAGATTGAGGACAAGATTACTGACAAAACAAAGGCCATTTATGTCGTGCATTACGGTGGTCAGATGTGTGATATGGATCCGATTATGGAGATTGCGAAGGGACACGATCTGTATGTGCTTGAAGATTGTGCCCATGCTGCGGGTTCAAAGTACAAGGGCAGGCCCGCAGGTAGTATTGGAGACTTAGGCTGCTTCAGTTTTCATTCATTGAAGAACATCACCACACTCGGTGAGGGAGGGATGATAACAACCAATAACGAAGAATTTGTGGATAGGATAAATCGCATGCGTGTCATGAGCATAACAACATGGGATCCCAAACAGACTACATTCACCTTTGGAGGATTTACTCTTGAGAAAACCGATCTGAAGGAT
This sequence comes from uncultured Spirochaetota bacterium, assembly GCA_964347455.1. GTDB lineage: Bacteria > Spirochaetota > B62-G9 > B62-G9 > DRHN01 > JAGLSF01. The sequence goes on along the minus strand of CAYFYU010000017.1, from coordinate 3,271 downwards.
TACTGGATTCCCTCTCACTTTGATGTTGTTGACGATGAGGGGAAGTGGGGCTGCAATTACAGAATGAATGAGGCTCAGGCTGCAGTTGGGCGCACACAGCTCAAAAAGCTGGACAACCTGGTACAGAAGAGAAGGGAAAATGCGCATTATTTAAGTAATGGTCTGAATGGTATTAAAGGACTGACGCCAACCTATGAGGACCCGAATTGTTTCCATTCCTATCACCTGTATACACTCTGCATCGAAGAGGAGGAATTGGGGGCATCCCGTGATCATTTTATGAGGGTGTTGTACAGGGAAGAGGGGATACA
>CAYFYU010000017.1:0-2950 GCA_964347455.1 uncultured Spirochaetota bacterium | reverse complement strand
TACAGGGTATTCTCCACTATCAGCCGACCTATCACTTTACCGCCTTGAAGAAGCTCCATAACTATCCCGACAGGCTCTGCCCTAATGCTGAAAAATTTTTCTATAAGAGGGAGCTTAATCTTCCCATGCATCCCCGTTTAACGACTGGAGAGCTCGATACGATGATTCAGGGAATCACTAAGGCCGCAGAAAAAGTGCGAGACAGCGGCAAATAAAACATGTTTGGATTGAATATTTTTATTAGCGAAAATTTTTTTTTATAGTATAATCGTTAGAACAATTATCTGTCCCTTGTGACAGTAAATAAATCAAATTTTTAGGAGGAAAAACCACATGAAGAAATTTGTTCTTATTCTACTGCTACTGGTATTTGTAGCAAGTTTCGGATTTTCAGGCAGTCCAAGGGAAAAGGCGGCGGAGGAGATGACGTTCGCTATTATTCCTATGTTTTTAGGTCATCCCTGGTTTGTACGCTGTGAACTCGGAGCCGAGAGGGCAGCCGATGAGCTGGGTATAAGCTACGTATTTATTGGACCTGAGAAAGCTGATGCAGCAAAACAATTGGATATATTCAACGATCAGGTAAATAAGAAGGTTGACGCCATTATCCTTGCAGTATCGGATGCAAAGGCCTGGGAAAGACCGGTACAGGATGCTCGAGACAAGGGTATTCCTGTTTTTGGCTTTGACATTGGTGCACCGAATACTATCTGGTTGGCATCTGGTTGGGAGACTGTCCAGAGTGGCATTAACATAGGAGAGGGTCTGGCAAAAGAGATCGGCGGTCAAGGTAAGGTAGCAATATTGACCGGCAGTCTGGGTTCGCCCTTCCTTGCAGAGAGGCAGAAATCAATAGAAGATACCCTTGCGAAATATCCTGGTATCGAGATCGTTGGTGTATTTGCAACCGAAGATGATTATGAAAAGGCTCTGGGTCAGTGTGAGTCCGTTCTCCAGGCACATCCTGACCTTGCAGGTTTTGCTAGTACTGTTACGACTGGTATACCTGCCGCAGCGAAAGCGGTTGAGAACGCGAAAATTGGCGGGGATGTGGCCATTTGGGGTGTTGCGCTTGGCAAGCAGAATGCCGAGTACATAAAGAAGGGGTGGGTCAATGGGGCTCTGATTCTCGATCCTGCGAAGATGACCTATCTTGGTGTTAAAATTGCCTACAACTATCTCACCAATGACGGGCAGTTACCAAAACCGGGTGATGACTTCGGCTGGGCTGGAGTACCAACAACACTGCCTGAAAAGAATGCGACCTATGCACTCGACGTACTCCTTACTCCGGATAACGTTGACGATTTTGATTTTTAAGTTTTGAAATTCGTGTGAATAGAAGCTGGGAGGAGGTATCCCTCTTCCCAGCTTCTCCTGTAAAGGGGACATAACCCTCTTTTATTATCAGGGAGCATAAGATGATTACTATTTCGCATGTCTCTAAATCATTTCCAGGCGTTAAAGCTCTAGACGACATATCTTTCACAATTAAGATGGGCGAGGTACACGGTCTGGTAGGAGAAAACGGAGCTGGAAAAAGCACTCTTATAAAGATACTATCAGGTATCTACCCTGACTACGAGGGAGATATTACCTATGATGGTACGGTAAGGCGGTTTAATTCCGTTCATGAAGCGCAGCAAAACGGCATTGCCACGATATTTCAGGAACTAACGGTTATTAAAGATCTTTCCGTTGCAGAGAATATATTTCTCGGGAGGGAACCGACCCGCAGTATTGGGATGATGGACTGGAAGGTCATGCGGGAAAAGAGTAAGGAGGCGCTTCGATTCCTCGATACGCCCCTCAACCCGAAAGAGATCGTTGGAAAGCTCTCTGTTGCTAATCAGCAGATCGTTGAAATATGCAAGGCCCTTGTTCTTAACACGAAAATAATTATAATGGATGAACCCACATCCTCCCTTACTGACCACGAAGTAAGACAGCTCTTTCTTCTTATTAAAAGACTCAAGGAAAAGGGGATCACCATACTCTACGTATCTCATAAAATAGAGGAGATATTTGAGATATGCGACTCAATCACCGTGTTCCGTGACGGTAAGCACATCAACACTGTTCAAAAGGATAGAACCAACTCGGATGAGGTGATAAGCATGATGGTAGGCCGCTCCCTCAGTATGATGTTTCCGCCACGGACTACTGTAAAAAATGATCTGCTCCTTTCGGTGCGGGGACTTTCACGGAAGGGGGAGTTCGAGAATGTTAATTTTGATTTGTACGGTGGGGAGATAATCGGATTTGCCGGGTTGATCGGTGCAGGCCGCACCGAGCTCGCGCGGGCACTTTTCGGTGCCACTGAACTTGATTCAGGAGAGATCGAGCTCTATGGAGAAAAAACAGATTTCTTCTCCCATCCCTACAGGGCGATTTCACGGGGGATCGCATATCTCTCCGAGGACCGAAAGGGAGAGGGGCTCATGTTGGAATTGAGCATCAGAGAGAATATGTCGCTTTCCATACTGAAAAGAATTTGTCCCTATTTCTTCGTGCAGAACAGTCGGGAGCGCTCTTTGGTTCAGTCATTCATTTCAAAATTTAGGATAAAGATGACCAGCATAGATCAGATCGTAGAATCACTATCTGGGGGAAATCAGCAGAAGGTGATAATCTCGAAACTTCTCTTAACGGAGTCAAGAGTTTTCATATTTGACGAGCCGACCCGGGGTATTGATGTAGGGGCGAAGTATGAAATATACAAGATCATGAACGATCTGACCTCTGAGGGTAAAGGCATCATTTTCATCTCCTCTGAGCTTCCCGAGGTTCTCGGAATATCTGATCGGATTTTCTGTATGAGGGAAGGTCAGGTTGTGCATGAGTTCTCCCAGGATGAGGCGGAACCAGAGCGGGTAATGAAAGTTCTCACCGGGGGCTGAGGCCTATAAGGCCGAAGTGCTGTCAAGTGCTGAGGCCTATAAGGCCGAAG
>CAYFYU010000016.1:42795-52340 GCA_964347455.1 uncultured Spirochaetota bacterium | reverse complement strand
TACTGAGCCTCGAACAGCATCCACGGCTCAAGGAGTTCAACTTCTCTGTCAGTAAAATCGTGAGAAATCCACTCTCCCTTATCGGTTTGTCGCTTATATTTATATTTCTCATGATAGCTCTTTTTGCGCCTGTTATCGCACCGCCCGATAAACCGGAGGAACCCTTCAGGATACCCCACGAGGGATACCACGTCATTCCCAAGCCCCCGGGGCCGGGGCATCCATTCGGAACCACAACGAAGCAGTACGATATTTTTTACGGTGTCATCTGGGGAACGCGTACTGCATTCAGGATTGGCTTCATGGTAGTTGGGAGTATACTCGTTATCGGGATCGTGGTGGGAAGTGTTTCGGGATACTTCGGTGGATTTGTCGATGAGGCCATCATGCGCATTACCGATATTTTCATGGCCCTGCCACTGCTTATTCTTGCAATGGCGATAGTGACGGCCTTGGGGAGAAGCATCGACAACATAATGAAATCGCTCATCATTGTAGGATGGCCGATCTATGCTCGAACGATTCGAGGAAGTATCCTGACTATACGTGAGGAGGATTTTGTTAAGGCCGCCCGTGCACTCGGGGCAGGAACCTTTAAGGTGATTTTCAAGCATGTCCTCCCCAATGCTATTTATCCTGTGTTGATCCTTGCTTCACTCGATATTGGCGCAATGGTTCTTACAGCTGCAGCTCTAAGTTTTCTCGGGCTTGGTTCACAGGAGGGATATGCTGATTGGGGACAGATGGTGAGCCTTGCGAGAAACTATATTGTGGGTCCTCAGGGACAGCCTCTGCTCTACTGGTATGTTGTGACCATTCCGGGTTTCTTTATTCTCTTCTTTGTGCTTGGTTGGAATTTCCTCGGTGATGCATTACGCGATATTTTTGATCCGAAACTGAGAAGAAAATAGAGGTATAGGAAATGGACAGCTCAATACTCGATCTTGAACGACTCAAGGTCAATTTTTACACTTACGAGGGAGTGGTAAAGGCAATCGATGAGATCTCCTTCTCTATCCGTAAAGGTGAAACACTGGGCATCGTGGGGGAGACGGGGTGCGGGAAGAGCGTTACCGTGTTGTCAATACTCAGGCTCATTCTCTCTCCGGGAAGGATAGAGAGCGGCAGGATCGTGTATATACCTGATGGAGAACCTGTAAACCTAATTGAGAAGTCCGATCAGTTCATGCGTTCAGTGCGCGGGAATGAAATTTCGATGATATTCCAGGAACCCGGAGCAGCCCTCAATCCTGTGTTAACGATCGGAAGGCAGGTGTGTGAAAGCTTTCTCCTTCATCGCCAAAAGGAGCTCTGTGAATCGGTGCTGAGCGATATTACCCAAAGGTTGGCAAAAGGAGGGGGGATTTCGAGGCCCTATCTGCGGTTTTTAAGGGCAAGATACCAGCGGAAGCTCCAGAAAGCAGTGAGCAACAGTTTGAGGGATCGCAGATACGGGCGTCTCATGATGGGTGAGGCCCAGAGGCGGACCGTAGATCTTCTGAGAAGTCTTGGAATACCGAATCCCGCACAGGTGGTGAAACGCTACCCCCATGAGCTTTCCGGTGGAATGGCTCAACGGGTGGTCATTTCCATGGCGCTGGCCTGTAATCCGAATATTCTCATGGCAGACGAGCCCACATCCAATCTTGATGTTACCATTCAGGCACAGATCCTCGATCTCATTGAGCAGCTGAAGGAGGATTATCAATCCTCTATCCTCTTTATAACCCACGACCTTGGTGTGGTGTCTGAGATTGCAGAAAGGGTCATTGTGCTCTACGCCGGCACGCTGGTGGAAATTGCGCAGGTACGGGAGTTGTTCAAAAACCCTCTCCATCCCTATACAACGGCACTTCTGACTTCAGTTCCGAAACTGGAGAGAAAACAGCAGCTCAAAAGCATAAGGGGAAACGTGCCAAACCTGATCAATCCCCCTTCCGGTTGCCGATTTCATCCACGATGTCCCAATATGATGGATATATGTAAAACGAAAAAACCGGAGCTCTACAATTGTTTCGACGGTGAAGGAGAAAATCACCTGGTTGCATGTTTTCTCTATAAATAGTAAGGGCAAAGGAGATTGACCGTTGTCCCAGCTGCTTGAGATAAGAGAATTGAAGACCTACTACCCTGTTCGGGGAGGAATAGTTCGAAACGTGAAGAACTATGTGCGGGCAGTTGATGATGTTACCCTGACGGTTCGGCGTGGTGAGTGTCTCGGGTTGGTCGGTGAGTCTGGTTGCGGCAAGACAACACTGGGGAAAACGATACTGCGCCTCGAAAAGCCCACCGATGGGTATATTTATCTCAAGTTGGGTCAGGGTGGTGGTCGTGCAGAGAAAGAAAAGGCTGTTCGTGATGTAACAGCCTTCAGGGGAAAGGATCTCAAATGGATGCGGCGGAAGATGCAGATCGTATTTCAGGATCCTTCCACTTCCCTCAATCCGAGAATGCTCATAAAGAACATCATCGGTGAAGCCATGACGATCCACCGTATTGCACGGGGGAGGGAAAAGATGGATCGTGTGGTCGGACTGTTGAACGCCGTAGGTCTGAACAGGGATCACTTAATGCGGTATCCCCATGAGTTTTCGGGTGGCCAGAGACAGCGTATTGCCATAGCCCGTGCTCTCTCAACGAATCCGGAGTTCATAATCCTCGATGAACCGACCTCTGCGCTTGACGTATCCGTTCAGGCGCAGATTCTGAATCTTCTCATCGATCTGAAAAACAAGCTCAAGCTCACCTATCTCTTTATTACCCATCATCTCCTCGTGGTGGAGCATATAAGTGAACGCATTGCGGTCATGTATCTGGGAAAGATTGTCGAGAATGCCGATACAGACACCCTGTTCCGGTCAGCGCTTCATCCCTATACGATAGCGCTTCTCTCTGCAATACCAATTCCCGATCCGGATGTCAAAAAGGAGAGGATATTACTGAGTGGGGATGTTCCGAATCCGATCGATCCCCCAACAGGGTGTCGGTTTCATCCGCGCTGTTCGTTTGCAGTTGAACACTGCAGGAGTGTCGAACCGATACTCGAGGACGTGGGCAAGGGACACTGTGTTGCCTGTCACCGCAAGGAGGTCGTTGCGAAGAAATATGGTATTTCCTATCCTTGAGGAGCATTGAAATGAAAACTGCTTGGGTTGTTGACAAGGGTAAAATAGAAATACGTGAGCAACCCTATGAGAAACCTGGTCCCGATGAGGTGGTGGTAAAAATTCACGTCTGCGGTATATGCGGAACGGATCTCCACTTTTTTAACGACCATCCGGAAAATCGACCGATACCCCTGGGCCACGAGGTATCCGGAACCGTTCACGAAAAGGGGAGTGAGGTGCAGGGCCTTTCCCCTGGAGATACCGTGGTTATCCAAAATCATGTTCCCTGCGGTAGATGCGAAGCGTGCCTTCACGGTACTGTAGCTCTCTGCAGGAATATAGAGACCTATATGAATGATCGCTCGGGAATGGCCGAATTTCTGAAGGTGAAAAAGACCATGATCGTACCCTTCACCGGTCTAGACCATAGAGAGGCGGCGGTTGCCGAACCACTTACCGTTTCACTGGATCTCATGCGAGAATCTGGGTTGCAAACCTTTCAAAATGTACTCATTTCAGGACCTGGAATCATCGGATTGTTCTGCACCAAACTGGCCCGTATGGCAGGGGTTGAGAAGATCATCGTGATAGGAAGGCTCGGGAAGACGGCGAGAGGAAAGAAGAGGTTTGAAACGGCAATGCAGATGGGTGCAGACTTGGTTTTTGATACAGATGAGCCCGATTGGAAGGAGAAACTGCGTGAAGAGGCTCCTCCTGTGATCGATCGTATGATCGTCACCTCCCCGCCTCGTACGATTCCGGAAATGATACCTCTAACATCGTTTGGAACAAGGATTGTATTCAACGGCATCAGCTTCTCAGAGCCTGATATAACTTTCAATGCGAATGATTTCCATTTCAAGAAACTGCAGCTCCTCGCATCTCATGCAATTCCTAACTGGGGATTTCCCCAGGCATTCAAGCTACTGGTGCAGCAGAAGCTCGGCCATAGGGATCTTATCACTCATGAGTACCCCTTTAAGAGGATCGATGAAGCGTTTCATACTGCGAAGAGCCATGATATGGGAGTGATCAAGGTTATGATCACCTTTCCCTCATAGAACTATTTAGAGTTGAACTTGTGCTTACATCCGTTTCGACTCATGTTCCGAATCTTACAACAAGTCAACCCTCCAATCCAGCACACGACCGCTTTTCTGAAGTACTTGGAGATTTTTTTTATTACTTAATCTATTCTAATTAATCATCTTCTCCATATGTATCTGTATGTATTGTGACGAGGCCGTAGTATCCATCGACTGTAACAAGATCTCCCGTATGGATAAGATTGGCCGCATCCGGTACTCCAGTGACGCATGGAAGGCCGTACTCTCTGGCTATTATGGCACCATGGATAAGCATGCCACCGCGACGCTCTACAATGGCTCCTGCCAGTGGAACGATGAACGTCATATTCGGATCAATTGCATCGCACACGAGAATTTCACCGGATTTGAAACCGAATAGGTCCGAAGTATCTGTTACAACATGCGCTTTTCCGCGAGCAATACCCTGGCCCGCAGGTTGGCCTTTGAGCTGGCGAGCCCTTACGGATCCCGGCATCTTTTCCCTATCCATCTCTCTCTCTTTTATTGGAACGTATTCTTTGTGTTTGAGGGCTGTCAAAACCTCATCGATATTCAGGCATGCCCGCGGATCTTCACATTTTTGGCCCAGTCTTTTTCGCCCTTCCTCAACAGCCCGATTCAGCTGAGATTCAATCTGGCCTAGATAGATGTTATCATCATCCCGTAATCGATAGCTTTTCCTGCCAAGTTTTAGGAGCCCATCGGCATAATCTCGATCCTCATCCGGAAAAGATTCGATGAATTTCCGGGCAAGGGACTTCACATTTTTGTTGCCAGATAGGTGTTTTTTGTGCGAGCTCGATGCCATTTCAATGAGAAGTTCGATAAGTTTTCCTCTGTTGCTTTCATCCCCCGTGAAATTATGGGAAAGCTCACTGAAGGACCTGACGAAAGCGTCGAATTCTCTCATGAGCCGTCCGTTTTTTTTGAATTCTTCGACCGTTTTTACGTCAGAGGATTTCCCAACTCGCAACGCAAGATCCTGAAGCAGTTTGTTGCGTTCGAGGCTTTTCATTGGCTGAGAGGTAAGTAGATCGATAAACTCATAGGGGTCTTTTGGATGCATACGATTGTTGTACACCTGGCCGAATAACCGCGCACCATGGGCAAATGGTATAAAATCATTCCAGTAAACTTCATGCCATTTGTCATGTACGCTTCTGCGCGAATCTATTTCCCTTGCCAGTTCGATATCGGAAAGTTTTTCAATGCTGACTTTCCCCAATTTCACAGCATCCTGCCGCAGATGTGGTAATAGCTCATTCTCAATTTGGGAGTCGAGCTTTTGAAGATTGTGATAACTTTTCCTGAGGCTCATATACCAGGCTCTGTTTCCATCGTCTTTTTTATCCGCACTCACCGTTACTGCTCGAGATTGGAGAATAAACAGTTTGTCGTCTTTAATGGTCCATTCGACATCCTGGGGTGAGCCGAATATATCCTGCAAGCTTTGAAGCATTTCAAATATATGTTTAATCTCAACCTCCGTAAGAGGCGGGACTGCTCTTTTATCATGTGCGAGGTTGACCATTTTTACTCCACCCTTAGAGAGGCCAATTACCCTATCTCTTGCTGCTGTCACGCGAGATAGTATTTTTCCCGTTTTCCGGTCAAGGATCCATCGATCTGGTTCCACGTCACCGTCTACGAGACCTTTGTTCAGACCGTACACACTCTCGATGACCGCTTCGGAGCTTTTGTGTGGAGAAACGCCAAATGCCACACCTGACTTCTCCCCAACAATCATTTCCTGCACGATAACCGCCATAGCACTCGTATGGATATCGAGTTGCAGTTCCTGACGGTAGAGCAGTGCGGCGTCCGACCAGAGTGAGGCCCACACCAGAACGATATGCTTTAGTATTTCATCGATTTGCCGAAGGTTGAGAAACGATTCATGTAGTCCGGCAAATGAGGCTCCTGCAGTATCCTCAGCTAAAGACGATGATCTCACCGCAACTTGCATTGCCTGGAAGTGATGGTGTATGTGCTTTCGCAACTCGTCCTCGATATGGGACGGGAGATGAGCATTTACAAATATGTTGCGAATTCTGAGGGCAGCATCCCAGAGCTCCTCCCACCGCATTTCCTCAAATTTTTTACGGCCAAGCTCCAGGAGAATTCTGCCGTACAGTCCTGTATGGTCGATGAAGTCTCTATATACTGCGGCAGGGATAAATGCTGTATGTGGTACTCTCACACCTCGACCATGCATCTGCGCGAGAGCAGCAGCTTTCGGTCCAGCTTCCTCTTTTATCTCTTCAATTCCATGGTTGATGGTCATGATTGTGTTCATTTTTTTATTTTTAACTCCAAAACCTGCTGGAAATTTGAAACGAGTATGTAGTTTTCAACCATAAGTTTTAAAATAGCACAGTTTGGATCGTCAATGAAATCGTTCAAAAAGGGATGCTTCTTCAGATATTGCTGTGCAAGTTTCTTGCGTTCCTTCCCCTTAGTCTCAAAAACTTTTCCCAATATGGTAAGGGCAGCCGCGTCTCTGAAATCATCGATCATGTTCGAACGGCTGTCGACCAGTACCGAAACCTTTGAATAGTTTTGGATGTTAGCATATTTTCGTGTGCTTCGGAGAGTAGCAAAAATGATATAATCAAGATCATCGCTTGCTACAAATCCTATCAATGAACTGTATGGATACTCCTTACCCCTGGTAGAAAGAACACCCAGATTCTGATTACGAAATAGTTCCCTGATATGTACTCTGAACTGATTTTCGTCGTCCATTCAACTGATCCCCCTGCTTATAGATAGTGTATTTAGCAGTGATGCAAGCCTTAGGCCAGTATTTCGCTACTTTTTCTTCTTTTTTGGCGGGAGGGAGAGTAGGTACGTGCTCGCGCGCTCAAGCCATTTTTTCAATTGTACACCGTCTGAATAAATATTTTTTCCGAGGAGCAGATACTCCTTCATCACCATTCCCTCCATCGGTTCAAAGGGTCCAACTCCCGACTCCTTGGAAAGCGCATCATTTTTTGCATCCTCACCGATATGCACATAGATACCATTCACATTAGCACCGGCGAACATGTACCCGTTGAGGAAAAAGGTTTCATGGCCAAACATCTTCTTTTTCTCTGTTTTGTAGCCAAACTCATCCAATTTCTGACTTAGATAAGTGGTGAGTTCGGGAGAAAATGAAACCATTTTCATGCCATCAATCCTCCCTTTAGACGTACAGTATTAGTATGAATTCGTGAATCTCTTTACCCACCGTATCGTAAACAGGAATATGAATAGTTGCACTACCGTGCCTGTTCCGTAAGCCGACAAAAATAAGGAGTCCCGTGAATTCATCCTGAGTACCCAGGGTCAACACGTCGGGAATAACGGTGTCCTCAACAATTTTTGAAATGGTGTTGTAAGACCAGTCCCTATGTCGGGATGAAAGGCTCGCGCTTGGGTGTGTTCTATTTCTGAGTCTCCTTTCCCAGTAACTGGTTAACTCAACTCTGCTGAGCGGTCGATCTTCCAGCCCCAAGAATTCTATATATACCTTGCTGAGTCTCAGGTTTATGGATGATGTTGTATTTACCGAAAAATTAAAAACGATAAGCGGTTTTGACTGAAATTCAAAAAATGGATTGTTCCTGTTGCCGTAAAGTTCGTAGAGCTCTTTCCGGTCGAGGTAATGGGCAGAGACAACAACACCTTTCTCAGAGCGGGTTACAACCTCAGTTGTTACGCCACTAGTTTTTTGTACAGTATTACCGGTGCTACAGCTAAAGAGGAGTGTCCCGAGAATAATAAAAATTGGTATTGTTCCATAGATTTTTCCACGCATAGTTTTACTCCCACAAAGAAAAAAAATTCCTCTGCTTCTTTTAAACTTATGTAATGAATGAAGTATGTCAATAAAAAGAACCCGGTAATAATACAGATTTTCTTGACAGCATCATATGACCGTGTTACAATTTTTACGAACATTGTTCGCCATTTCGAACATGTTAACCATTAATACTGTAAAATGATGAGACGGTGCTCGGATGCAGCAAACAGGAATTGTAAAGTCTGTTTGGAGGGCAATGAAGATACTTGAATCATTTCAGAATGAAGAGAGTATGAGTGTTACACAGATCAGCAAGAAACTAAACTTTCCTAAGAGCAGCGTCTATGAGATACTCACCACATTAGTGTCCGAGGGGATCGTTGAGAAGGATGGTGACCTCGGCAGGTATCATCTCGGTATCAGGCTCTTTGAGCTCGGCAACCAGGCACGGTCCAACTTGGGGATACATAAAATTGCAACTCCCTTTCTAAAAGAGCTGAACAAACAGTTCGACGAGACGGTTCATCTGACCATACTTGATGAAGACGAGGTGCTCTACATCGAATGCTTCGAGTCAACGAAGCGCCTTCGTACTTATTCGGTGATTGGAGTCAGGGCTCCGCTGCACTGTACTGGAGTGGGGAAAGCGATGATGGCATTTCTTCCAAAATCCGAAATTGAACGAATCGTCCGTTTGAAGGGTTTAACTCGTTTTACCGAGAATACCATAACCGATCCGAAGGCTCTCATGCGTGAGCTGGAGAAAACCGCCATCCGGGGTTTCGCTGTGGATAATCTCGAGCATGAGGAGGGGGTACGTTGTATTGCGGCACCTATTTACAACCATGAGGGGAAGGTATTTGCTTCGATCAGCGTATCTGGCCCAGTCCAACGTATCCCAGATGCACAAGTTCCGGAAATTGCACGGAAAGTTGTCCGGGCGACTCTTGAGATATCCAAGAGATTAGGGTATAACATCAGGTGAGAACCTGGTGTTGATTAAAAAAAATTTAAAGGAGGTCAAAATGAGAGCGAAATATTTGGTCCTATTCATTGTCTTTACACTTCTGGCTCCCCTTGCATTCGCAAGAGGCGGTGTCGAGGAGGAAACCACTGAAAAAGAGGTTATTATTAGGGAGGTGGAGAAACCCGCACCAAAACCCATCAAGCTTACATGGTCATCGATCAGTGTCCCAGCAGATGCACACACCAAGGCGATGTGGGTCTTTAAATCGGAGCTCGAGAAAATTTCTGAAGGACGCTTTGACGTAGAACTCTACACCTCGGGCCAGATCTTTACACAGGAAGGTGAGCTAGCAGCCTGTATAGAGGGAACCCTAGATATGGCCTACTTTGCTGCTGGATGGCTTGCAGAATTTGTACCCTATCTCTCCATGCTTGGTGCAGTCTATACTTTCAGCGGTTATGAACACATGGACCGAGTCTTGAACGGTGATATCGGAAAAAAGATCTATGACGATGTAGCAAAAGAAGTCGGTGTTCGACCCCTGGCAGCATTTTATCTTGGAACTCGACAGCTGAACCTTGTCGATAAAGTAGGCC
>CAYFYU010000016.1:34000-42785 GCA_964347455.1 uncultured Spirochaetota bacterium | reverse complement strand
CCCGGTGAAACATCCAAACGACATGCGAGGAGTCAAGCTGAGAACACCCAATAGTCCCACGTGGATCGCACTAGGTAAGGCACTCGGTGGAAATCCAACGCCGATGAGCTTTGGAGAGGTGTACATGGGATTGAAAACTGGAACCATTGAGGGTCAGGACAACCCTCTCCCAACGGACAAGAACGCAAAGTTCTATGAAGTGACGAAGTATATCGTACTCACCAATCATGTGGTGGGATCGGTATGGCCGAGCATGAATGAAAAAAAGTGGCAGTCATTAGGTTCCGACGAGCAGCAGATGGTCATGCAGGCGATCGATAAAGCACGTCAAGCCAGTGCTGAACAGAACTTGAACACAGAAGCGAACATTCTGGGCTTCTTCAGGGATGAGGGAATGATCATCATTGAAAACCCCGACATAGATGCTTTCAGAGAGTTCGCCAAGAATTCGTATATGACTGAGAGCAGGGATATTTCGAAGGATTGGGATTGGGACCTCTACGATGAGATTCAAAAATTGAAGTAGAGAGTCACGGGAATGAAACGGTACATACAGTAGCCCCATCCCACGGGATGGGGCTACTCAGTAGTAGTGAGAGCAAATATGAATGATAAGAAAATTTTCAGGAAGTCCGGTCCTTTCATTCTCGACCTGCTAGAATTATACATACCAGCAGTTTCTTTTACGCTTCTCTTCATCGTTTTTATGGTGCAGGTATTTTTTCGCTACTTTCTCGTTCCCCTAACCTGGCCTTTGGAGTTTACCCTTATCGCATTCATCTGGCTTACCCTCTTTGGTGCCTGTTATGCAAAACGCCACAGTTCTCACGTTATTTTTACACTGATCTACGATAAGGCGAAGCCAAAGACCCAACTGGGCATGCGGATCGCCGGCAATACACTGCTCTTTATCTCTTTCTGCATTGCGCTCTACCCTTCCTACAGGTACGTAGCCTTTATGAGCTTTAAGAAGTCAAACGTGTTGAAGATACCGATGAATATCGCATTCAGTCCCTTCCTTTTTTTTCTCGTGATCATGAGCGTGCGCATCGGCTACGACATCTATGTCGATTTCAAAAAGCTCTTTAAAGGAGAGACATGACATGAATGTCCCGCTGCTCGTCTTTTTACTGTTCTTTGTGATCACCTTCGTTATTCGGATACCGATAGCACTGGGAATGATCATGACGTCGGTTTTTTACTTCGCCCTTGCACCAGGTCCGGCAACGGGAATAGGAATGGCTGCAACCCAATTTCTGACGAACCTGAACATTAAATTCATACTCATAGCCGTGCCGTTGTTCGTTTTTGCAGCAAATGTAATGAATTCAGGTGAAGTGACGGAAATGGTCTTTAACTTTGCGAGTACTCTTGTGGGCAGATCCCGGGGAGGCATGGGTCATGTGAATGTTATCGCCTCTCTTATCTTTTCCGGTATGACCGGATCGGCAGTAGCCGATGCTTCAGGTCTGGGAATTATGGAGATAGAGGCGATGAGGCAGCACGGTTACGACGATGGGTTCAGCTGCGGTATCACAGCTGCATCGGCCACAATCGGCCCCATCTTTCCACCGAGTATTCCGATGGTATTTTATGCCATGCTTTCAGGCGCATCAATCGGGAAGTTGTTTATGGGTGGTATGATACCGGGTATTCTTATGGGCCTGTTCCTCATGGGATACATCGCCCTTATAGCAAAGCGCAGAAAATATCCGCGTGGTGTTATGTACACCCTGAAGGATTTTATCAAACATACGGCTCGGGCATTGCCGGCACTTTTTACACCGATAATCCTGCTTGGCGGAATCTATACGGGATTCGTAACACCAACTGAAGCGGGCGCACTTGCGGGCTTTTATGCAGTTCTCATTTCGATATTCGTGTACCGCGCCATGAATTTGGGAAAGCTTCGGGATGTCGTCTATGAAACGGTAAGAACGACCGGAACACTCTCCCTTATTGTGGGGGCCGCATTTATATTCTCATATATAGTTGCTATAGAACATATACCGGATATGTTTTCAGGGTTTCTTTTGGGTATCACTGCAAATAAATATTTGCTGCTTCTTGTAATTAATGTGCTCTTTCTCATTTTTGGCATGTTTGTCGACACAATGACTATTACGCTGGTATTCATCCCAATGGTACTCCCCCTGGTGGAATCACTCGGAATCGACCTCGTCCATTTCGGTGTTGTGGTAGTTCTCAACATGATGATTGGACTGTCAACGCCTCCCTTTGGCATGCTGCTTTTCATCGTTTCAGGCATCTCAGGCACACCTCTGAAAACGGTAATAAGGGAATCTCTCCCGATGACTTTTGTGCTCATTTTTGTGCTTCTGCTCATTACATATGTTCCCGATATTGTACTCTTTGTACCGAATAATTTTATGAAGTAGTTGGAGAATTATCGTGTTACAGCTCCGTAGTCATATACCCATTGCTTCACCTGCGCGGAGGGAGCCAGCAGATGGTACAGAATCTAACATGAGGGTCTCTCTCGGTTTTGAACCGGCATGGTTTCATCGCCGGTGTGGTGTAGATTTTTCAGAGCGGTGGCACAGGGATCCGTATTATCGGTACGAGACGTTGAAGATAATGAAAGAGGAGCTGGTCCGTTCATTTCCCGCTGCAACCTGCTGGAGTGGAAATAATCACGATGATCTTGCAACAATTTCCGGATGCTATGGCTCCTACGTTGTATACCAAGTTTTTGGTATGCCTGTACAATACGGTAAGGATCGATGGCCGGACATGGTCCAAGGAAAAAAACTGAGCTTGGCTCAAATCGAGCAACTGGATGTAGATTCGCTTTTAAAAGGTTCCTTTGTACAGGAATTGTTCAGTCAAATGGACATGATCGAATCGGAGTGGGGTAAGATCCATGGATATCTGAACTGGCAGGGTATTTTCAATACCGCCTTTCAGTTGCGGGGGCAGGACATTTTCCTTGACCTGTACGACAAGCCTGATCATGTCCATGATTTTTTCGCGATGATCTGTAAAGTAATGATTGATCTGGCAAAAAAGGTCCATGAACGTCAGCGGCGTTCCGGATTTTTCATAAATCAGTTAAGTGTGAGTAACTGTACGGTGAATATGATATCATCTCAACAGTATCGAGAGTTTGTTTTTCCCTACGATCGAAAAATTGCGCTAAATTTCGAGCGATTTGGGGTTCATACCTGCAACTGGGATATAACCCACTATATCGATATATTAAAAGAATTACCGAACTTAGGATATCTAGATATGGGTATGCAATCGGATCTTTCCAATATCAAAAGACTCTTCCCGCACACGAGGCTGGCAGTGATCTATTCACCCGTTATTTTGTACTCCGAGTCAATAGAGCGGATAAAAGAAGATTTAGGCAGGATTTACCGGGAAGTTGCACCCTGTGATGTTGTCATGGCGGATATTCGATGGGATACACCAGATAAAAAGGTAAACCAATTCCTTGATATATGTAAGCAGTTCGAGTTGAATAGGACTTGAATACTCGAATATTTTTTATAGAGGAAGGTCGAAGATCCTGTCAAGGGCCGAAGGTCCTGTCAAGGGCCGAAGGTGCTGTCAAGTACCGAAGGTGCTGTAAGGAAGGATAATATGGATGCAGGCGGAAATGAGAAAAAGCTCAAGGGAGTAATTCCCGCTATTGCAGCTCCCTTCGATGAGAGTGGTGTATTAGATGAGGGTTCGTTGGAGAGGCAGGTCTCATACTTTCTTAAGGCAGGTGTTCATGGTTTTTTTATAAACGGCACGACCGGCGAAGGTCCCTATTTAACGAGAGATGAGAAGATCAAAGTATTTAAACGTGTCAAGGAGCTTGCAGCAGAAAAAGTGCTCTGTGTGGCATGTATCAACCCCTCAACTGAAATGACTTTGGATGAGATTCGCGTTTTTGAAAGCCTGGAGCCTGACTTTATTGTTGCCGTAACGCCATACTACTATAGTATTTCCCAGAGCGTGATAATAAAACATTTTAAAGAGATTGCCACCCAATCTCCACACCCTGTAATCATGTACAATATCCCACAGAACACACACAACCAAATTGAGATTAATACAGTTCTGGAACTTTCTCACCTAGAAACAATTCGGGGCATAAAGGACAGCTCCGGTGATTTCATATCCTTTTTAAGTGGACTACTAAGAGAAGAGGAACAGGATTTTTCCTGGTTTCAGGGAGAGGATTATCTCGACGCATCATCTCTTCTTATGGGGGCAGACGGGATAGTAACTGGTCTCGGAAATGTGTGGATCGAACCGTACGTTGCTCTCTACAGGGAGGCAAAAAGGGGCAATGTTGCTGGGGCGAAGGAAAACCAGAAAATGATAAATAAACTCTACGGTATAGTGAACGTTGCCCATGGAAATGCGATTCCTGCGATAAAAGGGGCTTTAGCCATTCTCGGGCGTTCAACTAAATGGATGAAATGTGCCGGAATGACATTGCAAGATGATGAAATTTCAGCTGTGGGTAGGTACCTCAATACACTTGACCTTCAATAGAGGTGCTCGTTTATTAACTATCCTCAAAGTTTATCCTGAATAGTTTCAATAGGGTGAGATCAAGCATGGTCTTAAGGGGTTTCCCAATGAGACAAGGGATCTTATTGTAAGTATGGTACGATAAGGGGATGAGGATTTTATGAAAGAACCCGAACCCGTTGAGCTTCCTATAGATGGAACCCTCGACCTCCATTCCTTTCTCCCAAAAGAGGTCGACGAACTGATACCGGAATATATTCGAGCCTGTCGTGAAAAAGGAATATATCAGATACGTATAGTACATGGCAAGGGAACGGGCACACTCAGACGGAAAGTTCATTCGATACTGGGCAGACTTGAAGAGGTCGATTCTTTCGTGCTTGCGGGGCACGATGCCGGAGGATGGGGAGCAACGATCGTCATGCTCCGTCCACCTGAGAGAACACCATAACTGAAGAAAGAGGAGCCGGAGGTTCTGTCAAGGAGAGTTCAGTATATTGAATGCTGAATTGATAAAGAGCGCGTTTTTCTGGGGTATTATCAGTGCTGTTTCACTACCCCTCGGGGCAATAACAGGTATGTTTATAAAACCGAGCAGACGTATCACCTCTGCGCTCATGGCATTCGGTGCCGGCGCTCTTCTGTTTGCACTGACGATTGAACTCTTCTCCGAAACTCTCCATTACGGTAAAGAGCAGGGGAATGAAATTGTATACGCGATGATCATAGGCGCTCTGATAGGAGGAGGTTTTTTTGATTTCATCAATCATGTTTTGAACAACAATGGCGCTTATCTTGGAAGTTGGGCCAAGACGAGAAAATACCTGCGCAGGATGAAACGATCGATGGTACGAAGATTGCTTGAGGAGCTGAGCCGCGTTCGGCTTTTGCAATCACTGCCTCCTGCAGCAATCGCGAAACTGATCCCCCATATTGAACGGCAAACTTTTAAAACAGGAGAAATAATTTTTCGGGAAGGAGAGGTTGGTTCAACGCTCTACTTCATAATTTCTGGTGAGGTGGGAATTACAAGCTACGATCAGAATGGCACCAAGAGAAACGTTGCCGTATTGGAACAAAATGACACCTTTGGTGAAATGGCACTGTTAAGTCATCAACCGCGAAACGCAACAGCACGCGCGTTGGAGGATACCGAGGTTTTCAAGGTACTCCACGAAGATTTTGATTCGCTTCTCTCCCAATCTCAAGATCTCAGAAAAACCGTTAAAACACTCTTTGATAAGAGAGCAGAGGAACTTTCAGAGAAAATATCTGACTACCGCGCGGAAAAGTGGAAACGGGAGGCGATGGGCCATCTGCAGAAGATGCAGATATCTGTTACGCAGCAAGAGATTGATGAGGCAGGTAAAAAAGCTATGGGAAGAGGAGGGGCTGCTTTTGCAATCTGGCTTGGCATACTGCTGGATGGTATACCAGAATCTCTGATCATTGGCATGCTCTCCGCAAGCGTTACCGGTATGAGTATGGCCTTTATTACAGGT
This sequence comes from uncultured Spirochaetota bacterium, assembly GCA_964347455.1. Taxonomy (GTDB): domain Bacteria; phylum Spirochaetota; class B62-G9; order B62-G9; family DRHN01; genus JAGLSF01. The sequence goes on along the minus strand of CAYFYU010000016.1, from coordinate 36,789 downwards.
GTCTTCCTTGCGAACCTCCCCGAATCTATGTCGAGTGCCGTTATTATGCGAAAAGGGGGCATGCGGATCAGGAAAATACTCTGGATGTGGAGCTCTCTTTGTATTGTTACCGGTATGGGTGCTGTGATGGGGGTGTTGCTCTTCCCCACTCAACCCAGAGGTACCATTTTTCTTTGGATAGCAGGTATTGAAGGGATGGCGGCAGGTGCGATGCTTACCATGATTGCAGAAACGATGCTACCCGAGGCATTTGAACAGGGTGGAGCTATTGTCGGTTTTTCAACCCTGATGGGTTTCCTCACCGCCCTCATCGTAAAACTGGTGTACTAAAGAGGATAGAACTAACCAGTTCCACATCACAATCTCCTCAAGCCCAACCCTCCACCGACCTCTATTGTTTCACCCGTGGAATAGTCCAAATCGCCTCGTGCAAATGCGGCAACAAGGCAGGCAACATCCTCAGGCTCGCCCCACCGGGGTGTAACGAGCCTGCCCTCTGCAATCATTCGATCTATGGCGTCTTTGTGCACCAGTGACATATCTGATCGGATAATCCCGGGTCTTATCTCGATAACCGGGATACCAAACTCTCCCAATCGGTGAGCGTAGAGTTTCGCTGTCATGCTCAGAGCGGCTTTTGTGAGGCAATACTCACTGCCATAGGGATCTGTCATATAACCCAGCACCGAGGTTATGAAAGCAATACGTCCCTGGGGAATGCGTCCATCCTCCTTCCACTCGATCATGCGCTGCGCGACCTGCTGGGTGAGGAAATAGGGACCCTGCAGATTAACTCTCATGACCCGCTCAAACCGTTCTTCCGTTGACTGGAGCATGTCCAGATGCTTGGGCTCAATTCCTGCATTGTTTACCAGAAGGTCAATACGGCCAAATTCTTTTTCGACAAACGAAAGCATTTCTTCCCGTTCTTTGGTTTTGGATATATCGGCGCGAAATACCTCAGCCCGTACACCCTGCTCTTTGGCAAGATTTTTTACACTGTATGCACCTGTACGTGTAATCCCTGGATCTGCCTGAACGCCGTTTATAGTGAGGTCAAACCCATCGCGGGCAAGACGGAGAGCAATTCCACGTCCAATTCCCCGTGAGGAGCCGGTAACAAGTGCCAGGGGTCTGCTGCTTTTATCCATAGGAAAACCCTTTCTTGGTCTATATATTTAACAAAGTAAAATGACCAGCAACCCTTTACAGGATCTCTCGATTAGACTGCAGGAGTTGTAACCAGAGACTAATTTAACTCAGATTATATAGAAGATACAGTTCATGTAAATTGTTAATTTCCCTTTGAAAATTGTTTAATGAATCCTATCTATCTCCAGGACCACTGTGGAAAAATGCCATAAGAGATGAGCTGTGGTTTTCCATTGCCCAAAACAGGAACGGTGAAGATGCCGGGACGTGCATCTCTGGTCTCTGCATTTATCACCACAGAGCTGTTATCCGGTGACCAGATTGTGGACGAACGTTGATACTGGTCGTAGAAGGGCAGAATCTGCCTGAGAAATGCTCTGGTCGGACGGAAAGAGGTGATGTATCTTAAATGACCGGTATGGACATTGAGCACGGAAAGATCGAGGAGGAGTATCTGTTCACCTTCCTCACCAGTGGATAGTTGCGGTTCAAAAATTGCGATCATTCTACCGTCGTGTGACCAGAAATATGCCAGAATATTTTCTGATTCGATCTGGTAGTCCACTGAAATTCCTTCTCCACTGATGTCGAGTATTGAAAGGGATCCTATAATTCCACCGAGAAAGAAATTACTGCCCCTGACAAACCCAATGTGCTGGCCTTCAGGTGACCAGTTGAACGTTACGGGACCATTCCAATCCGCAATCATTTGGGTAGGACTGCCATCGTTAGAAATGAGAATAAGGGTGCTCAAACCTTGAAAGACTTCCGCTGCAATTGCAAAGTATCTGCCATCAGGAGAATAATCCGGTGCCTGAAATTGTGCTGGTACATACTCGAGCCGGTTTCCCTGTATGTTGCCGGTAGCCAAATGGAATATTTCGATTAGAGCATTGCCCGGCTGATCTGAATCTGACCCACCGGTATGGGTAAGGATGCGGCTCCCCTCGGGAGACCATGCCCAATAGTAGGGCTGACCTGTTCCGATGGTCACGACCTCCCCGCTATCAACAGCCAGGATCTGAAGCACGAGCCCAGAACGGGTATTGAATGAGCTCAGAAAGCTTAGATTATTGTTGTCCGGACTCCAGTAAATGTAGAAAGGTGTTACATCTCTTGATCTGTAAAGAGCGGTCAAATTGGAGCCATCGCCCTTTACAGAGTAAAGGGTGGATTCGATTGATTCACCGTTGATTGAGCTGTAGCCGATGAAGGCGAGCTTTTGTCCGTCAAAGGACCATGCGGGGTATCGGTATTCTCGCCTAATGGTTTCTGAAACCGCTGCATCATCCGTAATCGCATTCGTCCTCCCTGTGGACGGATGTACAGTATACATGTTGCCATCCATCCCGGTAAAAGCGATCAGTCCCAAACTGTGCTCATTAGTATCAGAATCGAGAGTTCGCACCAATGTTCTGCACGATGTAATAAAAAGGCCTATCATCAACATTACAGAGAAAACTGTGGAAATGCTCCTAAGATAACTTACCCATTTCCACGGCCTGTTACTTCCGTCCTGGAAGAATATTCTTTTTTCCACCATATAGAGAATATAATCTGTGTTTGGTGATAAATCCATCAGTGAGTCTGTAGATCCTGTAAAGGGCTAATGTACAATGCAATTGGCAATAAACACT
>CAYFYU010000016.1:22516-33990 GCA_964347455.1 uncultured Spirochaetota bacterium | reverse complement strand
TAGTTAATACACAGTGCAATTATTTATAAACATTTCATGAGGCAATAATGATTGAAATTAAGGTTGATGGGATTATCGCACCTGTGTGATTAAAAAATGAGCTGAATTTCGATTGATGTGCACCGGTAGCCGTTGCATTTACTTTCCTCAACTGAACATGCAGAAACGGCAACGATGAGATCCATTTCAGCCCGTAACTCGATAAAATCGCCGGGCTTCGATAAAGGTTCTTCAACGCTGATACTCCCGTCCCTCGATATAACCGTATGCATAAAAATATTGAAGGGGTTTGGAAGCTTGTCGAACGTAATTCCATAACCAGCTACAGCGCTAGCGAGGTTTTCCCGACAACTGGGATGATCCTTTAATATTCCGTATTGATTCCGATACATATGTGGACTGCATGCGGGGTATAAAATGTCATGCATGCCAACCTCGTCTTTGACAACCGTGAGCATTTCATGATAATAGTTCGAAAAGAGACGTTTGCCCTCCACAACCCTGAGGGAACCGTTACAGTCCAGAGTAGCACCAGTGGAAAGCATCTCGTGCGGATCAATTTTGTTCACTGCAATGAGGTCCGCCACCTGTTGACCCTCAACATCGATCACCCTCATCGATTTTCCTCTTTGGAGTGTAAAACCAATCCCAGTCTGCGGTTTTATGGTGAGACGATTTTCATTTTTCACTTTACCATCCCGACAATAAAGGTTTGTTGGTGTCGAAAAGGTCAGGATAAGCTATCTTTTATAGTATGTGATTTCGCTGTGAAGCAACAGTATTTTTCTCTCCCACACGTCACAGGAGGTGATTGCTCATGGCCTGGGAGCTTCCACCATATGCACAGCCGGATTTTTCACTTTCTCTATTTCAGAATTCACCAACAGTGGAGTTCAAACAGGTTGAAAAACCTGGAGTGGCCCCTGATAACTATCATGCCACTTCCATTTATCCGGAATACTACCACATGCCTGATGGTAATTGGCAACTGCTGTATCGTTCGCGAATGGATTGCGTTGTAGCGCGCGAGAAAAATAACAAACTGCTGGTGAAGGAGTTTCGAAATCTACTCGGGGGAGATATGGTTGCCTGCGGGAGAAATGAAAATGGGGAAGAGGGAATTTATGTGCATACCGAAGCATTTTCACTCCCTGAATCAGGTTCCGATAAGTTCGCGTTCAGAACGAGACCAACACGGGAAACCTCATTCTCCATAGATTATGATGAGCTGTACGAACTTTTAGCATATGAGCGGGAGAATGGTTTCATAATCTGGGTTCTGGGTCCGGCTTTGGTCTTCGACCGTGACGCCCGTAATTCATTCGTATGGCTCGTGGAGAATGGATATGTGCATGCCCTATTTGCCGGAAATGCCCTCGCAACCCATGATCTCGAGGGGGCGCTGTACGGTACAGCTCTAGGGCAGGATATCTATACGAAACGCATAACCCATCTCGGCCACTACAAGCATCTGGACGCACTGAATACGATAGGAGGGGTAGGCTCCATTAAAACATGCGTCGAGCAGGGGATGATACAGGACGGCGTTATGCGGGCTGTTATAAGTAGGAATGTTCCATTTGTGCTTGCAGGTTCAATCAGAGATGATGGACCGCTTCCCGAAGTCATCGGTGATGCCTACCATGCACAGGATGAAATGCGCAGGCTCTGCCAGGAAGCAACGACCGTAATAGCATTGGCGACCCAGCTTCATACCATCGCAACCGGGAACATGGTGCCCTGCTATACGGTAATGGATGACAGGGTGCGACCGGTGTACTTCTATGTCGTCGACATGTCGGAGTTTGCGGCAAGCAAACTTGCAAACAGGGGTTCTCTGACAGCTCGTTCGATTATAACGAATGTACAGGATTTCGTTGTGACCGCCCACAGGGGATTGATGGCTCGGAATAAAAGACAAGCGAAAGGAGAGGAGTAATGGCAAGAGTGGTGCATTTTGATATCAGTGCAGAAAATGTGGAAAGGGCGATTCAATTTTACGAGAATATCTTCGGCTGGAAGTTTACGAAGTGGGAAGGGCCTATGGAGTACTGGCTCATAACGACAGGCCCAGAAGGTACACCGGGAATAGATGGTGGGCTTTCAAGACGAGAGGGCTCGGATAGTCGGGTTACGAACACCGTTGAGGTCGATTCCATTGATCAGGTGTTGGAAAATATCGTAAAAGCAGGTGGAAAGGTGATTCAGCCCAAAGGAGCAATCCCGGGCATGGGGTACTTTGCACAATGTACTGACACTGAGGGAACCATCTTCGGCGTAATGGAGAGTGATATCAGTGCACACTAGAGGATAAAAGTAATCACTGCCACGACCGGAATGGAAGCAAACCTTAAGCAATGAGACGAGGCATGTACTGTCTGGTGACCAAATGGTATGCGATCGCTGATACTGGTCGAAAACAGCGATAAATTGACCGAGAAAAGAAATGGGGATTGAGTGCCGCTCAGAACTGCAAGCAGTTCGCTGCCGGATTGGGTGCTATCCCTGTGCGAATGTTTTCCTCCACCGGACCAGTCAAAGTCCAGAATCCTCCTGCTGTCGGGTGACCAGACCCAATAGAAAAGTTTACCGGTATCGAGCGTATGAGTTTTACCACCTTCTGAAGGTAAGAGAAGGAGGGCAAACTGTTGGTTCTCATTTATAGAGCAGAGCATACTGATAATGGAACCGTTCGGGCTATAGTACAGGTAAATCTGTAACTTTTGGAAAGTGAACCATCTGGGTCTGCGTCATCAGTAAGAGGGATGGGCCTGTTTCCCTGAGGGTCGATGAGATAAAAATTACCATCAACAGCAGTTAACGATATAAACCCAGGTATCTTTTTTTCAGTTACTGTCCCTTTGTACCGTTCAATACGTGCGGGTAGTACGTTCGAGCGTACAGAACGGCTGCATGAAACAGGGATTAATATTATAGTGATCAGGATCAACGGAATCGAAATCTTACTGCGTACTCTAAGCTCCCAATATATGTGACTGTGAATCATGCATATACCTTACCTGCTGTTGGTTAGGTAGACCATTAAATTCCTATCTTTTTCAATCTTGCCAGTAAGATCTCTTTGAGGGTTGGACTTCCATGGTCCTTATATTCATAGCGTACCCGGACAGTCGGTTTGTTTAGGGACAGTATACGGGGAAGATGTATGGGTGTAGCGAACAGTACCAGATCGCAGGGGGCTCTGTTGATAGTCTCCTCGAGATCATGGATCTGTTCCTCGTTGTAACCCATGGCTGGGAGTACCTTATCGATATGGGTGTAGTTGTGATAGACATCCTTGATGGTGCCTGATGCGTACTGACGGGTATCAACGATTTCCTGAGCCTCGTATACCTCGGCTGCAATCTTACCCGCACCGTAGGGCATTTCACCGTGGGTAAGGGTGGGACCGTCCTCGACCACCAAAACCCGCTTGCCACGGATCCTGTCCGGTTTGTTCACCAAAACAGTTGATTCGGCGAGCACGATCTGGGCATTCCCTCTGTGGGTCTTAATGTTTCTACGTACCTGCTCAACCTGTGCCAGGCCTGCTGAATCCACTTTGTTGATAATGGCAATGTCGGCCATGAGAAGATTTGTCTCACCCGGGTAGTAGAGAAGCTCGTGACCTGCTCGGTGCGGATCGAAGAGAACGATATGTACATCGGGTCGGTAAAAGGGTGTGTCATTGTTCCCACCGTCCCAGATCAAGACATCGGCTTCGCCCTCAGCTTTACGAAGTATGCTGCCGTAGTCGATTCCTGCATAAACGACGATTCCCAGATCGACCAGAGGCTCGTACTCCTCCCGTTCCTCTATCGTGCACTTGTGTCGATCGAAATCTGCATAGGTTGAAAAACGTTGTACTTCCTGTGTCTTGAGGTCGCCGTATGGCATTGGATGACGAACAACCACGACCTTTTTCCTCTTTTCCCTGAGGATCTCACATACCTTTCTCGTCGTCTGTGACTTCCCGCAACCTGTCCGCACGGCGCAGACTGATACAACTGGTTTATTGGATTCGAGCATTGTGTAGGTTGCACCGATGAGTATAAAATCCGCACCTTCCGACATTGCTATTGAAGCTTTATGCATGACTTCGACGTGTGGGACATCGCTGTAGGAAAAAACTACCAGATCGATCCTATGCTTACTTATGAGGGAGGCGAGATCCTGCTCGGGATATATTGGAATGCCTTTTGGATATTTCTTGCCTGCCAGACTTGGTGGATAGAGGCGTCTTTCAATGTCCGGAATCTGTGCAGCAGTGAAACCGATAACATCGTAACGTGGATTATCCCTGAAATAGACATTGAAATTGTGAAAATCCCGTCCAGCGGCTCCCATTATTATGACTTTCTCGACCATGTTCCACTTCCTTCAGTGATTAACTTAGTGTGACGGTTTCCTCATGTCAAGTTATGATATGTATTGCTTTATTTGTATCTAGATGTTCCCAACTTGACAATTGCCCTATTATATTTGCAGCATAAGGGGAGGGATCAGCTTGGTGGATAATCCCATCGTCATACAGGCACGGAAAGTCTATAAGTCATTCGGGAAGCTAAAGGCGGTGAATGGACTCAGTTTCGAGCTAGAACAGTCTCGCTGTTTTTGTTTTCTTGGACCCAACGGTGCAGGAAAAACGACCATGATGAATATGATCTATGGAAAGTGTATGAGGGATATCAATTCGCAAAGCTCAATACAAATTTTCGGCTATGATCCTGCCCACCATAGCTTAGAAATAAAATATCTCTCCGGTGTGGTTCCTCAGGAAAACAACCTCGATGTTGAGCTCAACGTGCGCAAGAACCTTCTCATCTATTCCAAGTTTTACGCAATTCCTACTAAAGAGGCGGAAAGACGGATCGAGGAGCTTCTGGAGTTCATGGAACTCTCTGATAAAGGGGATGCGAAGATACGGGAGCTGTCGGGTGGCATGAAGAGAAGGCTTCTTATTGCCCGGGCGCTACTGAACACGCCAAAACTCCTCATTCTCGATGAGCCCACGACTGGTCTCGATCCGCAGGTTCGTCATCTCATTTGGAATAAGCTCAGACAGCTGAAGGGCGGTGGAACGACCATCCTGCTGACTACACATTATATGGACGAAGCGTTTCAACTGGCAGACCTGATTTTGATTATGCATCAGGGCCAGAAGCTGCTCGAGGGCAATCCAAAGGAATTGCTCGAAAAAAATATTGAGAAGTATGTTTTGGAAGTAAGGAATGTCGAGCAGGTAAGCATGGTACACGAAATCGTGCGACTTACTGACATCAGACAGGATGAATTTCATGATACACTCCTGCTCTATGCCAATAACCCTGAGACTTTAGAGCAGGTGTCACGAAAGTTGAATCCAAGGGATTACTACCATCGACAGACAAACCTGGAAGACCTCTTTTTAAAATTGACTGGAAGGGAGCTCTATGAGAAACAATAGACCAATGGCAGCACCACCTCTGTACATGAGACTATTCAGTGTCTGGTACCGCCACATGCGTGTATACTCAAAAAATCTCATAACAAACGGGTTTCCTCCTTTTCTGGAACCGCTGATCTTTCTCGCTGCAATAGGGGTAGGGCTGGGAAAATATATTTTGGAGATGCGGGGAATTCCCTATATCCCCTTTCTGGCTTCAGGACTGCTGGTAACTGCCTCGATGTTTACCGCAGCCTTCGAATGTTCATACGGAACCTTTATACGGCTAGAATTCGATAAGGCTTATGATGGGATGATATCGGCACCGATTACGGTTCAGAACCTCTTTATCGGCGAGATACTCTGGGCAGGGACTAAGGGGCTATTCTTTTCCCTCGCAGTCCTCTGCGTCGTATCTGCTTTCGGTGTTCTTCCACTCCGCCAAAGTATCATGGCACCGGGTATTGGTTTTCTCACCGGCGTGATGTTTGCCGGAGTCTCCCTGCTTGTTACCTCATTTGTCAGGGATATAAACCAGTTCAACTTCTTTTTTACCGGTTTCCTCTCCCCAATGTTTTTCTTCTCGGGGGTAGTTTTTTCTTTGGAAAATCTTCCTCCTGTTATTCGGCGCTTATCCGAGATTTTCCCCCTTACACATGCTGTCCGGCTGGTGAGGGCCGTCTGCTTCAATGAATGGGAAGCGAGCATCGGCCTCGATGTGCTCTACGTCATTGTTATCTCATTTATTACGTCCTTTTTCGCCATTCGGAGGCTTCGTAGAAGGCTTATAAGCTAAGAATTTATCTAACCGGTTGACTCCACATCGACGAGTAAGGAGTGTGTTCGAGAACCCTGACTGGGAAGGGTTGGATCCGTTGGTGTGAGGACATTGACTGAACCGGCATACTCTACACCATCACCACCGAATAAGGGCCACACACCTTCCAGGGCACAGACTACACCGGCCATGATATCTTGGGTAACCTGAGCCCGTATTCGCATGCTTCCCCGTTCACTTTTGACCAGGATCCATTGACCATCCACTATGCTCCTCTTCTCTGCGTCGAGAGGATGAAGCCACAGGGTTTCATCCTCCCGCTCTTTAAACCAGGATATATTGTCGTTCTGAGAGTGAATTCTGAAACGGGCATGGGGTGTAATGAGCCGCAGCGGGTATTCTAGGGCTGTCTGGAGGATCCTGCACTCCGGAATTGGTGAGAAACCGGTCTGAGCGAATCTCTCTGAATATATTTCTACCAGTCCAGAGGGTGTCTCGAGAGGAGCAGTTTTCGGATCCGATGCGAATTCTGACAGGCCAACCCGTTGCTGTTCGGATCCGGTATAGATTCCCGTTCGTTTGAATTCCTCTATGTCCTGCACCTCTGAACCGTTGAGAAAATCATCTATCCATTGGTCAGCTGTTCTGTTCTGGGAGAACTTCTGGCCGAAACCGAGCCGATCCGCAATCTCACAGAATATATCGTAATCGTCTTTTGCACCTGCGCGTGGGTCGATCACCTTGTAAGAATAGAAGAGATGATTGCTCAGTGGAAAAACGATATCCTCGCGCTCAAGAAAGGTAGTGACAGGTAGAACCACGTCGCAATACCGGGCAGTGGGGGTTAAAAATAATCGTGACATACGGAAAAATCTACCTTTTGGAAGGCGCGTATATTTTTCCCGATATCGCTTCCCTGGGACAGATAGTTTCCTCCTATATTATAGATCACCTGGATATCGCTCGGATATTTACCGTCTCTTCCCTCCAGAACGGCGTCGGGCCAGCGGTATACCGGTATGGATGCGCTGGACTTTGGTGATGCGGTCTTTATCGTTGGGCATACAGGCTGAGGTAGTTTGTTCAACACACTACCGCCTGTTGAGCCACCCATAATTCCAATGTTTCCTGTTGCGACCTGAAGTGAAACTGCCATGCGGACGGCCTCCTCTCCACCGATCGTACGCTGGATTGAAAGCCCCGGGATTAGTGCAGCTGGTTTTGTCTTTCCGTACCGACGGGCAAATTCTACTATGGTTTTTACAGGTGTACCGCAGATTTTAGAAGCCCACTCAGGGTTTTTGTCCGTTTCCCCATCTTGGCCAAGAATGTAGGCTTCGAACCGATCGAAGCCGACGCTCAATTTCGCAATTGCATTTTTGTCTATTAGATTCTGCTTTAGAAGAACATTAAGTACAGCAGCCATCAGAACGCTGTCAGTACCCGGCTTGACTGGTATCCACCAGGTTCCGAGTCTGTATGCGGTTCGGGATCGTCGGGGATCAACAACAACTATAGGTACGCCGCGTTTTTTCTGTTCACGTATGCGTGTTTCCATCTCACAGCCGAAACGATCGTCGACAATATTTGCACCCCAGAGGATTATGAAGTTTGTATACTGCAAGGTTGCCGGGTCGAGGCCCGTATGGTTCCTGCCAAACAGGAAATCGCATGTATAAGCAACAGCCTGCTCGCTGTAATTCCCGGTCGTTTCAGTATATCCACCGAAAAGACTGAAGAATCGCTCCTTAAGTAGTTCCGTGTTGTGCAGTGCACCGCGACACGAACCCGATCCACCCAGGGGAAGGATGGAATCGTATCCATGCTTCTGGGCTGTTTCCCCCAATCGTTCGGCTATCAAGTCCAGTGCCTCTTTCCAGGTAACATCCTTGAATTCACCAGAACCTCTCGAACCGGTTCTCACCAGGGGTTTTTTCAGTCTGTCCTCTGCATAAACGACCCGTGCCATCTGATATCCCCTGACACACCCGGTCATGTATCTGTTTGCATAAGGGTTATTGGTGATCTTTAAAATACGGTTATCCTCTACATGTGCAATGAGTGGACATCCAGCACCACAGTCCTTGTTGCACGAAACTGGTAGTTTGCTCAATTTTCAGCCTCTCCTGTGGATGTTCGTGAGGAATGAATTTATATTATAGGGACAAAAAAGTGAAGTGCGGAATTCTATCAATGATATATTTAAAGAAATCTTCGACAAGCGGATCCGTTCCATGAACCCGAAACCCTCTTACATCAGTTTGTACGAAAATGGAGTACTCGAGCATCGACTGGAAGCCATTGATGAGTTGATCGCAGAGTGCAGACTCTGCCCCCATAAATGTGGCATCGACAGGAGGGTATCCAAATTAGGAAACTGTCGAAGTGGTCTTCTTCCCATCGTGTCTTCCTGGAATCCCCACTTTGGAGAAGAGGCTCCACTGGTCGGAAAAAGGGGTTCGGGAACGATCTTTTTCACAAACTGTACTCTTAGCTGTATATTCTGTCAGAATTACGATATCTCCCACCTTGGGTACGGCAAGGAAATTTCCTGCAATGATCTGGCACTCATGATGATCTCACTTCAGCAGCGCGGTTGCCATAACATCAATTTTGTGACCCCGACGCATATGGTTTACGCGATTGTTAAAGCTCTGATAATCGCCGTTCCTCTGGGATTGCATGTTCCTATCGTCTATAATAGCGGTGGCTATGATTCTGTTGAAACGCTACAATTGCTGAACGGTATCTTTGATATATATATGCCTGATTTTAAGTATGGTGACGCCTCTCACTGCTATGAGCTGAGCGGTGTGGAAGATTATCCCGATATAGCCAGAAAGGCTATCCAAGAAATGCACGATCAGGTGGGTGATCTCAAACTGGGGGAGGGGGGAGTTGCCTATAAAGGGCTGCTTGTCCGTCACCTGGTACTACCCCAGAACCTTGCTGGGACTCAAAAGGTTATCGATTTTCTCTGCACCATTTCGAAATTTACCTATCTGAACATCATGGATCAGTACCACCCGGTATATAGAGCCGCCGAGTGTCCGGCACTTAAGAGGAGAATAACTGTCCAGGAGTTCGACGAGGCGATCCTCTATGCGCAGAAAGCAGGTATGACGAGACTCGACGGGCAGATACTCATCTGAAAAGAATATCCATTAGGAGATTCATGTTGTCGCTGAAACGATTTCCCTTCAAATTCGCATCTATTTCATCAGAATGTGTGCACAAACGATCGGCCAGCTCCTTGTATTTCCAGGTGAGATCGACAGCAAGTTCAAGCGATTTTGCCCGGTCATCACGGGCCGCAATGATGTCGATTGTTGACCAGCCCTCATAGTCGGTCTTGTTTAAATAATAAAAAAATTCCAGTATCTCCCAGAAATTTATCGAACCGAAGATCATATCCGGGTCTGAGTCCTTGTAATTGTCGTTCAGATGAATCTGGAAGAGCTTTTGGTGTGAATCGAGAATGACAAGCGATTCCGCAAGACTTTCCTGCGCCATGAGCGCATGCCCGACATCAATCACTCCGCCAACGTTGTCAAGCCCTACCTCTTTCAGAAGCATCATCTCCTTGCCGATATTGCTGACATACTGTTTCTGCCGGGGATCCTTGGATTTATATTCCACCGCAATTCTAACACTACGGTCATGTTCTCCAATCTCCTGTATCGATTCTATCAAATATTTCCAGCCGTCCCGGTAATCCGCCTGAAATGGGTAATCGAATCCGTCATGGGCGGGCCAGAGGAGCACACTGTCTGCTTCGATTTCCCTCGCGTAATCGACTGCCTCCTTGTGAAACTCAACTGTCTCCCGTCTGATCCTCTTATCACCGGTGCTGAATGCGCCGTACTTCCACTTTGGATCTGACCAGCTCTCAGGTTCGAGTATTGAAATTCTCAGATTAAAGTTAGAGAGCTTTTTTTTCAAAGAGACCGGGTTTTTGGGGAGGGGTTCAGTTGGATAGAATATAACCAATCCGTCTAGTCTCTTTAAACGTGAAAATATTTGGAGCTTCTCATCAAGATCCATATCTAAGTAGTATCCGCCTGGCACGTATCGCTCTGCATATGAACCGAGACACCATAAATGTGCATCAACGTTGAGCTTCATAACTTCTCCTCCCATTACAATATTGGTAAGACCTTCTACTTTTTTGATGATTTATTGTACCTATTATGGTTGTAATTTGCAATGTTTCGGGACATAACCTGAGAATATGCAAACAAGGTACGTTGGAAGGGAGCTCTAAGAATTATTTTTAATATGGGTGGTCTAAATTGTGACTTGTGTTTTTTTGCTCTCCTGATACAATCAGAACAACCTTATAGACGGCGAAAGGGGGAGCTTGGAAGAATGAAGTCATGGAAACGGAAACTACGGATGGGAATGGTTGGGGGTGGACAGGGCGCCTTTATTGGAGCTGTTCATCGTATGGCAGCGGCCATGGATGGACAGATCGAAATTGTGGCGGGTTGCTTTTCGAGGGATTATGCGAATACACGGAAGACCGGAAAACAGCTCTATCTCGACCTAGAGCGCTGCTACCCGAGCTATGAGGAGATGGCCTCTCGGGAGGCGAGACTTCCCGAGAACAAGAGGATTGATTTCGTCTCCATTGTAACACCCAATAAATCCCATTTTCCAATTGCAAAAACCTTTTTGGAATCGGGCTTCCACCTCGTTTGTGACAAGCCGATGACCTATACCCTTGATGAAGCGAAAGAGCTGGTGAAACTGGTGCAAAAGACCGGCCTCGTATTTGTATTAACCCACAATTACACGGGCAATGTGCTGGTGCGCCATGCACGTGAGCTCTTCAGGTCGGGCAAAATGGGTACGATTCGAAAGATAATCGTTGAGTACCTTCAGGATTTTCTTTCCTATCCCCATGAGAAAGAGGGGATGAAGCAGGCGGTCTGGAGAACCGATCCGGAGCAGGCAGGTCTCGGGGGAACCCTTGGCGATGTCGGAAGCCACTGTATCAACCTCATGGAGTATATAACCGGTGATCCGGTCGTGCAGCTTTGTGCCGACAAGAGTACCTTCCTCCCAGATAGAAAGCTCGATGAGGATGTCAACATTTTACTTCGATTAAAGGGGGGCGGCAAAGGAGTCATGACGATCAGTCAGATAGCAACCGGTGAAGAGAATAGTTTGAAGATCCGCATCTACACCTCGAATGGTGCAATACGGTGGGAGCAAGAGAACCCCAATTATCTGGATCTCTTTCACTATGACAAGCCACGCCAGACACTC
>CAYFYU010000016.1:22074-22506 GCA_964347455.1 uncultured Spirochaetota bacterium | reverse complement strand
GGCATCCAGAGGGTTTTATCGAAGCAGTTGCCAATATCTACAATGCAGCGACAGATGCGATACGAAGATATATGGAAGGCAAACCGATTCCACCGAAAGAATGTATCTTCCCAACAGTCTATGATGGGTTGCGGGGCATGGCGTTTATTTACAGAGCGGTTGAATCATGCGAAAAAGGCTCCACATGGGTCAGTATGAGCAGCTGATCAGTACCTATTGGCCGAAAGAGGATACCTGCGTAGTATATCCCAGTATGCGCCGCGATAACCCTGATGGATTGCGTCGATGAGACGTTCGTTGTTGTTGTAGTTGTAGTTTCTATCTGGGGAATCTGGATCGAAGAAGAAAAATCGCTCATCATTTCCAATTTGCTGGTCGAGGAGTTTAAAAATTTCATCCTTGAGAAGGGGCTCGAGAAAAAATAAAGGCTGA
>CAYFYU010000016.1:10436-22064 GCA_964347455.1 uncultured Spirochaetota bacterium | reverse complement strand
CCGGACTTTCGCCTCCGATAAGCCCCGACTGCAGATTCTCATTACGCACAATCCGTGAAAGCTCAGTTCCCGGATAGACTCTGACCCCCACGCTTAACCCGATCCGATCTGCACCGGATCCTTTCATGAACGACACTGTTTTTTTAAGAGTGGAAGGGCTTTCTCCGGGTGAGCCGAGGAGCAGATCGAGCATAACCACCAAACCCTGCTCCTTGCAGAGCCTGGTTGTGTTCTGGATGTCATCGGGAGTAAAATTTCGTTTCAATCTGAAAAGCATATTATCATCTCCACTGTCAGCACCGAAATTTATCCCTGCGCATCCGGCATTCTTCATCAGCCTGGCAAGCTCTTTGGAAAAGGGTTTTGGTGTGCAGTAAGCGTACCACCGTAACCTGGTTCCGAGACCCCGCCTCGTAATCTCCTCACAAATTTGCATCGCGTGCCATTCAGGTATGTTGAACTCGCTGTCGCAGGTGTGCAGATGATCGATCTTCTGCATGAGAAGATTTTCAAGCTCGTCAACGACTGCTTCAGCAGGACGGAGGCGAAGGGTACGCCCCTTTGCAACTGGTTCACAGCAGTAGATGCACGAATTAGGGCAGCCGCGTTTTGTTTCAAAGCCGGCCTGCCCCCCTTCCCGGAAGTACCGGATATTATCCACCATCTCCCTCGTCATGGTCGGAAGCTGAAGCTTTTTCGATTCTATGGGTTTATTACGGTACCAGGTCTTTCCATCGCGCCAGATTAATCCACCCGTATCGTGCCAGCCATGGCCCTTTTCCATTTTTTTCACCATCTCTGCCATGGTGAGCTCGCCATCACCGTATACTCCTGCAGTGGCACCACACGCATCCAAAATAGACTCAGGCATCGATGAGAAACCGACGCCCCCGAGAATGATCTCAGCATCGGATTTACTCCGAGCTGTATGCACCATTTCTACAAACTCACCGATAAAGGATTGCCTACTCGTATAGGCGCAGTCATCTGTGTTTCGTAGGGTAAATCCAATCAGATCAAAATGTTCTCTATCTAAAAAATCGGCGATTGCTGATTTCCAATCTTTTTCCCAACAGAGATCAAGAATTTCAGGACGATGTTGTGAAGCGGTGAGAGCTTCTGCGACGTACTCGAGGCCAATTGGCCCAATCGGAGGTTTCATCCGATTCGTGTTGATCAATGCGACACGCATGGTCCTATCCTTGAGTTTTTCCCTATACCATATCTTTCCAGATCAGTTTTTTATAATTGTGGAATACCATTTCTTCGGTGGGATAAATATCGTAGATTATCTCGTGGGGTTCAAACCAGAGTTTTATTTCACGTTCCGCCGATTCAACCGAATCACTGGTATGAACAACATTTTCAAATAATCCGCTCGTCAATATACGCCCATACTGGCCACGGATAGATTCCGGTTCCGCTAATTCGGGGTTGGTATGACCACATATTTCCCGAATCTTTTCGATGGCGTTTTCACCGTAATACACCAGTGCCATGACTTTGTGACGTTTATGCAGAACGCCCATGATATAATCGAGGAGTTCTGGATAGAATGGTTTCTGTTTGTGCATTTCATAATGCTTTTCAGCGAGTTCTTTCGATACCTTCACAATCTTTGCACCAATAATCTGAAGGCGAGTTTCGCTGAAACGTGTGAGGATATTACCAGTCAGAGATTTTGAAAGGCCATCGGGTTTAATCAGAACTAGGGTTTTCGTGTTTGGCATTGAATAACTCTTTGTTGAAATCGTTTTTTACATTCCTATCAAAGTATAATGATTTCGTCAAGCATAAAGAAAGAACATGATCCGACATGATTCCGTCATTGAGTTATAATTGTAATAGATGTAGGTTAAATTATGGGAACCCATAGGTAATTCTGTAGTCTAAATGGATAGAAAGAGCATATCCTCTGAAATGAAAATGAGTGGGGATTCGGCCCTGATAGAGTCCTTTCTTGCAGGCGACGAACGGGCTTTTGATTCCCTGGTGAATCGGTATAAGAATAGAGTCTTTAACATCTGTTTTCGTATGATAGGAGATTATGAAGAGGCGAACGACAGCGCCCAGGAAACCTTTATTAAGGTTTTTCGTGCATTGAAGGGGTTTCGATTCGAGTCCTCCTTCTCTACATGGCTTTATCGTATAGCGGTGAACACCTGTAAGAATAAACTCTCCTCGTTGAAATATCGTTTTAACAGGATGATGGTCCGCATTGATAAACCGGCTCGTGACGGAGATGCAAGTGGCAGCATGGAAATTCAAAGTAATGCAGCCAATCCCCACAACTCAGTTGAGAGAAGGGAGAGGGAGTTGCTCATACAGCGAGCTTTGGATTCCCTGCCGAAGGAACAGAAAATGGTCGTTGTATTGAGGGATGTAGAAGGTTTATCCTATGAAGAGGTTGAACGGGTAACAGGTCTTGCCCGTGGTACGGTAAAATCAAAGCTCTCCCGAGCTCGAGAGAAGCTCAGGGAGAAGCTCAAAGGGCAGTTATAAATGGAGTGCAAAGAGGTAAAAGAGAATTTACAAAATTATATGGACGGTATTCTTGATGACCGGAGTATGAGAGAGGTCGAGGCTCATCTTGCGGAATGTACCGGCTGCACTGAAGAACTGGAGTTGTTAAGAGAATATAGTGAAAAAATGGGCTCGCTTTCGAATGTCGAACCGCCGGATGATTTTCTTATGAAGGTGCATGAGAGACTCGAGCGCCGATCTTCATGGAAGAAAGTGTTTCGGACACTCTTTGTGCCCGCAAGGATCAAGATCCCCGTGGAATTCGCAGCAGTTGCCACTGCAGTAATAGCCCTCATCTTTGTTCTGAATATTATCATTCCATCCCAGAGGAAACCCTTGCCAGCTCCTGAACTCAAGAGGGCTGAAAGTCTCGCAGAGGCTGAAAGACTTGCAGAGGCTGAAAGTCTTGCAGAGGCTGAAAGTTTCGCAGAGGACGCAGATCTCGCAGAGGACGCAGATCTCGCAGAGGAAGCAGATCTCCCAGAAGCTGAAAGTCCTGAAAGTGCCGAAGGTAAAGAAACAGCCTTGGATCTCGATGTCACTGATGAAAAGTCTGTTGAGAGGCCCGCGAAAGAGGCCCTTGAAATAACTCTCTATTTCAGCACTGATCTTACAAAGGATTCAGAAGATCTAACAGAAGTAGCAGGGGTAACACCTTCAGTTAGGAGAAAGACGAAGGCTGCTGAAGAATTCGAAAGTCTTGCAAGGACCGAAGGTACCGTAAGTGCTGAAAGTAAACAGGCACCTTCGATCGGCTTTCGAGCTGAGCTCCTCAGTGTTATAGAGAATCTATTGGTGAATGCTGGTGGTACAATTATTTATGTAGACTACGGACTGGATCCCAACCTGCCTTCTTCGATTACAGCAACATTACCTCCTGCGCATTTAGATGGTTTTATGGAAAATCTTGGTGAAATAGGTGAGATTGAAACTGCCTATGAAACCTTTCCAGAAGAGCCGGCGGATACCGAAAAAGGGATGATTGCTGCAGAACCTACTTTTCTCGAAGCGCCTGAAGAAGAACCTTCGGTCTGGATTCGCATATATCCTCAACCATCCCCAGAAAAATGAGATTCTTGAGACCATAAGATAAGCCGTAAATTTGTCCTTCCATTTAAAGTTTTAACAGATCTTTTTTTGGAACTTTCCACTCCATTTTTAGTCTAACAATTGAATGACATTTAAAACAACGGAGGAAGAAGGAATGAAAAGACTTAACATTTTTTTGGCAGCTTTTATTATTTGCGCTCTGTGTTTCTTAACCAGTGCTCTTTTCGCGGATGGTGTGCTCATTGCCGATTCACCGATCATGGAGCCACTGTCGGTGCAGTACCACCGTGTGAGCATTTCCATTGAAGACCGAATAGCAGTGACAAGGGTTGACCAGGTTTTCAAAAATGATCTCGATATGGATCTTGAAGCAACCTATATATTTCCGCTACCCGAAGATTCGGTTATCTCAGACTTTGCGTTGTGGGTAAACGGGGAAAAGGTGAGCGGTGAGATTCTTGACAAGGACGAAGCTCGCAAAGTTTATGAGGATATTGTGAGAAAGATGAAAGATCCAGGTCTCCTGGAGTACGTCGGTAGGAATATGTTCAGGGCGAGGGTCTATCCCGTTCCTGGGCGGGGTAAAACAAGAATGGAGCTCGTCTATGGACAGACTCTTACTTATGATGCGGGAGTTATTGAATACGTTTATCCTCTTAACACCGAGAGGTTTTCACCGAAGCCTCTCGAGGAGGTAACCATCAGTGCGGAGCTTCACTCGAAAATCCCGATTAAAAGTATCTACTCGCCGTCTCATGATGTTGATATTTCGTCAGAAACATACGAGGCGAAGATCGGCTTCGAGGCGAGGGAGGTGAAGCCTGATAGAGATTTTGTGCTTTACTATACAGTCTCGGAGAGTGATGTGGGGTTGAATCTCATCAGTTTTAAAGAGTCTTCGGACGCAGGATATTTTCTATTGATGCTCGCACCCGGTCGGGCCGAAGGTGCTGAAAGTGCCAAAGGTGCTGAAAGTAATATTATGAACAAGGATGTTTTGTTCGTACTGGATACTTCAGGAAGCATGAATGGTGAAAAGTTACAGCAGGCAAAGGAAGCACTCAGATTTTGCGTGAACAACCTCAACAGCGGTGATCGATTCAATGTGATGCAATTTGCCACTACGGAGAATCATTTTAGAGATGCGCTGGTTACAGCGAGCAGCAGGAATATAGAAGATGCACTGAGATTCATCAAGCGCTTCAGGGCTCGTGGGGGTACGAATATCAATGACGCCCTCGTTTCATCACTCGGTATGTTCGACGGATCTGAACGACCCAATATGGTTGTCTTCCTCACTGATGGTGAACCCACAGTTGGCATAACTGACTTGAGGGATATTGTTCGGAATATTGAGCGGGAGAACAGGAAAGATGCAAGAATATTTGTGTTTGGCGTGGGACATGACGTGAATACTCATTTGCTCGATCGAATTTCAGAAACGAACCGGGGAGTATCGGAATATGTTGCACCCCATGAGAATATAGAGGTCAAAGTTACTTCCTTCTTCCGCAAAGTATCTGAGCCGATTCTGTCTGATATAGAGCTCGACTTTGGCAAGGTTCGTGTACGGGATATCTACCCCGTTACTTTTCCCGACATATTCAGGGGAACGCAGCTCGTACTATTGGGAAGGTATGAGTCCAACGGTCCTACTGCGATTACACTGACCGGGAGGGTTCACGGAAAGTTGGAGCGCTTTGTCTTCGAAGGGAACTTTCCAGCTCATGATACAGAACATGATTTTATACCCCGGTTATGGGCCACAAGAAAAATTGGCTATCTGATGGGAGAAATAAGATTAAACGGGGAGAAAAAAGAGCTTGTTGAGGAGATCGTGAGGCTGAGTAAGGAGTATGGGGTCATGACCCCATACACGTCTTTTCTTGTTCTCGAAACCGAAGCAGATTTTGAAGAATGGGGTTTAGCTCCATCACCTGAGCTTAGAGATGAAGGTATGCGGTATAAGAAGTCTATGGAGGCGGAGACCGGTGCTGGGGCTGTTTCCAGTGCACGTGATATTATCGCCCTTAAAGAGAGTCAGACCGAACAGAAACCCATATTAGAAACTATCAAATGGGTGGGACATAAAACCTTTTATCTTCGTGACGGTCTGTGGGTGGATTCTGATTATGAGGAAGGTATGAAACAAAGGGAGATCAATTATCTCAGCAGGGCTTACTTTGATATCCTCAGAAAGAATCCCGAGCTTGGAAGATACTTCGCTATAGGAAAGAGCATCATTGTTGTTCACGATTCGATAGCGTATCGTATTGTAGAAAATTGAGCAGAAGCGATAAATTAAGATTAACGGAGGGTTACAATGAAAAGGATTGCAATTGCTACAGTACTGACGGTGACTTTATTAGCAGGATTTCTTTGGATGGGACCCGGCAGGGCCAATGCAGCTCAAAATCCAAAGGTGGAAGTCGTATTTGTACTCGACACAACCGGTTCGATGGGTGGGCTCATTGAAGGAGCAAAGCAGAAGATCTGGAGTATTGCGAATCAGATTGTGAGGGGAAAGCCAACGCCTGATCTGAAAATCGGGCTGGTCGGATACCGTGATTATGGGGATCTCTATGTAACGAGGATGTATCCGTTGAATGATGATCTCGATGCTGTATTTGAGAATTTGATGTCATTTCGCGCAGATGGTGGTGGAGACACACCGGAACACGTAAACCGGGCTCTTCATGATGCCCTGCATGGAATGAGCTGGAGCAACAGCATCGAGACATTGAAACTCATTTTTCTCGTCGGTGATTGTCCACCACATATGGATTATGATGACGGATATGATTACCGAGAGATAGCCAGAGATGCAGTGGTACAGGATATCATCATAAACACGATACAGTGCGGTGATTATGCAGAGACCGTTTCCTACTGGCGTGACATAGCAAGGCGCGGGGAGGGAAATTATGCGACTGTGGCTCAAGAAGGTGGTATTCAGATCATTGATACTCCATACGATGAGGAGCTTGCAATGCTGAACGGTATGCTCGAGGAAACGGTCGTTCCCTATGGCTCGTCCGAGCATCGTTTAAAATCAGAGAAACGTAAAGAGGAGGTAAAGTCCATGGCCCCGTCTGTTGCAGCGGAGAGAGCTGCGTATAAATCGGCTGATTCCTCCATTAGCTCCTATGATCTCATCGATGCGATAGATGCGGGTATAGTCAAGCTTAAAGACTTGGATGACGGGGAGCTTCCCCATGAAATGCGGCGCCTGTCCCTGGATGAAAAAAAGGCATATCTTGAAGGTATTAAACAGGAACGGGAAACCATTAAAAGCCAAATTGCTAAGCTGAGTGAGAAACGTACCACTTATATTAACGAAAGGGTGAAAGAGAGTGCCGGAGAGGATTCATTTGATGAGGTGGTTCAGCGTTTTATCGAGGAGCAGGCAGCAGAAAAGGGGATTCATTACTGATCGATGATCGAGACTGTGCTGAGAAATCTCTCAGAACAAACTGTTTTTTAAGTACAAAGTGCAAAGACAGGCATCATTCATGAAAAATGATGCCTGTCTTTTTTGGTTAGACAGGTTTATACTGACGATATTCGGGAAAATGGTTAAATTTTTATAAATTGGTGTTGAATATTTTGTGCCTTGGAGGAGAGGATATATGCAAAAGATATACCTCGACAACAATGCAACAACGATCGTTGATCCACTGGTAAGGGATGCGATGCAGCCCTTTTTTAGTGAGATGTATGGAAATCCAAACTCACTCCATGTATTCGGAACCGAGATTCATCCCTATATGGGCCTTGCCTTTGACCGACTGTACGCCGGGATTAATGCAGGAGATGAGGATGATATAATTATCAACAGTTGCGCAACGGAGGGAAACAATACGGTAATTAAAGGTGTATACGACGTTCTGATCCGGAATGGTAATAAAAGTGAGGTCATAACAACGCAGGTAGAGCATCCCTGTGTGATGAACTCCTGTGCTTTCCTTGAGAGTCAAGGTGTAAAAGTGACCTATCTTCCAGTTAATAGAGACGGGATCGTCGATATGGACACTCTGAGGAAACACCTCGATCCCGATAAGACAGCACTTGTTTCGGTTATGTGGGCGAACAATGAAACGGGTCTCATATTTCCCGTTCGGGAGATTGCCCAGTACTGCCGGGAACAGGGAGTGCTCTTTCACACAGACGCTGTTCAGGCTATCGGGAAGATCAAAGTGGATGTACAGGAAGTACCGGTTGATTTTCTTACCTTTAGTGCCCATAAGTTCCACGGTCCCAAAGGTGTGGGGGGATTGTTTATCCGAAAGGGTATTACCATAACACCTCTGTTGCATGGCGGAGAGCAGATGGGGGGAAAACGGGCTGGCACGGTAAATACTGCGGGGTTGATCGGAATGGGACTTGCCATGGAACTAGCTGTCAGGAATCTTGATTATGAGCAGAGAGAGGTAAGACGGCTTCGGGACAAGCTGGAGGATGCCATTTCAAGCATCAAGGGTACTCAGATTGTGGGAAAACGAGAGTTGCGCACACCCAATACGATTCTCGTGAGTGTTCGCGGAGTGGAGGGCGAGGCACTGATCTGGGATCTCAATCAGGGGGGTATAGCTGCTTCGACGGGAAGCGCATGCGCCTCTGAATCCCTGGAACCAAATCCCACTTTCGTTGCCATGAACATTGACGACGACCTCGCCCATACAGGAATACGTCTAAGTCTGTCTCGTTTTACCACGGAAGAAGAGATCGATGAAACGATACAGGTTGTGAATCACTCCATAGAACGGCTACGAACCATATCGATGAAGAGCGAGTGACTATGTATAATAGCCAGATGCCGAAGGTTCTTTCAAGGGACGAAGGTGCTGTCAAGTACCGAAGGTTCTTTCAAGGGACGAAGGTGCTGTAAAGGGAGGTGATCCTTATGGCAAAAACAGATCTGATAGGCGGCTCTCTCTGGGAGCAGTATTCAAATAAAGTCAACGAGAGGATGTCCAATCCTCAGTATCTCGGTGAAATAACAGAAGAAGAGGCAAAAGAGTTACCATGACACCTGTACCATCGGTTTCCTGTGTCGCTGCAAAGTATAAAACATTCGGTTGCGGCACAGCGATTGCCTCGAGCGATGTCATGGCTGAGATGTGCATTGGCCGTACCGTCGATGAGGCGATGCGTATAACCAATCTCGACGTTGAGCGTGCGCTGAGGGATGATATTGATAAAGCTGCAATTCCACCACAAAAAATGCATTGCAGTGTTATGGCTTACGATGTTATTAAAAAGGCTGCTTCTATATACAAGAATGTCGATTTATCTGCCATTGAGGATGAGGATATAGTATGTGAATGTGCCCGGGTATCTCTTCGGACGATAAAGGATGTGATACGACTAAACGATCTGAAAACGGTCGAAGAGATCACCCACTATACAAAGGCAGGAGCATTCTGTAAATCCTGTATTCGACCTGGAGGGCACGAGGAGAGGCGCTACTATCTGGTCGATATCTTGAAGGAAGTGCGACAAGAGATGGAGACTGAGCAGATGCGGGCCCGAATGGATGTAGAGGACTTTGTAAAGATGAATCTTATACAGAAACACAAGATTCTGGAAAGGGTTCTTGATGAAAAGGTACGGCCCAACCTACAAAAAGATGGCGGCAACCTGGAAGTTTTCGACATAAAGGAAAACGGACAGATGACTGAAGTGTATGTACACTACCTCGGTGCCTGTGAAGGCTGTCCCTCGAGCCAAACAGGAACACAACTCTACATAGAGGAAATCCTACATGCTGAGATCGATGAGAATATTAAAGTGGTTCCTGTGTGAATTATAATGTTAAAATAGCCACATCACTCTCTACCAGAGATGACCGTCATATTTAGGAGCTTTTTCTTTGTAGATTTTTTCAAGGCACCCCTTTTCATTCTCCATTCCCAGTTTCCTTCCTGAATTCCAGGGATGTTCATACGGCTCTTTGCTCCAAGGCCAAGTATATCTTGTATTGGAACGATGGTCGTATCGGCGCAGGATGTCATGAGCAGACGTATGAATTCCCAGTGTATCATACCCCAGTTTATGCGCCTCTTCCCAATGTAACGCAACGCTTGGATTTGCTCCTTATCGGATGCCCTTCGACTCCGAATAAAGTTTTGTGGTTTTTCGCGAAGCCATCCCTTCATGGTATTATTATCATGGGTTCCAGTATAGGCAACGCTGTTTTTAATAAAATTGTGGGGAAGATGTTGTTTGGATGATTCCTCTTTGCCAAAACCAAACTGTAGAACCCTCATACCAGGAAGAGAAAATGAGTCTCTCAGCTTTACCACATACTCGGTAATATACCCCAGGTCTTCTGCTATAAAGGGCATCGAAGGAGTGTGTTTCTTAAGCGTTGAAAAAAGGCTATTCCCTGGTCCTTTTTTCCACCTTCCATTTACAGCCGTTGACTCTCCTGCCGGGACTTCCCAATACCCGGCAAAACCACGGAAATGATCAAGGCGGAGGCGGTCAAAGAGTTTGAGGTTGTAATTGAAACGTTGTATCCACCATGAGTAGTCCTGCTTTTTCAATTCCCTCCAATTATAAATCGGGTTGTTCCAGAGTTGCCCAGTATCACTGTAATAATCAGGAGGCACTCCCGACACGACCATTAGATTTTTTTCGCTGTCCAACTCGAATATGTCAGGATGAGACCATACGTCAGCACTGTCATAATTGACATATAGAGGGATATCTCCTACTATCTTGATATGTTTTTCATTACAATATGACTTCAATCTGGACCATTGCTTAAAGCATTGATACTGTATAAATTTTTCCAACTCAATCTCTTCCTTTAATTCTTGAGCAGCTTGTGAAAGGGCGGTTTTCTCCCTGTCGCGTATGTGAGGTGGCCAGCCACTCCATTTTTCTCCATTGTATTTAGTTTTAAGTGCTTTAAAAAGTGTATAATCATCGAGCCAAAAAGCGTTTTCATCGTAAAATTTACTGAAATCATTTTTTACATTGCTTTTACTCGTGAAATGAACGTATGCCTTTGAAAGTGCCTTATCATTGTACTGCGATACTATATTATAATTAACACGGTTTTTGCTACTCACTTTGAAACGCCTTATATCACGGCTAGTCAAAAGATTATCGCGAATCAGCATCTCCGGACTTATCAATAGAGGATTCATCGCAAATGCTGAAGTACTACTATATGGAGAATTGCCATATTTGCTGTCCGTAGGATTTAGTGGCAGTATCTGCCAGTAACTCTGACGGGTTTCATGAAGAAAATCAGCAAATGCAAAGGCTTCAGGACCCATATCCCCGATGCCATACGGTGACGGCAACGAGACAATATGCATTAATACACCGCTTTTTCTTCTATCCTGCATGGCTTAGTCCTCATTAAAATGGTAGTGAAGCCTAAAATCATATAAAACAATAGCAGCATTCTTTTTCATCGATGTATGCATGAATAGAAACTCCTTCAGTTGATTTATCATTTATTAAAGAACTTTCGACTGAATATTGCAATAGAAAAACCGGGTTTGCCACAGGGAGCGGTGTATCACTGGGAATTTATTTATCGGTTTTATACTCATATTGACATAATCTCATGCCCCATGTAAAATGGAATTATACTGTATTCGTAACTGTAATTACTGACACACACATATTTTTACTACCTAAAGTCTACTTTTTCATAAAAAGCTTTTAACAGTAAAGGTAAGGATAATTAAGGTTAGGGCAGCTCAATGGCATGGGCAATGAAGCGATCCTTTTTATGCAGGTATGTTCAAAAGGATGCCAATAAAGTTACTGACGAAGCCGTTACTAGGGAAATTGAACAGGCTTTTTCCTCATACCGAAGCTTTCCATTTTTTATAGATGGCAATGTCGTCGCACGGCTTAAATCGGGTGATATGCCCGAATCTTGTGAACCTCGATTTATCGACATAAAAAATGACATAATCGACAGTATTTCCGATAATGACGAGACGGTAAGAACCAGATTGCTCAATAATGCCCGCCTTTCCGCACGTATCGTAAATGCTGTGAGCATCATCCATCGAGCAATTTCTGAAA
>CAYFYU010000016.1:0-10426 GCA_964347455.1 uncultured Spirochaetota bacterium | reverse complement strand
TCTTGCTACAAGAAGGTTTGTGTTGATCAAAGAAATGCCGGACAGCCCAACTCTTTTTCATATAACTGATAGTACGACGGTTATATCAAACGTCGGGCAAGGGCCGTTGTGGACTGAGATTCCCTCGATATACCTGGGATTAAACATCTTTGATGTCCTCGTTATGGAGCAGAAGCAGGGACAGAAACAACACTTCAACTCTTTTAAGGAGCTCCTTCTCGTTGAGGAGAGAGCTATTGAAACAGGTTATTCTCATGTTGATGTGATACCTCCGGCTGTTTCAAACCAGCTAAATCGTCTGATCGATGAAGTTATACTGCTTAGCAAACCAGAAGTTGTGGGAATTCCTAAAGCACGGGTTCGAAGATTTACCTCAAAGAATAGTCAGCTTGCCTATAGGTTGCTGGATACCCGCCTTCCAGAAGATGAAATGGCATTCGATTACCATGCGTGTATGAACGCGATTCGGTCTTTAGAGCGTATGGCCCGATGGTATAAAAAAGGTGAGGATGTTGAATCACTTCACGAAATTACCAAAGTTATCGTGGCCGCATCGGGTCATGATATACATGAAGTACGCAATCTTGCCAACATAATTCTCGAACGCATTTTCACGCCCAAAGAGTATGATGCACCACTTGCAACAAAGTTTTATACGGTCCGAAGCGGAGAACGTCATAAGTTTAGCTTCACGTTGCCTCGAAACAATACCAACTATTTTATAAGAATATACAACAACCGATCTCCTAAGCAATTTACCCTTGAAAAACATCTCAACTGCACGGATGTTAATCTTCATTACGATAGTCAGCATGATCGGTACATCGCGGAGCACGCTTTCAAGGAGCTTGGTCTGTATGACTATCTTGTGTACAGGAAGAAGCGTGGGGGATCGGAATGGCTCACCGATTCGGGGTGTAGCGGGAGGATCAATGTTATACCTAGCGTACAGGGAGAGCTGATTCTCGAAATATTTCCAGATATACACGGTCATACCAGGATGTTTTGGAAAGACAAGAATGGTCATACCGGGCTTGTGTATAACGAGAACGGTGAGGTAATACGTCTGGGCCAGTTTTCAGACATAACTGCACACTTAAGATTTTTTAAAAAACGATACAAGATAACAGCCATTTATCTTCTCGGCGTGCAGAAGCGTGGGAACAATAGAGAAGATTGGGCTCCAGAGGCCACATCACCCTCTCCGTTCTCCCCGTTAAGCCTTGTGCAGATCGAACCCAAACTCGGTGGGGAGAAGGCGCTTCGTGCGCTCATAAACAAGGCTCATGCTCTGGACATAAAGATAATTGTCGATATTATACCTCACGTGAACAGAAAGAGTGAAGAACTCCCCTGTGAATGCATAGTGCATTGTTACGATGAAGGGGGAAATTTGGTTGAGAGAGCGTCGACGGATGGCCGGTATGGCAGCTGGAATGACGGGAAGCTTCTGAACTACCGTATGTTTGAGGTATGGGAATGGCTGACAGATTCGATTCTTACCCTGATTGATAAATTTGATATCGACGGCATACGCTTTGATTCAGCCCATGCGGTTCCAATTATGATGCAGAAGAACAATTATCCTTTTATCTATGGCAAGAAGAGAACCCATGAGAACATGGTTAAGGGCACTATCATTGTAAATGATAGAGTGGATGAGCACTTTATTACAACAGGATACTATGATTCAGCATGCAGAGATCAGATTGCCGTTCCCCTACATTATTATATTATGCTGGCAATAGAGAGAAAGCTGAGGGAAAAGAAAAAGAATTTTTTTATCAATATAGCTGAGTGCTACTGGGGAAGAGAACGTTATCTTTCCAGAACCGGGAGTATACCTTATAACTCCGCTCTTTTCAAGATATGTGAAAAAATCACCCACGGGAAAACAGACATTCGTGAGATTTATCATCTCTATGATAACTATTTCCCCTCTGCACTTCCCCCTGGAACTGAGCTCCTCGGAATTTTTGGAAATCATGATGAGCGTCGTGCTTTAAACACGTTTGGTGATCGGGGATTACGGGCTGCAGTTTTTTTGACCTCTTTTATGAGCAACATGATCATGGATTTTGAAGGGAATGCTGAAGGCGAGAGCTGGAAAGTATACATGGACAATATATATGTAAATTGGAATCAATTTGAGTATGCAGCCATTCACAGTCTAGATCAATTTTACCGAGAGCTATACTCTTTTCATAGAGAGAACAGAGGAAGTGGTTATCTCATATGGACCAACAATTACATGGTAGCTGCAGCTATGAAGTTAACCGGTGATGGAATCTGGCTTGGTGCTTTTAACTTTTCGGATGAAAATCAATCGGTAAATCTACAATTCAACAATCCAGGACTACCCATAGAAGACTCCTTGTTTTTTAAAGTTGTCGATCCCGTATATTCAGTAGTAACCAACCACTATAATTATTATACCGCTAAAGAGCTTCGAGCTTCACAAATACAGACCATTGTTTCCTATACCGATCGTATAAAACTGCTAAAACTTGAAACAATTACGGATTTTCAATCTAATTACGCCAAATTTATTAAGGACTCTTTTTACCGGCTCTGTTCATGGAATGAACTGTCACGAATTACCTCGAACTTTTCATTTACAGAAATATCCGAGCATGCCGACTCTTTCGAACGACTCGTTTCGTTTATGTACGAATGGCTCGTCCCTCTTTTTTGGAGCTCGGATCGTCACTCCCTGGAACTTGGCATCAAACGGGTGTTCTACCAGATGACTAAAATCGGATTAGAAAAGGGAGAAACGCTTTTAGAGTTCATGGATCGAATGTCGGTTCATGAAAAAGAGGAGTTGAGGGAGCTTGGCCAGTATTTAAAGGATAATAACAGACGGGGGCCTCTCGTTTTTCTGTCGGCAGAAGCTGAACCTTTTTCTAAAAGTGGTGGTCTTGCCAACGTGGTTTATGAACTTCCTCGCGAGCTGGTGGATATGGGGGAAGAGGTATATGTGATCACACCGAAGTACCACAGTGGAGATGAAAAACTGGTTCAAAAGATGCAAAATGCCTTGCAGAAGTTTCATGTAACGTATACAGGAGTCAACGTTCGATTCAATATACTTAACACAGAATATGAAGTCGGAGTTCATTCGGGGATTGTCGATGGTATGAAGTACTATCTCCTTGATCATCATGAGTTTTTCGACGGTTTGTACTGGGGATATACTGCAGAGGAAAAATTGAGGCGGAGGATTGCTTTTTCTCGTGCGTGCGCAGAATTGATTAGGACTTTTGATTTAAAACCGCTCTCCATATTCACCAATGATGCATTTGCTGGAATATTCAACGGCATAGTCCGTGCCGATCCATTCTATGCAGACAGTGAACATTTTCGCAATACTTCTTTCTTTCACATACTGCATAATGTGGGGTGGCAATATTTCGATTCCTATTATCGGTATGAAAGAGAATTCGATCACTTTTGGTTTTTCAATCTGCCAGACTGGCATGCGCATGAGTTTTGTGATCCAAAGGATCTCGATAAAATCAATTGTATGGCCGCAGGGATTCGGTTTGCCGATAGAATTTTTACGGTGAGCTCCTCTTATGCAACCCAGATTCAATTGGCAAGTGATGGCCTGGAAACCATTTTGCATGATGTAATCGGTATCAACAATGCAATTGGCCGTGACTTTCATAGGAGAGTTCTCGAGCGTTTTGAGGGATCTGGGTTCGTTGACAGGAACTATCCAAAACTCCAGCGGATACTGAAAAAAAACACTGGACTGCAGGAAAGGATCAAAGAACGATATCCAGAGTTGCTTGAGAGTCCGCATTTTCCAGAAGCAATAGAGGATAAGGGCAGAAGAGATATTATTCTTAGAATGAGAAATAAGCTCCTTCTACAAGTCCAGCAGGGTTTCGAAGTTAATCCCGATAAAATTATCTTTGCAATGATACACCGGATTGCTGAACAAAAGGGATACCAACTTCTGCTTGAGGCTTCAGAGGGTATATTTAAAAACTTAGGGTATCAGGGGATAATTGGCGGTTCACCGGCTAGCGGTGATCAGAGAGGAGAAGAACTCGTACGTGGGCTTTTAAAACTACAGGATTATTACCCGAAAAACGTATCGGTTAATATAGGTTTCCAGGACGTTGCCATTCCTCTGCTCTGCTGTGATGTGTTTCTTATGCCCTCGATGTATGAGCCGGGGGGTATCTCACAGCTCGAAGCCTTTGTCTGCGGTTGTTTGGTGGTTGCCAAAGCAACCGGTGGATTACGTGATACAGTGCATCCATTACGAGTGAATGGCAATTCTGTGGAAGGAAATGGTTTTCTCTTTTCAGATTACACACCCCACTCCCTCTATGATGCGATGGAACGCTGTGCAGCATTTTTTAAAAAAGCCAACGAAAATCTGGTTCAACAGGCTCGGCGTAAAGCAGAGAACACGGTTCACTATTGGGACCACTCAGCCCTTAACTATATTGATAAGATCTATTCGATAAAGGAAATGATTCGACTAGCCCCCACGTAATATTCAGTTAAAACTTGTAAAAGTAAGAGAGGTATGGCAGGAGATTTCATGACCGAGTAGCACATATACTCGACCATGTGCAAAAGGTTCAATGTGATTCATTCCACTTCAAAAGATCAGGGTAGAGAACTCTCACGTTCGGATCAGACGGCACGATCCTAACACCAACGCTCTGAATTCCAGGTGATGTAAATTTCAGGTCAACTTCGTATTTTCCGACTTTATCACTGTACTTTTCAATAAAATTTAACCTGACCGTTTCACAGGCAATCTGTTCTTTTATAAGACAAAGGAGCTCGACATCGATCAGTTCAGGATCTGCGTCATCGAGAAAGACGTAACAATCTATATGAATTAAATCATCGATAAAAAGAATCTCTCTTTTCTTGATATCTGTGTAAACATCCTTGATATATATTTTCTCCCAAATTGATTTGATCTTCTTTATGTTTGACATTAACTGTTTTAAACGTCCTCCATTATCTTTGGTGAGCTCCTCACGATTCGCCATTGCTGGTAAATAGCATTTCTCGCTATACTCTGTGAGGACTCTGTTAATATTGAAACCTTTTAAGGCTGAATAAATCGAAGCCTTCATCATATCCACCCACTCCGGTGGAATATCCCGTTCATCCCTCCTGTAAAAAAGTGGGGTAATTTCACCCTCCAACAGTTCGTAGATCTGATTTGCCTCGGATGTATGTCTGATCTCTGAGTGGTCATCCAGCCTTCCCGATTTTATCGCCCAACCATTTTTTTCATTGAAGCACTCAGGCCACCATCCATCAAGAATGCTCAAGTTCAGCACTCCATTCATTCCTGCCTTCATTCCAGAAGTACCTGAAGCTTCGAATGGCTTTAATGGGGTATTGAGCCACACATCTACTCCCTGTATAAGATTTTCACTAATAGCAAGATCATAGTTCTCGATAAAAATCATCCTGTCTTCAACATCGAATTCTTTTGAAAAATCGATTATTTCCTTGACCATGTTTTTACCGGTTTCATCGGCAGGATGAGCCTTTCCACTGAAAATCATTTGTACTGGCAGTTCCGAATTGACAAGGATGTTTCTCAATCGTTCCCGGTCCTTCAGAATTAAGTTTGGCCTTTTATAGGCTGCAAATCGCCGGGCAAAACCGATGGTGAGATAATTTTCATTGAGCATCTCTCGAAGCTTCTTTATTTTCACAAGAGAGTATCCCCTCTGAGCAAAATTTTGCTCCATAGTTACTCTCAGGTATGCTATCATCTCCCGTTTTCGTTTCACATGTGCTTCCCAAATTTCATCATTTGGTATTTTCTGTATTCTATCGTATAGCTCTTTATCATTTTCAGGAATGAAGTATTCAGATCCAAGGTATCGTTCAAAAAGATATTGGATGTACTCCGATAGCCATGAATGGTGAACTCCATTTGTTATGGGTATTATTGGAATTTCAGACTCCAGATGCTGTGGGAAGAGATCCTTCCACAAATGCTTTGAAACATCACTATGTATTTTCGAAACACCATTCACGTACTTTGCGAATCGTATTGCAAAAGCGGGTAGCCAGAACGTCTTCTTGTCATGGAGCATTCCAAATTTCATAAGCTGCTCCATAGTAATATTTAGGTCAGTCACCTTGCTCTTCAGATACTTTTCGATCATGTCAACGGTGAAGTTTTCATTGCCAGCTTCGACTGGTGTATGAGTTGTAAAAACCGTGGTACTTTTAATGATTGCATAGGCTTCATCGAAGGTATACTTCTGATCGCGCATCAGATCTCGGAGACGCCGTAATATAAGAAAAGCCGAATGTCCCTCGTTGAGATGGAATATATCTGGCTTTATCTGCATTGTATTGAGTGCCTTCATTCCACCGAAACCGAGAATTATCTCCTGCATTATTCTATAATCGCGTCGAGCATCATAGAGGTAGTCTGTAATATTGCGAAACTCTGGAGGATTTTCTTCAATATTGGTATCGAGTAATAATAGCCTTACTCTCCCTATATTGACCTGCCATACCTTCACCTTGACCTGTTTATCAAGAATTGAAACATTCACATAAACCAATTCGCCATTTATGGTTTTCAATTCTTTTACCGGCATATAGTAAACACTGTTTTCAAGGTACTCCTCCTCCTGCATACCGGAAATATTGATCCTCTGATTAAAATAACCGTATTTGTAGAATAGACCGACACCGATTATTGGTATGCCGAGGTCTGAAGCACCTTTGAGATGATCTCCGGAAAGCATGCCGAGACCACCGGCATAGATGGGTAATGATTTATGGAGACCGTATTCCATACTGAAATATGCTATCAGCTTACCCTTAAACTTATCGCGGTATTCGGTATGGCGATCCGCATATCTGTCATACCTCTCCCATACCTTATCTAGATCGTAGAGAAATGCTTTATCCTCTGATAATTCTATTAAACGTTCCCTGGGTATGGAATGGAGGAATCTAATGGGGTTACGGTTGAAGCTTCGAAAAAGATTCGGATCTATTCTTTTGAATAATTGCATTGCTTCGGTATCCCAGAGAGCCCAGAGATTGTATGCAAAATACAATAATTTTTTAATTGATTCAGGATATTTCGGGTATACGAAAATATTTCTTAAATACATGGGTTACCCACTTGTTTTAATGCGAGGTTTCTTACATGTGTGGAAGCAGTGAGTAGTGACAGATAATGTAAGCTCTATTGGGGCATCCACCGGGAGATGCATTGTTACTCGATCTAAAATTTTCCATATGCATGTAGCATAAATGAACATGATTAAATATATATTCAGGACTATGCTATGGGAACTGAAATATTCCTTTAAAATTATTAGTAAAAATCTTGTTTCTTCACTTTACGTAAAAACACAGATATGCTAATATAATTTTTTAACAATAAATTATGTGAAAAGGAAATGATTATGGATACAATGCAATTTGAATTTTCGGACACGATTGCAGGATACGTAACAAAATTTGATGAAAAAAAAAATACCTTCAAACTAAAAACTGCAGATAACCGTGAGTTTTCTATCAACTTAACCCCCACTACTTATGGCCGCATCTTACGCAATTTGGATGAACCCTATTTGGACTGTACTGGAGAAATAAAGAAATTACTCATTCCAGGGCAGTACGTTTTTACCTACGGTACTTTTTATCCTCAGGTGGGAAAACATGTATTTGATGCAAAGGTTCTTGACTTTCCAGGTAATAAATTGGGGGAGTATAGGTTTGAAGAACCCGACTGGTGGCCCAAACAAGCGAAGAGTATTGCATCTTTTTTCATCAATTCTGAGTTTGCTGGAGGGGAGAATATTGATTACCGAAATTATCGTACAGCCTTATCTCTTACTGGTGAACGTAGAGAGGATTTCAGACAAGAGACTGATACCATATCTCGACTTGTCTATGGTTTTGCATCAGCATATTTACTAACCGGTGAGGATATTTTTCTTGAAGCTGCTGAAAAGGGAACCAAGTATTTATGGGATCATATGAGATTCTATGATGTGGATGAGAATATTATTTATTGGTATCATGGCATTAGCGTCAAGGGAGATCGAGAGCATAAGATTTTTGCTTCGGAGTTTGGTGACGATTATGATGCCATTCCCATGTATGAGCAGATATATGCCTTGGCGGGTCCCACCCAAACATATAGGATCACGGGGGATCCTGGAATAATGAGAGACATAAGGATGACTATCGATCTATTTGACAGATTCTTTTACGACAAAGATAAAGAGGGTTATTTCTCCCATATTGATCCGATAACACTTGATCCTCACAGTGATAGTCTTGGAGGAAATAGGGCTCGAAAAAACTGGAACTCGGTGGGGGATCATGCTCCGGCCTATCTTATCAACCTGTGGCTGGCAACAGGTGACTCTAAATACAAAGGTTTTTTAGAATACACCGCTGATTGTATTGTAAAATACTTTCCGGATTACGATCATAGCCCCTTTGTTCAGGAACGATTTTTTGAGGATTGGAGCCATGATAAAAAATGGGGTTGGCAACAGGATCGTGCTGTCGTAGGCCATAACCTAAAAATAGCCTGGAATTTAATGCGCATAAATAATCTTGTTCCGAAAAAAGAGTACGTTGAATTGGCCCAGAAAATAGCCGAGGTTATGCCGAACGTGGGAATGGATAAGCAACGGTCTGGCTGGTACGATGTAGTGGAAAGGTCTTTGGGAGAAGGGGAGGAATTTCATCGTTTTGTTTGGCATGATAGAAAAGCATGGTGGCAACAGGAGCAGGCTATTTTAGCGTATCAAATACTCTATGGTGTTTTAAGGAACGAAGAATACCTTGAGTATGCACGTGAGGCAGCAGCATTTTACAATACATTTTTCCTAGATAATGATGACGGGGGGATCTATTTTAATGTACTTGCCAATGGACTCCCATACCTCTTGGGTACAGAGCGATTAAAGGGAAGTCACTCAATGAGTGGATATCATTCTATAGAATTAACCTATCTGGCCAGTGTGTATACGAATTTATTGAATACTAAACAGCCACTTGATCTCCATTTTAAACCACTTGTTGGTGGATTCCCAGATGGGATATTGAGAGTGCAGCCCGATATTCTCCCACCTAATAGTGTGAAGATTGCCGAGGTGTGGGTTGACAATAAACCATGGAAGAATTTTAATTCCGATGATTTTACAGTTGAATTGCCGAATCTGAATTACAGACCGAAGATCAAAGTACGATTAAACCCTGTTTGATTATCAAAATTATGAGCAGAGGAAAAATTCATGGAGATAAATTTTACAAAGAAAAATAATATTACGATTATTGCAATTTCGGGAAATCTCGATGGAACAACAGCACCGAATGCGCAGGAAAAAATATTACCTGTCATTACATCAGAATGTCGACTTGTCTTTGACATGAAGGAGTGTGGATACATATCGAGTGCAGGTCTGCGTATATTATTAATGTTTGCCAAACAAATAACCAAGGTTGGGGGGAAGGGAGCATTAATTGGTTTATCTGAAGAAATAAAAGAAGTTATGAAAATGACAGGATTTGAACATATATTCCATCACTATGAGAGCATTGCACAAGCCGAACAGGCATTTCGAAAGGGTTCGACATGATAAGGATAGATACTTACCCTACCCATAAATACAAAAATTTTAATCTACGACCTGGCAAACCACTTCCCTCTGGTGCTACTATAGTACCGGGTGGTGTTAATTTTTCCATTTTTTCGCGCTTTGCAACGTCCTGTGAGCTTGTTCTTTTTAAAAAACGTGTGAAAAAGCCCTTTGCAATCATTCCTTTTCCAGACGAATTTCGCATTGGAAATGTATTTACTATGATCGTATTTGATCTTGATTACGAAGAGATAGAATATGGGTTTCGTTTGGATGGTCCATTCGATCCTCAGGAGGGACACAGGTTTGATAAAACAAAGATACTCATGGACCCCTACGCCAAAGCCATTGGTGGAAGGGATGTGTGGGGAGAGGAACCTGATTGGGAGGATGTCTATCAACATCGTGCAAGAATAGCATTTGATGACTTCGATTGGGAAGGCGATCGACCTTTGGAGATCCCCATGGAGGATCTCATCATCTACGAAATGCATGTTCGCAGCTTTACCTGTCATGAGACCTCTGGTGTGACACACCCGGGTACCTTCGCCGCCATACGTGAGAGAATACCCTATTTAAATGAATTAGGTATAAACTGCATTGAAATCATGCCAATTCATGAGTTCGATGAGTTTGAGAATTCAAACGTTTCACCTGTAACAGGGGAGAGACTTGTGAATTATTGGGGATACAGCAATGTGGGATTTTTTGCTCCAAAGGCAGGGTATGCAGCTACCGGTAAGTTTGGAATGCAGGTGGATGAATTAAAAGCCACGATTCGAGATTTACATAAAAATGGGATC
>CAYFYU010000015.1:28823-54004 GCA_964347455.1 uncultured Spirochaetota bacterium | reverse complement strand
CTGATTTGATCTTGAACAACTCGAGGGTCTCCAGAATCGGGCTATCGAACTCCTCAAAGCCGTAGGAAAGGGCGGTCTTACGCCACACTTTAAAAATATACACGATTCGGGCGTAGTCCTCGGGAAAAAGATCCCGCGTTCCCCGCACTGAAAGATCACGTTGCATGGATTACCCGCCTACATGGTTTTTATCTTTAAAGAGTCTCAGCCATTCGTCAAGGGAGAGGTCATCAGCCTCTTCCTTCTCCTTAGAGATATCGGTATGTGTTCCGACCTCTTTACGGTAATTACCGCCGGGTTTCCGTCTGACCTCCATCAAGCTGAGAAACTTGGACACACTCATCGTCTGTGCGCCAAGATTACGTACTATCCCGATTATATGCCGGCGATCATCGGAGACTACAGTCACACTGCTGGGATTTTCCGTTTTTTCCACCATTTTTACAATCTGCTCATCCGCACTCAATCCCTTCGGGGTGTATATATTCTGGATACCGTTCTTGGTTTCGCTTTCAGGATACCTGCCTCTGGCCCCTCCATCCCACACCACGGTCATCTTGACCTTCTTTTTCACTACGTAATGAGCTAGCAAGCGCAACAGGTTAAAACGAGCGGTCTCAATAGAACTATTATGTGGAGACAAACCTCCTGAAAATACAACGTTGTATCCATCGATAAAGTAGTTTTTTAATCCAGCCCTCGAGCTCATAAAGAAGACCCTGTGAACAGTATCTATCTCATCAATAAATGCAAATTATTGAAAAAACCTGCTTTCCAGTATAATATACTAGACATAAAGTTAAAATCTCAACAATTCGATTTCCCTATTAGAAGGACGCAGAGGAGAAGAAGATTTTGAAAAACAATTCAGATGCTGTTGCAATGGAGTTGCAGCAGTTGAGTGGACATATCGAGAAATCATCTGGTGAGGTTGCAATAATACTGGCAGCGGGCCACGGGAAGAGGATAAAGTCGGGAAAATCAAAAATGCTTCATGAAATTTGGGGAAAACCTTCAGTATGTCGGGTGTGTGAAGCAGCGCGTGCGGGGCTTTCTTCCAAAAACCAGGTTATCGTTGTTGGAAAGAAAGCTCTCGAAGTAGCGCGTGCGCTCGGAAGGGAGAAAAACAGAATATTTGTATACCAGAAAGAGCAACTGGGAACCGGCTCGGCGGTAAGATTGGCCCTGCAGCACCCTGATCTCCTCCATTTTAACGGCAATGTATTTATCTTTCCGGGTGATATGGGCTTACTCTCAGAACATACCGTAAGGGAATTAAAAGAGAAATTCCAGCAGAATCGATGCGACATGCTCGTCATTACCGGATTCTACGAGGGAAATATCAATGAAAACTATTACGGGAGAATTCTAAAATCAAAAAATCATCCTGACAGTATTATTGAGATAAAGGAGCATCGAGACATTCTGGCAATGAACCGAGGAAAAACGTACAGTCTAAAGTACAGGGGGAAAACAGAACGCTTCAGCCCCGATGAAATGCTCGAGATTAGAGAGTTCAATGTTGGGGTTTATGCGATCAGGATCAAACAGCTACGAAATTATATTGGAGATATAGAAACGGATAACGTTCAGGGTGAGATATATATAACCGATCTCATAAAGATATTCAATGATCATAATCTGCGGGTCGTCTCATCACAGGTAGTAAACAACGACCTGGTTCTTTCCTTTAACGTGAAGAGCGTACTCAAGAAAATGGACGCAACCTACCGGAACCTAATGTATGAAAGGCTCAAGGATATTATCACCATCGATGATCCCGAGGATTTCTATATAGCTGAAGAAACGGTCAATCGGATCGTAGAAATGGACAGAACCTATGGAGCACTGGACATACAGGTCGGCAAAGGCGTTTGGATCGGAGAAAACGTCAAACTCGGTAGAGGAACGGTCATCCAGAAAAATGCAATATTGAAGGGGAATGTTGTTTTAGAGGAAAATGTTACAATAGGTGAAAGTGTCAATACTTCAACCTATCCCGATCAAACAATAGTCATAGGGAAGCAGAGCCAAATCTTTATGGGAAATGTACTTAAGGGTAATGTTGAGATCGGAAAAAATGTCAGTGTGGAGACCGGAGTCAGGATTACCGGAAGCAGTGAGTATCCAGTGAAAATTGGGAACAATGTTCTCATAAAGGGTATGACATACATTTACGGTTCGATTATCGAAGATGATCTGCTCATAGAACACTCAATTCTGAAAAACCGCTATGTTGAAAAGGTTCTGAAAAAAGATGGACAGATACAGCCGATAAAATACATTCTGCCTCACCCGGAAGGACTCGACTCGATTTACTTTCTCGACGACGAGACCGTAGCTGAAAAGAGAGTGAAGGGAACGGAGGATAAACAGGAGTAGTTCTTTTGAGCCATCAGGAGAAACTGTTTCTCTTTGAAACAGAGCTGAGAAAAATTCCGCTAGACGTACCTTTCGAAGCACATCGTCAAAAATCTGTGGAGCTTCTAAAAACCTTCCTTCTGGATGTATTTGATAATGGAGCTTTTGAAATTAGTTTGAAAGACTCCTCAGATGATCTCTATTCCGTTGATATCAGATCCAATCCAGAAACGAGATTGGAGAACGATGAACTCCTAATTCTGCGTTCGGCGGTTTTACTGATCAATCATCACCTCTATCTTGTTAAAAATGAGCTTCTGCCGATGAGATTCGACTGTGAAAATGCAGAGCGAAAATTCCACGAATTTGTACATCCTCTTACACACTATATAAAATCACCCCTGACTGCCATTCTGGGTTATGCATCCATACTGAACGACGAACTTCAATCGACGGCTGAACCTGATATATCTCACTTCATCGAGAGAATCATTAAAAATACCAGAATACTGGAAAAAATGCTCGATGAGCTTCTCTATATCTCACGACTGAAAAAAGAAAATGAAATGCTTCTCCGAGTCGAAGACATAATCAATGAAGCACTCGCCCCTTTTAAGGATCTCATTACTGAGAAGGGTATTACAATCGAGGTGATGGATGATATGGGACACCTACGGATGAAAAGAGACCATCTCCTGAATATATTCACCCAACTTATCGATAATGCGCTTCGACATTCTGCACGCGAAAAATGTATAACCGTCGGTTGTAACGACGGTGAGTTCTATGTTCAGGATGAAGGCTCAGGCATCCGGCGCGAAAATCTTGATAAGGTCTTTCATATATTTTTCACGACCTGCGATAAAGATTCAAACCACACAGGGGCAGGGCTCTATATTACAAAAAAAATTCTGGAACTCTATGACGGTAGTGTAAGAATAGATAGTAAATTCGGTAAAGGCACGCAGGTATTTTTTAAAACGAATAGTTCAGTTTGATGTATACCGTATCGTCATTATCCCTCTCTTCGATGAATCTGCTGAAAAAGGTTCCTCTTCCACCGAAAAAGAGGTAGGTTCCCAGTTGCAGCGTCGTTTTTTCATCCAAAGAAGTCTCGATATATCCATTGAGAGCTGCACTGAACGATCTCAGGTAGATAAATCCCTGTAGATCAAATTTTATCTGTGTATCCACCTGGAATTCCTCTTCGAGGAATAGAAAGGGACGAGCTCTCTCAAGTATAAACTCCGCCAGTACGCTCGATCTTGAAAAATCCTGTCTCGCACCAATTATGGTGTCCACTCTGTCCGGCCCATCCCCGTAGTACCACCAGCCAAATTCCATCCATACACCGTAGCTCAATCCCTCTCCCTTGGCAGATAGAAAAAAAAGGGGTGGAGGGTACCCAATTTCACGAATGGCTCCAATACTAATATCGATCCCTGTCCCAATGACGAAGGACTGAACACCCAGAAGAGCATCATTGATACTTTCAATATTCTCCTCTTTATGGGAAAGTGCAATCTGACCAGCCATATCGCCCTTGCCGTATGAGAGGAGGAAAAGAGGATTCGGTCGCATCTCGTTGCGATAGAAAAAGTTCCCGGGATACCGATCATCCCTCTTATTGAGAATATCGATAATACTTGCTGAATGAGCTTTTCCCCAGTCTTCCTTAAAAAACCCCAGTTTCAAATAGGAGATATCGCTTCCCCCCATTATATAGCTTTCACCGATACTTACCTCTTCGATGAGCTCTACTAAGAGGGCACTTTCCACGAGAGCACCCTGATACAGCAATCCCAGATCCCCGTAGAGAGGAAAATCAAACAGGTATTCATCTTCCGACGCTCTGTATTCGAATTCAATTGCAACCTCCAGATCACCAGAAAGACGGATTGGCTCCCTCCGTTCTGCACCTTCAGCGATCGGGAAAACAGACAAAAGAAATATCAGCAAAGCGTAGATCCTGGGCTTCATTTCCTGCTCCGGACCATTTTACGGAGAATTTCTAGATTTCTCCTATCCATACCCTGATCCCCCAGTGTCTTCGGCCCCTGCAGGACCTTCGTTCCCTGCAGGACCTTCGGCCCCGTCAGGACCTTCGGCGTTTCAATTATCTTCGGTAAATGTTCGAACCGTTTATCCCGCATTATAAAACCAAATGGGTTACTCCCGATCTCTCCTTTTCCAATATGGGTGTGCCGGTCTATTCGCGAACCAATATCTCCTTTTGAATCGTTCAGATGAAGAACCATCAGACGGTCCAATCCCACTATACTTTCGAAGAGTTCTACGGTCTCCTCATAGGCTTTCCGTGTACGGATATCATAACCTGCACTATAGATGTGACAGGTGTCAATACAGGCACCTATCTGGAATTCTTTGATTCCCCCAATTATAGCACGCACATGTTCAAAACGATACCCGATACCTGTGCCCTGACCCGCCGTTGTTTCAATACACAGTGCGGTGTTTCCCCGATACTGTTTCAGCACCTTGGTAAGACAGCCAATCACATTATCTATTCCCCGCGTCTCACCAATTCCCTTATGGGCTCCAGGATGAATGATCAGACAGGGAATGTGCAGTTTCTCGCACCGATTTAATTCATCGAGCAATGATTCAATCGATCGTTCAATTATATCACCTTCACCTGATGCGCAATTTGTAAGGTATGACCCATGGGCAACTACACTCTTGATCCCGGGATAGGCGGTGCGGGTGTTGCTGAAACGATCAATATCATATGCTGATAACGGTCGCGATACCCATCTTCGCTGGTTTTTTGTGAATATCTGCATCGCACTGCAGGACAGATCATGGGCTCTCTCAAATGCTCTATATATTCCACCTGCGACCGATACATGACACCCAAGGAGCTCCATTGCTTAATCCGTAATGTTTGAAAAAAACGAGAAAAGTGTGATGCCAGCAGAGAGGAAGTCGTAAATTCTCTTTTCATAGCGATGGCGTTCTCATCAAAGGGGGAAACTATTCCTTCTCCATGTCTGCAATTCGTACCTTTGATTCATCGAGAAAGATACTCTCAGGATATTCCTCAACTATCTTACTGTAACATTCCAACTCGCCTATCCTATCCTGAATACCGTATTCCCGCAGCATATTTGCCATCTCCCACAGAGCGTCATCCGCCCGCCCTGTATCTGGAAAAGTAAAATAGATAACCTCAAGAAGCTTGATCGAAACAAGAACAGCCATCATCTTTTCACGTTCAGTTGTGGCGTCATAATTTCGGTATATTTCACTCAGACTGTAGTAGTACTCCGCGATCAACTCCTCATCATTCTGGACTCTCGGGCTGAATATCTCCTTTGTGATCAGGTATAATTCTGAGTAGGTCAGCATGAATATCTTTTCCGGTACCAGCTCCGAGTAGACGATACTTTCAAGATTGATTTCGCCCTCACCTGTGATCACCACTTCTGAAACAACATCAAAACGATGGGGTTGCGGAAAACTCTTATAATCCCGTATTGCCAGTTTTCCCATGTATCCGAATCCTTCAAGTGATTCTATATATGCAATCGCTTCCTCTTTTTTCATAAAAAACGGTGATTCCAGGACAACGGTTTCTTCATCAGATGCCATAAGCAGATGATTTGCAAGACCGTAAATTGTAAGTTCTTTCTGAATCTCTGCAATATGAGGTAGTGGGTCTATCTTTGAATCAACTATTCGCACCCCAAAACCCTTTCTATAGGGCGGCTCGGTAAAGGCATAACTCACAGTAAGGCGGTTATCCTCCTGGCTGTACACTGCAGTTACCTCTGCCCAATCCTCCAGAAACACCACAAATTCAGAGACATGGGTGTTTACGAAGGGATTAAGTATAACACCCAGTATATTCAGATTTTTAAAGAAACGAAAGATCCTCTCTTCACTCTGTACTCCATATAGCCGAATAACAATTCTTGGAGGGAAATTCAGGGTCAGAACATCGAATTTCAGGTTCCGCTCTTCCAGTTCTTCGGCTATATCAGACTTCAAACGAAATATCAGCTTGTTTTCATCTTTTAAAAGCCGGATTCCAGCAAGCAGAGCGTTGTGGATGAGGGTTTCATCCTCGAGAAAGGAGAGGTCCACCAACGATTCAATCTCCTCGCCTCCTGCGCCAAGCGGCAGGAATTCATCGCTCGATGTGTACATCTGCTCTTTTTCGGCAAAAGCAGAGGAAACGGAGGCCACCTCCCAGTTGAATAACACTATGACCCCGTGTAGGAATACGAGGAAGAGTAACAGGTAGATTATCTTTCTTACACAGCTCATATAACCGACAAAGTCATGAAAATTCTATTCTTTTTTTTGTTTCTTTGAATAATCCGTGAAGCCGGTGGAAGATATAGGTGAGATTTTTAATTTCCTCCTCATCTAAAAGGGCTCTCCCGAATATCTTGCGAAAAAGAGAAATTACATAGCTAGGCGACCCTTTTGAAAAAAAACCGATGTCCGTAAAAACACAGTGTACATAGTCAAGTAGTCCCTCAATTTCGGCATTCGCAACAGGTTTGGAAATATAGGGAACCCGGTATATCATGGCATCGATAAACAATTTATAACATACTACGGCAACGGCGTGGGATAGATTCAACGAGGGGAAACTATCGTTTGCTGGAATGTTGACGAGAATATTACAGAGATCGGTTTCTTTATTTGTTAAACCATCCTTTTCACGTCCGAACAAAATTGCAACCTTACCCTGTATGATTGCTCGAAATAACATCTCTGGAAGATCCTCTACACTGCAGAACAGTCGCCTGAGTTTTCCCGTTCGTCGGGTAGTCCCAACTACTAGATTCGTGTCCCTTACAGCATCCTCCAGGGTCGCAAAAACCAGAGCCCTATCAAGAATGTCACGAGCACCAACTGAAGCTTTGTAGGCCTCATCGTTGTGAAAGTCCACCGGGTTTACGAGAGCGAGTTCACCTATATCCATATTTTTCATAATTCGAGCTACTGAGCCAATGTTGAAGGGTCCCTCAGGTTCAACAAGTGTAATTCGAACATTGTTGAGATCAGGTGCCATTTCTCACTTCCAAAAGATAGGTCAAGCTGTCAACAAAAACTCGACATTCAGCGTAGTTTTAGTATAATTCATTCTGTGGAGAACAATCATAAAAAACTAAAGCAATATCTGCTCATCATTATATCGATATTTTCATTTTCTGTCACCAATTTATTCGCTGGAAAGCTGTACGATCTCTGTTACTATGGAGAACCCCTACGGGATGGGAAATTCCTCTTCGTTCGGTTTAAAAACGCCCTCAGTGATCCAATCTTGCGCACCTTAGAAATCAACCTCTTCGATCCATATACGGGAAAGATAACCATTCTCCAGGAGTACAGTGAAAAAATGTACATCCTTCCCGTCGTATCACGGGATAGGACAACTATCGCTTACCACTCTCTCATCGATGGCAACGATTTTCTTATTACGCGGAATATAGAATCCGGGTCGAGCACCAGGCTGCGATTCGATACCTCGGGCTACTTCTTGATGAATGCAATCAGTTACGATAATGAAAAAGTAGCTTCCGTATTGAAGAGAGGAGAAAATCGTCAGGCAATTTACATTATTTCAACTGCTGAGGGAACCATATGGAGGCTATACAGCGGCAC
Source organism: uncultured Spirochaetota bacterium (assembly GCA_964347455.1). Lineage (GTDB taxonomy): Bacteria > Spirochaetota > B62-G9 > B62-G9 > DRHN01 > JAGLSF01. Next base: position 46,003 of record CAYFYU010000015.1, on the reverse strand, counting down.
AGATTTTCAGGAAATAGGATTTTTTAACAACGGGAGCATATACTATATTGATAGAGTAGCCCACCGGTTGGTCTTAGGTGTTGTGCGGAGCGACGGAAAGGGAAGGACGGTTGTTGCCCATGGAGTTGATTATACTGAAAAACTACCAAATGGTGATGCCCTTCTCTATTCGGTTGGTCAGGATCTATTCCTCTATCGCGTAAATACAAATGAAAGTATCCGTCTTTCCCGGAATTTTTCCCCTTCCTATCTGAAGCCCCTGATAGCCGAGGATGGATCGACCTGCGCTATCCGTGAGAAAAACAGAATACTCCTCGTCAATATCCCGTCGGGTGATATACTTTACTATCTTTCATTTGAAACCACAGAAACTCGCGGATTTCTCACCAGATACACTTTCTATATAGCCAAGGATAGCAGAATTTTTCACATCAAACACAAGAAGCCTGGCCAACACCTCACAGAAATATATAGATCTGAAGGATCTATAAGTTCGATTGCAGCCAGCCCGGATGATCGATACATTCTCTATCAGCTTGATAACAACAGGGAACTGAAAATATACGATCGGGAAAAAAAGGAACTCTTTAGCAAGGAATTCACCTTCGCTATTCAGGAATTCACCGTATCCCCATATATGGATCCCTCTGAAGCAATGCGTAGTATCTATATAAAAACCCTTTCAACGATAAAAAGTGCCGAAGGTCTCGTTGAGGCCGAAGGTCCTGAAGGGAGCGAAGGCGACGGAGAAAATTCAATCCCTCTTCGAGAGCTGTATGTCTATGACTTCTTGATGAGAGCCCTAACGGCAGTTTCAACTGCAGCCGATACCGAACCTGGACCGTATCTGAGAGAAGAGTAAATCACAGCCTTTCGATAATAGCATCTGCAAACTCTGAGCACTTTACCTCCCGTGCTCCTTCCATGAGTCGTGCAAAATCGTAGGTAACGATCTTTTCTTTAATGGTACGTTCCAGAGCTTTGATAATACGGTCTGCAGCCTCTTCCCATCCCATATAGCGTATCATCATTTCACCGGAGAGAATCAATGAGGTAGGGTTTACCTTGTCGAGCCCAGTATATTTCGGGGCTGTTCCATGAGTTGCCTCAAATAGAGCATGACCGGTTTCGTAGTTGATATTACCGCCGGGCGCTATGCCGATTCCCCCAACCTGTGCCGCGAGGGCATCTGAAATATAATCTCCGTTGAGGTTCATAGTTGCTATGACGTCAAACTCACTCGCCCGCGTGAGCGTCTGCTGAAAGAATATATCGGCAATTGTATCCTTAATGAGAATTTTATCCGCCAGGGCTTCCTTGTTTTGTGCCTTGCTGTAATCATCCCAATTAATTGTTGCATCCGGGTACTTCTCCTTCGCAAGTTCGTATCCCCATTTTCGGAACGCCCCTTCGGTGAATTTCTGTATGTTTCCCTTGTGAACGAGAGTTACCGATTTACGATTGTACTTTATCGCGTAACGAATGGCTGCATCGATGAGCCGTCTGCTCCTTCTTATGCTGACTGGTTTGATCCCGATCCCCGAATCTTCTGGAATAGCCCAGCCATAGCTGTCCCTTAGAAATTGGAGCAGGTTCCTTGTTTCATTTTTTCCCTCCTCCAGTTCGTAACCCGCATAAACATCCTCGGTGTTTTCCCTGAAAATAACCATGTCCACCAGTTCAGGTTTTCGAACCGGGGAGGGAACACCCTTGAAGTAGCGTACGGGACGAAGACATACGTAGAGATCGAGGCGCTGCCTGAGAGCTACGTTGAGGCTTCTGATACCCCCGCCCACAGGTGTGGTAAGCGGCCCTTTTATCCCTATCAGGTATTCCTTGAGAGTCTCTACCGTCTCTTCGGGTAGCCAAGTGCCTGTTTTTTCGAAGGCCTTTCCGCCTGCAAGAATCTCTTTCCAGCTGATCCGTCTCTTTTCACCATAGGATCGTTGTACCGCATTTTCAAATACTCTGACAGCAGCATTCCAGATATCGGGCCCTATTCCATCACCGATTATAAACGGTATTGTCACCAAATCTGGAATCCTGAGCTCACCCTCGACCATTTCCGCCTTTTGAAATTTGACATCCACCTATTGCTCCTCCTCAAAATAGCACTATAGTCTCCCCGACTTGATAATTCCGACCAAGAGCCACACCCCCATAACTGCGGCGGTAAAAAAACCTGCAAGTCCAAGAATCGGGTATCCCCTGATGGTTGGTCCAACCTTTGCCTGTACTAGGATCGATGAGGAGAGCAAAAGCGCTGCGATGATAACTGCAAATGAAATCCTGTTCCCCGTTCTGTCTACTTCTCCCACCGCCTTATCGAGATTTTCATGAGATATCGGAATCCTCAGCTTACCATAGCGAAACTTCTTCACCAGTGAACCCATCTCTGAGGTCAATACGCGTAAATAATACTGCATATCATCGACAAGTAGATAGGCATCTCTCATAAATTTCCTCGGACTGTACTGCCGAGATACCCACTCCCTCACATAAGGCTTTGCCGTCTGGGTTACGTTGAAGTCGGGATAGAGTTTTCTTCCAAGACCGTCTATCTGCAGGAGCGTTTTGAGAATGAGGAAGTACTCATTGGGAAACCCTATCCTGTACTTCCTCATAAGAGAAAAAAATTCCTGTATCGAGCATGCCATATCTATATCGGAAAGCTTCTTTCCGTCAACAATTTGGATTACATCATAGAGGTCGGTTTTCAATTTTCTGGCGTTTGTACCTTCTTCAATGAAATCGTAACGCTTTAGGTACCGAATCAACCTATCCGCATCACGCTCCAGTATACCGATGAGAATATTGCCGATCAATTGAATTCCTTCCTCATCGATATATCCGGTAATGCCAAAATCTACCGGCACAACGACGTTGCCAGGAAGAATAAATAGATTACCGGGATGAGGATCGGCATGAAAAAACCCGAATTCAAAAACTTCCTTCAGACCGATCCGCGCACCGTTGTGGGCAATTACTTTCAAATCCATACCGGCTTCCCGAAGAGCATCGAAATCGGTGACCTTTATACCATCGATAAATTCCATTACAAGAACACTTCTTTCTGTATACCTATTATAGACTTTTGGAATATATACAAAACCATCAGTTTCATTCTTAAAGAACCGTGAAAATCTCTCTATTGCTCGTGCTTCTTTTACGAAATTTATCTCGTCGTGGAGAATCTGGGCGAATTCCTGAATGAGCTGAGTAGGTCTGTACTGCTCGAGTTCCGGAATGTAGTGAAGGGCGAGTTTCACCAGTTGGCTCATAATACTCAGATCAGTCTCAACTGTCGTCCTCGTTTTTGGTTTGAGCACTTTTACCGCAACCATCTCCTTCTCTTCCTTCAGGACGGCACGATGTACCTGAGCAATGGAACCGCTTGCAACAGGATCTTTATCAAAGGACTCAAAAATGTCTTCCAATTTCCCACCCAAGTCCTTTTCAACTGTGGCTCGGATCTCTTTAAATGGGACCGGAGGGGTTTTGTCTAGAAGCTTCTCGAGCTCTGCTGCGTAGTCCGGTGGAATAATGTCCGGTCGCAGGCTCAATATCTGGCCCATTTTGATAAATGCAGGTCCAAGCTCTTCTATCGCAAGCCGCAACCTCTCTGGTTTAGCCAGAGGAATAGTAAGGGCATCCTGCTTTATCTGGAAAACCCGTTCAGGCACTATACCCAAACCCGCTTTTATTCGTGTGAGAAATGCCGAAAACCCATATCTTGCGATGACGGAAATGATCTTCGCAAGCCGGGTGAGGTTTCTATAATTTTTATTTATGCTGAATAATTTCATAACAATAACTCGTTTAGAATTATTTTGGTGGAAGAAATGCTGCGCGCGTTACCTTATCCCCATATTTACGTTTCAGCTGATCGAGGACCCTGTCCGTCTCTGATCGTTTTTTCTCTCCTTTGTACCCCCTGGAAAAGAGCTCGAGCTGACCAGCGGATTTTGTCTCCATAACCGTTAGATTGGAAACAGCGATCCCGACGAGCCTTACCATTTTACCCATTCGATTGAAGTCACGGTAGAGTTTCTGCGCCGCGTATCTTACTGAATTTGTATCGTTTACGGGGTCCTCCAATGAATGGCTCCGTGTATAGGTCTGGAATGGCTGCAATCGAATTTTCAAAGTCACAGTCCTGCCCATAATGCCCTCTTTCCGCATCTTGCGGGTAAGGTTTTCAGCAATCTGGAATATAACCTTTTCGATATAACTGTCCTTTTCGATATCCTCTCTGAAGGTAATTTCCTCGCTTATGGATTTCCTCTGCATCGACAGGACCACAGGTCTTCTGTCGATCCCATTTGCAAGTTCCCAGAGTTTTAACCCATATTTGCCCAGAATTCTTTCGAGCTCTTCCGGAGAGCTCTGCTGAATATCACGCACTTCTCTGAATCCCAGAGAATCCAGTTTTTCGATTGTTTTTTTACCAGCTCCCCAGAGATATTTCATTGGTAGAGATGCCATAAACTCTTTTTCCCCACCAGGTGGACAGATACAGAGACCGTCCGGTTTATGAAGATCCGAGGCGATTTTTGCAATCGATTTGTTCGACGCGATCCCAACACTTGCAGTCAGACCGGTCTCGCGTAGTATCCGCCCCTTAATATGGTTTGCAAGCTCCAGTGATGAACCAAACAATTTTTCTGTACCAGAACAGTCTAAGAATGCCTCATCAATGCTGATCTGTTCGAAGAGAGGTGAAAACTCTCCAAGAATTTTTATAACCTTTTTTGATAATTCAGAATAGCGCTTAAATCGGGGTCTCACAAAAACTGCCTTTGGACAGAGTCGGTAGGCGGTTGAAATAGGCAGAGCTGAATGGATACCAAATTTTCGAGCCTCGTAGGATGCAGCTGAAACAACACCTCTTCCCTTTCCACGGACTGGGTCGGCACCGACCACAACTGGTTTTCCCTTCCACGCGGGATGGTCCATCTGCTCTATTGCAGCATAGAATGCGTCCATATCGACATGAACAATGGTGCGGTCAGCTTTCATGATTCAGACCCATAGGTAAAAGGAAATAGGTAAAAACAACCCGGATACAATCAACGGGCGCTGGAAGGATGTTCATTTGAAATGAAAAGAACCTGTCCTTTTTTGCCGGAGGCCGGACTTGAACCGGCACGGGGTATTAGCCCCGAGGGATTTTAAGTCCCTTGTGTCTGCCAATTCCACCACTCCGGCAACGAAATTTATAATAGTAACGGGCCCTCGCTCTGTCAAGCGCAATATCCCCATCCACTGCCCCTGGGTATCATATTCCCTCCGACTAAGTACGACCCTTCTTCAAGGCATAGAATGAACGCGCGGTAACACCGGCGATGACGACGATACCACCTATCAATGCCCAACTCCCCGGTCTCTCACCGATAAAGAGAAATACCCATATGGGGTTTAAAATAGGCTCAATCATGAAAATGAGCATTGCATCGAGCGCCCTCACCTGCTTGATGGCATGGGAATAGAGTATGTAGGAGAGACCTATCTGGAATGTGCCAAGGCATACAAGACCGATTATATTTTGCCTTGAAAATGTTTGGAAAAAAATAAAGGGTAATCCGACCAGTAGTGTGATAATATTTCCAAGCAGTATGGATTCAATAGGAGAAGCGTCTTTCTGTTTTCGTAAGAACAAACCCAACCATGCTGTTGCAATACCGGAGCAGAGCGCAATAATTATACCATAATATCCGCTGAGAGTCAGATCATCAAGAAAGAAGAGAACAACGCCACCAAAAACTACCGATACAGCAATCCAGTCAGACCAGTTGGTCCGCTCTTTGAGAAAACTTCCAGCAAAGATCGCCGTATAGATGGGGGCTGTATACTGTAGGATGATTGCATTTGCTGCAGTTGTAAGCTTTGTTGCGCTCACGAAGAGCAAAACAACAATGCTGTAGCACAATGCTCCGCCGAGCTGCGGAAACGAGAAATGAAATCTCGGCCTTTTAACGAAAAACAGCATGACCAACGCGCCGATTGCGCTCCTCATACCCGCAATCGCTATTGGATTCCAGGAAACGAGCTTGATTAGGAAACCACCTGTGCTCCAGAGAATTGCAGCAATGAAAAGGGATAACACCGAGAATGAATAGCTAAAATGTGTCTCTTTGAGCATGGCTTTACGGACAGACAAAAAAAATGAGGCGGCAGTCGGATTCGAACCGACGTATAACGGTTTTGCAGACCGTCGCCTTTCCCCTTGGCTATGCCGCCCTATCTTCTGAGATAATAGTACTTGGAAAGATTGTTGTCAATTCAAAAAGCTCAATTACATAAAAAGAGTCTTTTATGTGCACATTCGTTGTTTTATGAAATGCAATGCGAATTAAAAACAGAATTTATTCAATTTACCTGATATCTTTTTTCTAGGAGTAATAAAATGGAAAGAAAATATAGCTGACGCTTATAAAATGGTTTTAAGAGAAAAAGATGCGTATGTCCCTTCTGTTGAAACAAAAGAAAAAAAAGTATTTCTCAATCTTTGAAAAGAAACCAATTCATCAAAGAACTTATCGGCAAGGGGTGTTATTTAAACCTCGTGGCAAGCGACACGATATTTATGTTAATCCCGAGAATGGAAAAATAGCCCCAATTCCTCGTCATACAGATATAAAAGAATCCTTGTGTCATTTGATTCGAAATCAGTTAGGTTTTAAATAATACACGGTGTAACTCGATCCTATACAAATACCACTTCTCCACAGGACTTTCCTCAATATTATAGTTGGATATAAATAAAAAATTCATACTTGTAACAGTACTGAAATCATTTCTTTTCTTGACATTGAAACCTACCTGGCATTAGAAAAATTAATTGCTAAAAAATTCGCTTGAATTACAATGAAAAATAGAACAGTATTTCATCAGTAATATCCGGTAGCATCAAGCTCACTGAAACCCGCTTATAACCACCCTCATCCTCATCGGCAGAACTGGGTATTCTGCTTTACAGTAAACTCCATTTTATAATTTGAGATTCTAAATTGGAGACGTAAAGTGAGCTGTCGTACTAATAGCGGGGGAGGTATCAAGATTGTACTCTCCTGTATATTCATCATGACAACAGCACTAATTGTTGCTGATGATACGAATAATCAAGAATGGCCACGCTGGCGAGGCCCCAATGGTGATGGCATACCAAACGAAAATTATTGGAATCCTAAAACGCTGGCTGGAGGACCGAAAATTCTCTGGAAGGTGGATGTTGGAATCGGCCATTCAAATATTGCCATCAAGGGAAAATATCTCTACACAATGGGACATAACATTGGAACCAACGAGGACACAGTGTATTGCCTAAAGGTTAAAAATGGAAAAAAAGTATGGGAGTACTCTAATGATAGTATTCGCAGAAATTATGGTACACAAGCATCTCCCACCGTTGATGATGACCATATTTACACGTTGAATACGCAAGGTGATCTATTCTGTATCAAAGCTCATACAGGGAAAGTCCAGTGGCGGAAAAACATTGTTGAAGAACTCCATGCAGAATATCCGTTTTATTGGTTTGCGACTTCACCTGTCGTGGACGGTGACCTGCTGATACTCAATATTAACGAATACGGCACAGCTTTGGATAAGAGAACCGGTGAAACGGTCTGGACCAGTCCTCCGACGAATGTCAGATATATTAGTCAATATTCGACACCTATCTTTTATGATGTCAATGGTACGAGACATGCCATAATTTTCGGAAATTATGCTATTCATGCCGTTGAATTGGAGAAAGGAATACCTCTGTGGTCAATGGATTGGGAGATAGGATATTACACTGAGTGTGCAACTGACCCCATCTATTTTGATGGTAAGGTGTTCATAACTACCTATGACGATGGCTGCGCTCTTATTGACATACACGATAACAGCCCAAAAATACTCTGGAAGAACGAGAATATGAGAGGTAAATAAGTAGCAGCGTGTTGGTAGACGGATATATTTATGGAGTGGACGGTAAAACTAACAATCCTCCTCACAGCCTGCGCTGCATTGATTGAAAAACAGGAGAACTCATGTGGGAGCAAAAAATGAGGATGTCTACACTGATTGCTGCCAGCGATAAACTCATAATTCTTAAGGATGACGGCACCCTTCACTTCGCAGAGGCAACACCTTCCACCTATAAGGAAATATCCGTTTGTAATGTCGGCGATGGTCCTTGTCTATTTTGGATACCACCAGTTTTGTGTAATGGGAAGATATATTGCCGGAATAATTATGGTAATCTGATCTGCATAGATGTCAGCGACTGAATCGTTAGACTATTACCCACAGTAGAATTACTTGAAATGGACTGTTAGACAAAAATGAATATTTTGTAATAATTGCTATTCTGAATCCTGTTTTTTCTTGACGTGATAACATTCAATCCATTAGAATCCAAAAAAAGTAGTAAAAAAATAACAGCTCCTAGTGCTACCCGTAGTATCCAGTAGATTAAAGCCAACTGGGATTCACAAAAAATTCTTTGGTTATTTTAGTAATGTTTTTACAAATTGCGTTGACTATTATTAGATAAATGGTATTCAAATGTATTTTATTTCTCGACAAATAATAAAAAATAAATGCATTGCTATCTCTATTTTTTTCATGATTATTTCTTTTCCGTTATATTGTGAAACAAGCATTGTAAAAAAGGATTGGTCACAATGGCGCGGTCCTAACGGTAATGGCATCTCTCCTGAATCTGATTGGAATCCAAAAGCTCTTGCAAAGGGTCCGAAAATTCAATGGAGAGTGAATGTGGGTAAAGGTTATTCAAATATTTCCATTAAAGGAAAACATCTGTATACAATGGGTTCTGAAGATGGCGAAGATATAATCTATTGTCTAAATACTGAGACCGGTGAGGAAATCTGGCGATTCTCCTATCCCAGCAGATTACCCGGACCCCAGGCAACACCGTCAGTGGCTGATAAATTTCTCTATGGTTTAAGCAAAGACGGGCAGCTATACTGTATAAGAGCTTCAAGTGGTAAATTTAAATGGAGGAGAAATCTCGTTGAAGATTTTCAGGTTCAGACGCCAGATCATGGATTCGCCTGCTCACCAATAGTTGAAGGTAACATGGTTATCGTAAACGCGAATAGCGCGGGGATAGCGCTGAATAAAAAAACGGGTGATGCGGTTTGGATCAGTACACCACATCGTGGAAAGCATGCTGATTATTATGCAACACCTGTAATTTACTCTCACGAAGATGAGCGGTTTGCAGCTCTTTACAATCATGAAGGAGTGACCTCTGTTGAGGTGGAAACAGGGAAAGTTAAATGGAAGTACAGGTGGACATCTGTAGCAAACGTTGCTGATCCGGTGATAGTTGGGAATAGTATGTTTATCTCATCCGATTACGATTCAGGCGGTGTTATGTTAGAAATAGCGGAACATTCACCAAAGGTTCTTTGGCAGAATAACAATATGATGAATCATTTCAGTACCTCTGTAAACGTTGACGGCTATCTTTATGGAAGCAATGGGTTCAGTGGCAATCATAATAATTCAGTCCGTTGCATAGATGCTGACACAGGCGACATAATGTGGGAAATTAAGATGAAAACAGCGTCAATTACTGCTTCAAGCGGAATGCTGATCATCCTTAACGAAAAAGGCAAGCTTATCATCGCTGAGGCAAATCCATCAGGATACGTGGAAATATCCAGTGGTACAATACCCGATCAGATTGGCCATGAGATTTGGTGGACTCCCCCGGTTCTATATAGCGGACTCATTTACTGTAGGAATGACAAAGGTGATCTGGTATGTATTGATGTGAGAAAATGAGGATTCTTTAACCCTGGAATGATTACTCGAAACAGAACCATATCTTACTACCTCTACAATACTTAGAAAGGAATCCTCATGAGGTACAAGATTTTCTCTTGGAGCATCTTATTCCTAGTTGTACTTGCACATCCCATCTGGCTGGCTGCGTATGATATACGTGAGAACACGGTAAAAACTGATTGGCCCGGATGGCGCGGTCCTAATCGCGATGGCAAAACGACTGACAAAGATTGGAATCCAGCCGCTCTGACCAAAGGCCCAAATATTGTATGGAAGGTATCAGTTGGCAAAGGCTATTCATCAGTAGCCGTTCAAGGTCAATACCTTTATACCATGGGAAATCAAAACAACGTCGATACAGTTTACTGTTTGGACGCCAACAGCGGGAAAGTGATATGGTCCTACTCCTACCCCTGTAGTCTGGGTCAATACCAGGGACCTCGAGCAACACCAACTCTTGACGGTGATTATGTTTACACCATGAGCCGTGCAGGTGATCTTTTCTGCTTTAACGCAATAGATGGACGGGTAATCTGGCAAGCCAACATAGTTGATAGATTCCAGGCAAAACCACCTACATGGGAATTTGCCGGATCTCCAGTAATTGAGGGAGATCTCCTGGTACTGAATGCCGGTAGATCCGGCGTTGCCCTGAACAAGAAAACCGGAAAAAAGGTCTGGACTAGCAAGCCCGGTATCGGAGGATATGCGACACCCGTGGTCTATGACTATGAGGGTAAAAAGTATGTAGCCATTTTTGGTGAAAAGGCTCTCTATGGGGTAGAACTAGATACAGGGGAACAGATCTGGTCCTTTCCATGGAGAACACAGCACGATGTGAACGCTGCCGACCCATTGGTGGTTGGCAATAACATCTTTATATCATCCGATTATGGCTCTGGCTGTGCTCTGTTAGAACTCAATGATACTGAGCCACAGTTGGTATGGAAAAACCGCAATATGAACAGTCACTTCAGCAGCTTTATCCACATCGATGGATACATTTACGGATTTGATGGCCATGCAGGATCAACGAGGGGTTATCTTCGAAGTCTCGATATAAAAACCGGCAGTATCGTTTGGGAGGAACAACTGGGATTTGGTTCACTTATTGCTGTGAATAAAAATCTAGTTGTTCTCAACTCGAGGGGTGACCTCTTCATTGTTCGGGCAACACCATCATCCTATCAAGAGATTTCGAGGGCCACTGCGGTATTATCGAAAACGTGTTGGACGCCTCCTGCTTTTTCCAAAGCAAGGATATATTTACGTAATAATGTAGGTGATCTGGTTTGCGTCGATGTCAGCAGGTAACCGGCTTATATAGACTTACATTTTGTACGTTTAAAATGACCTATATTGAAGCTTCTTGGAGATTAAACCGGTGAGAGAATCATCCATTTTGGTCAGACGTATTCTGACTGGTTTGGCGATATCAGTAGCTGTGGCCGGAATAATTTTTTTCGGATTTCGCATAATGTCCAAACCATCAAAGAGCTCCCAGGAAAATCCCTTTGAGTTTGATTTGAAAGCTTTACAGGAGATCGAACCAGACCTAATATGGTATGAGGAGGTACAGGAGATACAAGTCCCCGTCGAAAAGGCACATGGCATTGCTACCGGGCCGAGGGACTGGATATACGTTACCGGTGACGAAATCCTTATGATTTTTGAAAAAGATGGGAGAGAAATAGAAAGGATTCATCTTGAAGAACCGGCAAAGTGTGTCACCGTTGGAGATGATGGTAGTATCTATCTTGGTTTCATGACTCATGTTGAGGTATATGGGGATAGCGAATTCAGTAAGGACATCTGGCCCGATCTGGGAAGTCAGGCTATCATTACATCGATTGCCGTACTTGAGGAGGATGTTTTCGTAGCTGATGCCGGTAACAGTATCGTGCTCAGATTTGATAAGTCAGGGAGATTGCTCGGTCGTATTGGCGACAGGGATGAGGCACGGGGAATAAGCGGCTTTTTACTTCCGAGCCCATATTTCGATGTAGCTGCAGGTAAAGAAAACTCGATTTGGGCTGCGAATAATGGTCATCATCTGATGGAAAATTACTCCTTAAATGGTGACCTGCTGAGTTCATGGGGTGGGCCTACAGTTGATATCGAAGGATTTTCTGGTTGCTGCAATCCTATGCATTTCGCAATACTTCCGGATAGCTCTTTCGTGACGAGCGAAAAAGGACTGGTAAGGGTTAAGATCCACGATTCTACGGGTAAATTCCTCTGCGCTGTCGCTGGCGCCGAGCAGTTTGCATGGAATACGGTGGCACCGGATCTTGCAGTCGACTCCATCGGTCGTATCCTTGCACTCGACGATGGGTTAAATACGGTGAGGATATTTTCTAAAAGTAAATAGAACTATCGATAAAACCTCTGTTACTCAAACTACGTTTTCAATCACGTAGGAGGGAGGTTTGAATGGAAGGCTCAACCAGCAGCGAAAAGACTACGAGAAGAACATTTCTCCGAAATGGCATGCGTATAATCACTGGTCTCGCCCTCGGAGGATTTACCGCTGTACTGTTAGAAAAGAGGGCTGTAGGGGACAATACTGTATGGCAACTGGACCCTTACATTTGCCTCCAATGCGGTAACTGTGCAACAGAGTGTGTTCTACCCAATTCAGCGGTTAAGTGTGTTCACGCATACGCAGTGTGCGGTTACTGTAAGCTCTGCAGTGGCTACTTTCGCCCCAACTCCCAAATACTCGATACATCCGCTGAATACCAGCAGTGTCCAGTGAATGCGATCAAGCGCACCTTTGTTGAAGATCCCTATTTCGAATACGTCATTGATGAGTCTCTGTGCATAGGATGCGGGAAATGTGTAACGGGATGTAGCGCTTTTGGGAACGGCTCTCTTTTCCTGCAGGTGAGGCATGACCGCTGTTTGAACTGCAATTCATGTGCGATTGCCCGATCCTGTCCATCCAATGCCTATAAAAGAGTCCCGGCAAGTGAACCCTATATTTTAAAGGGCAGGGCCCACATTACATGAACTGAATGGTTCAAGAGCAGGCAGGTTCCACCCGAAAGGGAGGGAATTCTCTCTAAATGCGTAAGAGAATTTTACTCTTAGTGTTCTCTATCGTGTTCCTTGTAACGGTACGTAACTTTGTTACTGCACAGGACCGTATTCCAAGACCTGAATTCGAGTCCAATTATCAATTACCTGCGTTAACGATCCCGGACCCGCGGTCATTAGTACTTGAATATCTCGATGTTGCAGTACTCACTGGCGCACTGGTGCTCGCCTCGTTTATCGCCCTGAAATGGCGATCCCGCAGAGCCCTGTTCCTGCTCATGGTTTTTTCCCTCATCTACTTCGGCTTTTACCGTAAGGGGTGTATCTGCCCTGTGGCATCATTTCAGAACGTTGCCCTCACAGTATTTGATCCAACCTATGCAATTCCTTTGAAAGCGGTAGCTTATTTTTCACTACCCCTTGTCTTTGCATTGTTTTTTGGCAGGACCTTCTGCGCCGGTGTATGCCCAATTGGTGCCATTCAGGATATTTTTATTTTGAGGCCTGTTCGTGTACCTGAATGGCTGGAGAGGCCTCTGGGCATGCTGCCCTATATACACCTGAGTCTTGCGGTCCTCTTTGCCGCGACCGGTTCAGATTTCCTGGTGTGCCGGTTTCATCCCTTTCTCGGATTTTTCCGGTTTGCCGCTGACTTCAACTTGTTGTTATTCGGAGCCAGTTTCCTTCTCGTTGGGATATTTGTCGCAAGGCCATACTGCAGATTTCTCTGTCCCTATATGGTCCTTCTGAAATGGATGTCTCGTTTTTCCCTATGGCATCTTACCACTACCCCTGACGAATGCATTCAATGCCGGTTGTGCGATGACTCCTGCCCCTTCGGCGCCAATCGATACCCCACTCCAGAAGGAGAACCCGAGAGCCGGATTTTAGGCGTCAGACGGTTGATGATTCTTCTGATACTCCTGCCTGCGTTAGTATTCGCCGGAGGATGGACAGGGTCAAAGCTGCATGAACCCTTATCACGAATGCACAGGACAGTCCGGCTTGCACAGCAAATAAAGCTGGAAACAATCGGGATTGCAAAAGAAACCACACTTGAGAGTGAGGCATTTCGTAAGACAGGAACTCCCACGACTGATCTCTATACTGACGCGTTGGATATAAGAAAACAGTTTCATACAGGAGGATGGATGGGAGGGGGCTTTCTCGGCCTCGTATTCGGTGTTACATTAATAGACCTTTCCATCAGAAGAAGGCAGAAGGAATACAAACCTGACAGGGCGGCATGTATGAGCTGTGGTAGATGTTTCGCCTACTGCCCGAAAGAACATGTACGCCGAAAAAGTACGGAGGGTAACCTGAATACCCTTTTCAAGAAACTGTTGATGTAGGAGGAAAAAGATGAAGAGAAGGCTGTTTTTGGTTCTTACCTCAATATTGCTTTTTATTCTCATGTTTACTGCATTGGGATTTACTAAGAAAAAATTTAATGCGAAAACCTACAGATTTATAAGAGATGTGGGCACAGCCGAATTGGGACTCAAGGGTCCCAAGGGCCTTGCCGTAGATTCTCATGGAAACATATACGTTTCTGATTCCTGGAACAACCGTATATTGAAATTGGATTCAGAGGGTAACCTTATAGCGGCATACGGCAGGGAAGGAACTGGGGATGGTGAGCTCTCCGGACCCACCGGGCTTGCGGTTGATGCTGCGGATAACCTCTATGTATCCGACAACGGGAATAACCGCATACAGAAGTTCGACTCAAAAGGCAACTATGTCGCTCAATGGGGTTCTCCTGGCGGTGGTAAAGGAGAGTTTAAAGGACCTACGGGATTGGCTGTCGATTCAGAGGGAAACGTATACGTTTCGGATATAGGGAATCACCGTATCCAGGTGTTTGCACCTGAACAGTAATTGATTCGTTAATTGGTCGGGATTCTATAATGGAATTGAGAAGCTCCCTCATTACAAAAGTTATCAGTACCTCTGTTGTTTTCCTGTTTGCTGCGGGAGCGGGTGTGTGCCTCTGGTGGTGGTTCTCCAATAACCCAACTGCAAATTTGCGTGAGCGTATACCTGGGATGGACGGCAGTCCCGAGTATCTGACGTCTCGCGAGGAGGTTATACGTATTGGAGAACACTTCGCAACGTTTGAAGGTATTCCCGCGGATTTGCCAGGTTCATGGCCCCGCTTCCGTGGCGAGAACTTTAATAATATCAGCAGTGAAACAGTTTCTCTTGCAAACAGCTGGGGAGAGGAGGAACCAGAGGTGCTCTGGTCGGTTGATCTTGGAGAGGGCCATGCTGCTCCGGTAGTTTTAAACGGCCGCGTTTATCTCATGGATTACGACGAGAGAAATCAAAGGGACGTGCTTCGCTGCTTTTCCCTGTCAGATGGCCGTGAAATCTGGCAGAGGGGATACAGGGTACATGTCAAGAGAAATCATGGCATGTCTCGTGCCATTCCGGCCGTAACGGACAAGTACGTGGTGACATTGGGACCGAGGGGCCATGTAATGTGTGTTGATGCCGTTACAGGAGATTTTTTATGGGGTATCGATCTCGAAAAGGAGTTTGGGACGACTGTTCCCCTCTGGTATACAGCACAATGTCCCATGATAGACGAGGATCTTGCGATCATTGCACCCGGAGGGACAGCACTTATGATCGGAGTGGATCTGGAGACAGGAGAGGTGGTCTGGGAGACCCCCAATCCCAGTGGCTGGCCAATGTCCCATTCATCGATAATGCCCATGACCTTTAAGGGTGCAAAAATGTATGTGTACAGTTCTACCAGAGGGATTGCGGGTATCGCAGCCGAAGGAGTTGGCAGGGGAAAGGTTCTCTGGGAGACGGGGGAATGGAGCCCCTCCGTGGTCGCTCCTTCACCGGTAATTTTTCAGGATGGTCGAATCTTTATTACGGCAGGATATGGCTATGGCAGCATGATGCTCCAGATACAGAGTGAAAACGGACTCTTTTCAGCACAGCCACTTTATTCTTTGGCACCAGAGGAGGGGTTGGCCTGTGAACAGCACACCCCGGTACTCTACAGGGGACATCTGTACGGCATACTTCCAAAAGACGCAGGG
Source organism: uncultured Spirochaetota bacterium (assembly GCA_964347455.1). Lineage (GTDB taxonomy): Bacteria > Spirochaetota > B62-G9 > B62-G9 > DRHN01 > JAGLSF01. The sequence goes on along the minus strand of CAYFYU010000015.1, from coordinate 30,095 downwards.
GAGTTCCGAAACCAGTTCGTCCGCTTCGATCCAGAGGGTTTCATTGTCTGGACAAGTGGAAAGACAAACCGTTTTGGGCTGGGCCCTTTCCTCGTCGCTGATGACAAGTTTTTTATTTTAAACGACGACGGCGTTTTAACAATGGCCGAGGCGTCAGCAGATTCATACGTGGAACTCGATAGTGCGAAAATACTCGACGGTCGCGATTCATGGGGTCCTCTGGCAATTGCAGGCGGCAGATTACTTTTACGTGATTCCAAGCGACTTGTCTGCATCGATGTAAGAGAAAAACCCAGTTCGTGAGCTGACACTGTTGAGAGGAGATTGTATCGTCACAATTATAGGAATACTGCTTAAATGAATCAACCCGATGAAAAGGAAAAATGGTGGGTATATCTGAGCTACCGCATTGCGAGGGGTGTGGCTGTGGTCGCTTTTGTATTCTCACTTATCGTGTGTATACTTCTCATTGCAAATTACCTGCAGCTGAAGGCTGTCGATCCATTGAATAATCCAGCCCTAACCAGTCTCCTTGAAAAGCTCCAAATGGACCCGAGTGATGAGGAGCTGAGAGATGAGATAAGAGCGATCGATCTTCTAGCTCGGAAAGCGTATTTCACAAGCCAATGGCAAATTCGCACCGGCGGTTTTATGCTCCTTGGAGGCGTCGTTCTCTTAATAGTGTGCATTAAAATTATGAAAGAACTGCGCCCTCGTATTCCCCAACCGGGCAAACCACGAACTGAGGATAGTATCTTTCGCTCTAAAAGCCTGGCTCGGAGGCTTATCGTTACAGGCGGGGCAATCTTGCTCGTGGTTTCAATTCTGTTTGCCCTATTATCCTACGATGAATTGACGGGTAAAGGTATACTGAAATTCAGCAGGATAATGAAGATGGAAAAGGAACCGGAAGATGGAATTGCCCACCAGAGTGTCGATAGATTCAAACCAATCCAGGAAGGAACGGATGACTATCCATCACCGGATGAGCAGATGGATAATTGGCCCTCTTTCAGGGGCCCCGGAGGACTCGGTAAAGCGAATACCGAAAACGCGCCCATATTCTGGGATGGGAAAAGCGGCGAGGGAATACTCTGGAAGGTTGCACTACCAAAACCTGGTCTCAATTCTCCGATACTGTGGCAGGACCTGCTGTTTCTTTCCGGTGCTGATGAGGATGGTCAGGAGGTGTACTGTTTCAACAGGCATACGGGAGGACTGTTGTGGAGTCGCCAGATAAACGATATCCCCGGCTCACCCGCAGTACTCCCT
>CAYFYU010000015.1:0-28813 GCA_964347455.1 uncultured Spirochaetota bacterium | reverse complement strand
CGGTTATGCTGCTCCAACCTTGACAACCGACGGCCGTAGGGTTTTCGTCATTTTTCCCACAGGTGACATCGCCTGTTTCGATTTTGAGGGAAACAGGGTGTGGGCAAAGAACCTCGGTGTGCCTGAAAACCATTACGGGCATGCATCGTCACTGATCATGTATAAAAGCCGTCTTCTGGTACAGTACGACGATGCGGTTGAGCCCAGGCTCATCGCCCTTGACGCAGCAACAGGCGAATCCCAGGGGGAGATCATGCGCGATGTTGCGGCCTCCTGGGCCTCTCCGATACTTGTCAATACTGGCAGCCACTACGAGCTGATCCTCAGCGCAACGCCCTATCTTACCTCCTACAATCCGGAAACTGGTGAGGAGCTCTGGAGAATTGAATGCCTGATGGGCGAGGTAGGGCCATCTCCTTCGTATGCTGATGGAAGAGCTTTTGCTGTAAACCAGCATGCCATTCTTGCGGCGATAGATATCGAAACCAGACAGATATTATGGGAAGCCTATGAAGATCTTCCTGATGCTTCAAGTCCGCTGGCAACAGACCGCTATCTCATCGTACCCACCAGTTATGGTGTTGTTTCCAATTTAAATGCAGAGACCGGCGAGGTGTTCTGGACGCACGAATTTGATAATGGTTTTTATTCCTCTCCCGTCCTTGTTGGTGACAAGGTATACCTCATGGATAGATTGGGGTTTATGCACATATTTATGGCAGCAGAGCAATTCCAATTGGTCGAAGAGGCTGCGCTCGGGGAGCGTTCCGATAGCACTCCTGTATTCATGGACGATCGCATCTACATTCGGGGTATTGAAAACCTGTACTGTATTGGAAAAGCAAATGAATAACCTGGTTGATAAAGAACTATCGGCAATCGATGATATCGTCAAAGAAACGGGAAGTGACGCAGGAGCAATCGTACCAATTTTGAAGGCCATTCAGGAAAGGTATAACTACCTTCCTCAGGAGGCTCTCAAACGGGTCTGCGAGATTACCAGTATTACTCCTGCGACCATCGCAGGGGTTTCGACCTTTTACTCCGGTTTCCGCCACATGCCAGCAGGCCGGCACTTCATCAAAGTATGCGTTGGTACAGCATGCCACATTAAGGGAGGCGAACGTGTTTTCGACGCCTTTAAAAGGCACCTGAATATTCCCGATAGTGAGGACACGGATGCCAACAGGCTGTTTACCGTAGAAAAAGCTGCATGTCTCGGCTGTTGTATGCTGGCACCGGCAGTCAGGATAGATCGTGTTACGTACGGTTTTGTAGGTACCGATACCGTTCCACATGTGCTGAAGGATTTTCTTGAATCACAGGAACAGAAAAAAAGGGCTCCTGAAAAAACTACGAAAGTCTCGGTGGGTCATAATAAGGGGGAAGTGAGAATGTGTACCTGTTCGAGCTGCGAGGCAGCAGGCGCCGGAAGGGTTCATGCTGAGCTTTTGCGGCAGGTACACGATACTGGCATGTCTGTAAAGGTAAAAGAGGTTGGCTGCACGGGCGTCTCCTTTGAAGCACCCCTTCTCGAGATTGTTCTTCCAGACGGCCAGACCTTTCGCTATGGGAGAATCCAAACCCAGGACGTGGGATCTGTTTTGAGCAACCATTTTCGTCCTGCCGGAATCGTCAGAAGGATAACCAGAGCAGCCACCCGACAGCTGGAAAAGCTGCTTACCGATGAGACGTGGGAACCTGTAACCAGGTATTCGGTTGATCTGCGACACGGGCCTGATTCCCTCTACTGGGGGCGCCAGACACATATCGTTACCGAGGATTGCGGATCCATGGAACCATTGGATCTGGATGGGTATCTGGCGCATGATGGCTTTCAGGGCTTGAAAAAATGTCTTTCAACTTTAAGCCCCGATCAAGTAATCGATCAGATCAAAAGGAGTGGCCTCAGGGGCAGGGGGGGTGCAGGTTATTCCACAGGGCTCAAATGGTCACAGGTGCGAAAGGCTGAAAATGAGGCCAGGTATCTCATATGCAACGGCGATGAGGGCGATCCGGGTGCATTCATGGACCGCATGATTATGGAATCCTTTCCATTTCGGGTCATAGAGGGCATGGCGGTTGCTTCCTATGCCGTTGGAGCTTCAGAGGGATACCTGTATGTCCGGGCTGAATACCCTCTTGCAATTAGAAGGATACGTAAAGCCCTCAATCTCTGCAGAGAACGGGGTTTTATCGGCCTCAATATTATGGATTCGGGACATAATCTTGAACTTAATCTCGTGGAAGGTGCAGGAGCATTTGTGTGTGGTGAAGAAACGGCACTTATAGCCTCTATAGAAGGAAGGCGTGGTATACCCAGGTTTAGACCACCCTATCCTGATATGAAGGGACTATGGAACAGACCGACATTGGTGAACAATGTTGAGACCTATGCACTGGTGCCGTGGATTATACGCCACGGCCCTGAGAAGTTCGCACGTATCGGGACCGGGAGCAGCAGGGGAACAAAAACCTTTGCCCTCGCCGGAAAAATTCTACGGGGAGGTCTCATAGAGGTTCCAATGGGGATAAGCCTTCGCGAGATTGTCGAGAAAATTGGAGGGGGGATACAGGAGGGAAAAGCCCTGAAAGCCGTTCAGATAGGCGGACCTTCAGGAGGATGTGTACCGGCTTCCCTGATCGATACACCAGTTGATTATGAATCCCTTCTCGTCGTTGGAGCGGTAATGGGGTCTGGAGGCCTGGTGGTGCTCGACGAAACCGATTGCATGGTGGATATTGCACGGTATTTCATGACTTTCACTCAGGCCGAGTCCTGCGGAAAATGCACGTACTGCAGGATCGGAACGAGGTGTATGCTGGATATACTGGAGCGACTATGTATGGGCGAGGGGAGGATTGGAGATATCGAGGAACTTGAACATCTTGCTTTGATAACGCAGGGACGCAGCCTGTGCGGCCTGGGCAGAACGGCTCCCAATCCAGTACTATCAACTTTAACGTATTTCCGGAATGAGTACGAAGAACATTTAAGCGGGAAATGTACTGCTAAAAAGTGTAAGGCCCTCATCACCTATAGAATAACCGATGACTGTATCGGCTGCACCCGCTGTGCTCAGAACTGTCCTGCTGAAGCAATACCAGAAAATCCATACAACAAACATGAAATTGATGCTGAAAAGTGCGTTCGATGCGGTACCTGTATGCAGGTGTGCCCATCGGATGCAGTCAGAGTAGAGTAAGGGTTGAAAGCGAATACATGCCTAACCTCATAATAGATTCACAAAAGGTAGATGTACCGGTGGGCAGTACTGTATTTGAGGCTGCCGTGAATCTCGGAATCCCCATACCAACGCTCTGCTTCAGGTACGGTTACAATCACTTTACTTCGTGCATGATATGTGTGGTGAAAGAAAAAAGATCGGGAAGACTGATCCCTGCCTGTTCTGCACCAGCTGCTGATAAAATGTTTATCGAAACAAACAGTGCCGAGGTTCGTCAAGCCAGAAAAGAGAACCTCGAGCTTCTTTTCCTGGAACATCTTGGGGATTGTGAGGCACCCTGCTTCCGTGCCTGTCCCGCCCAATTGAATGTACCACTGATGCTCCGACAGGTTGGCGAGAACCGAATAGGTGAAGCTGCCCGAACCGTTAAAAAACGTGTACCATTTCCATCAATACTGGGACGAATCTGTAACGCGCCATGTGAAGCCGCCTGTAGAAGGCGATTGGTGGATGAGCCGGTTGCTATATGTCTTATTGAGCGTTATGTGGCAGACACTGATCGCAAAACCGACTCTCCCGCTGTTCCAACTCTCAGACTATCAAGCGGCAAGACGGTGGCGATTGTAGGTTCAGGGCTTACCGGTCTTTCTGCCGCCTATTATCTCCAGCAGTACGGACATACCTCCACCATATATGACGAACACAAAAGTCCAGGTGGGATGCTTCGGTACGGATTGCCTAAAGAAAAGCTACCAAACCATATTCTGGATTCAGAAATAGAATGCATAAGGAAAATTGGTGTGAAGTTTCAAATGGGCACCGTAGTTGGGAAAGATGTATATATGGCTGATTTGCGGGAGAATTTCGATGCTGTCGCGATATCTACCGGCATAATCGAATCGGGTACCACCAGTCTTGATGCTGTTGTTGGTACCAAGGGCATAAGGGTTCATCCCCGAAGCTACAAAACTGACGTAGAGGGGGTTTTTGCTGGAGTCGGTTCAACCAGGTCAACTCATTCTGCAGTAAGATCGGTTGCAGATGGCCGCCTGCTGGCATATTCAATTGATCAGTATCTGAATGCTGTTGAGGTGAGTGGGCCTTCGAAACGGTTTGATTTTCACATGGGAAAGCTGAACGATGATGAGCTGAATGAGCTCATGAAAGAGGCAGACTCAAGGCTCAGAACAACACCGTCGGACGGTAATAACCGAGGATATTCAAATATCGAAGCGATAAAAGAAGCAAAACGATGTATGCACTGCGATTGCCGAAAAAATAGATCCTGTCTTTTGAGGAACTATGCCAATGAATACGGTGCCGATGGAAAACGCTACAGAAGTAAGCACAGAAACCACCTTGTAAAACTCAACGATCACAGAGACATTGTTTTCGAACCGGGTAAATGTATCAAGTGCGGGTTGTGCGTACAGACTGCGGAACGTTTGGGGGAAACCTACGGTTTTACCTTTATCGGCCGTGGCTTCAACTGTCACATCGGTTTTCCTTTTAATGAGCTGCTCTCGCGGGGAATCGAAAAGGATGCATCGGAGTACGTAAAAACATGTCCGACCGGGGCAATTTCAATAAAAAGGGAATTAGTCGAAATCCCTGCTGGCAACGTAACTACCAGCATTTGATAATGAGGAGTGAACATGCATAGAAACAGATACTCTATTTTTTACATATCAATCATTATTACGGCAGCTCTGATCCTTTCGTACTTGAAGCCGGAGATCTGTTTTGCTGAGAGAGATGACAAGGTCTGGTCGATTTATCGCGGAGATCAGAGCTTATCCGGCAAAACAAAGGGATATTTGCCAAAAAAATTACAGCTCCTCTGGACTTTTAAAACCAGGGATGAAATAAAGGCATCACCCGTTATTAGTGAAGGCCGTATATACTTCGGTTCTTTAGATGGAATCATCTATGCTCTTAACTTGAAAAATGGGAAAAAAATCTGGAAGTTCGATACGGAGAGTGCAGTCGAAGCCTCGGCACTGGTCCTCGATGACGCACTGTATGTCGGAACCCTCGATGGCATGTTCTATGCGTTATATACTGATAATGGAGAGGTCAAATGGACCTATGAAATCGGTAATAGAATTATGGGATCCGCAAACTGGGTGAAGGCTCAAAAGGATAATAACATTCGTATTCTTATTGGAAGTTACGATAGCATTATGTACAGTTTTGATGCGAATACAGGTAAACTGCTCTGGACGTATCAAACTGATAACTTCATCAACGGTGCGCCGGCTATTACGGATGTGCCCGATCGAGTTGTTGTTTTCGGTGGTTGCGACGCTAAAGTACATATGATTTCTGCCCTTGATGGCACTCCTGTTGGATCTGTCGATACAGGTTCATATATAGCTGCCTCTGCAGCTATTGCCGATGGGTATGCATATATTGGAAATTACGCGAACAGGCTACTCAGCGTAGATCTCTTTGAGCAAAAAATCCTCTGGCAATATGGAGATGATGAACGGGGCGCTCCATTTTTTTCTTCTGCAGCAATAGGCAGTGATAGAGTGGTCATCGGCTCCCAGGATGGCAGGCTTCACTGTGTAGACAGGAAGACAGGTGAAAAAATATGGACCTTCTTGACCGGTGGCCAGGTCGACAGTTCACCGGTTATAATTGGAGATAAGGTTATTTTCGGGTCAGCCGATGGATTTCTGTACATGCTCAGGCTCACCGACGGAGAAGAGATATGGTCCTTTGAAATCGGCGAAAGCATCGTTTCATCACCAGCCGTTGCGGACGGCATCGTTGTAATAGGTGCTGATGATGGCAGAATCTACGCATTTGGTAAGTAATGGCATATGAAAATCGTCTATATAGTTCCAGGTTCTGGCGGAGCATTCTACTGCGAAAACTGTATACGTGATATAGCTCTGGTCCAAGCCCTGAGGAAGCTCGGGCAGGAGGTAATCATTGTACCCTTGTACCTTCCCCTATCGGACTATTTATCGGATACTGTAAAAGCAACACCTGTTTATTACGGAGCAATTAATATATACCTCAAACAGATCATACCTATATTCAGGAAATGCCCGAGATGGATTGAGCGGTTTCTCGACTCTCCCCTGTTCTTAAGCATGGCATCTAAAAAAGCTGGTTCGACCCGCGCATCCAAGCTCGGTGATATGACGATTTCAATGCTCTGTGGAGAAGAGGGTAAGCAGGCGAAGGAATTAGAAAAGCTTGTAACAATGATCAGTGATGAGCTAAAACCAGATCTCGTACATCTATCAAACGCACTTCTCCTGGGAGTCGCACGAAGCATAAAGGAGAAGACCGGTGCAGCCATTGTCTGCTCATTGCAGGACGAGCACACATGGATAAACAAAATGGAAGAGAAGTATGCCCGTGAGGTATGGAATGTAATGTCCCAAAAGTTGGATTACGTTGACGCCTTTGTTCCGGTAAGCCGGTATTATGCCAATGAAATACAAAACGTACTTGGAATTCATCCTCACCTGATGCACGTCGTGTACAATGGCATTGAACTCGACTATTTCAGGCCTCATAGGCTTTCATTCGACCCGCCAACAATCGGCTTCCTCTCGAGAATGTCTGAATCGCAGGGATTGGGTATACTCGCCGAGGCTTTTATAGAACTTAAAAAGGACAGTCGATTGCAAAATACAAAACTCAGGATTGCAGGGGGATATACAAAAGACGATAAGATGTTCATTAGGGGCCTGAAAAAATTGTATGCAAAAAAGGGTATACTCGGTGACTTAGACTTCATCAATGGCTTCAACCGAGATCAGCGCATCAGCTTTCTCAGTTCAATATCGATTCTTTCAGTACCGGCGACTGTAGGCACAGCATTCGGTACCTATCTGGTTGAAGCGCTTGCTCTTGGAGTGCCTGCTGTTCAGCCAAAATTGGGTGGTTTTGCAGAGATAGTTTCAGCTACAGGCGGCGGTATCCTTTATTCACCGAATGATGCTCACTCACTGTTTGAAGCCCTGTCGGAGCTTCTCCTCGATCCTATACGAGCTCAAGAACTTGGCAGGTGTGGAAGAAAATGGGTACATAAAAATTTAGATATTGAATCTATGGCGAGGAAAATGATAATGATTTATAAGAAATCAACGGGTATGAAATCATGAAAAGCGGCCATGATCAATCCGATAAACGAGATCCACAACCAGTTCTTCAACTGCATCAGGTCAAAAAACACTACAAAGCACCCGAAGGCGACAGAATAATTCAAGTTCTCATGGGCGTATCTCTCACCGTCAATTACGGCGAATCGATTGCGGTAATGGGACCATCCGGTTCAGGAAAGAGTACACTTCTGAATATCATGGGAGCATTGGACTATCCGTCTTCGGGAACTGTAAAACTGGCCACTAAAAAAATCTCAGATCTCACCGAAAAAGAGCGGGCCAGAATGCGGAATCTCGAAATCGGATTTATTTTTCAACTTCACCATCTATTGCCGCAGTGTACTGTTCTCGAGAATGTTCTCATCCCCACCCTACCGTTGCACAATCGTGAAAATTCGAGTAAAAGCTATGAACGCGCTCGTACGCTTCTGGACAGAGTTGGTTTGGGAAAACACCTCTACCACAGGCCTGGCCAACTGTCCGGTGGGGAACGCCAGCGTGCAGCAGTGGTGCGGGCATTAATAAACCGTCCCAAGCTTATACTCGCAGATGAACCAACCGGTTCACTTGATCAGATTTCTGCAGATCAACTCGCTGACCTGCTCGTAGAGCTCAACCGTGAGGAGAAAACAACCCTGATTGTAGTAACACATGCACAGGAAATTGGGCAGCGTATGGGCAGGATGTTTAAACTTTCAAAGGGAAAACTCAAATAATGCAGCGTAAAGAATTGAGATATAGGGCACTCATTCTCAGAAGTCTTGTGTACTACTGGCGTACACATCTGGGAGTACTTCTCGGAACAATGATAGGCACAGCCGTTCTTGTTGGAGCACTTGTCATTGGCGACTCTGTTAGGGGTAGTCTGAAGCGGCTCGTCTCGGTTCGTCTCGGTAAAATAGAGTATGCGCTGTTCTCAGAAGAACGATTTTTTCGCGCACAGCTCGCCGACGACCTTGGCAACTCTCTTGGAGTAAAAGCAGTCCCTGCAATGAAGCTTCGCGGTATCGCCTCCAGTGGTGACGATAATCTCAGGGAGAATAATATTCAGGTCTTGGGAATCGACGACCGTTTCTGGGAACTCTGGTCCTCAGAGCTCAACTTCAATAGTCTCAGAGATGACGAAGCAATGGTGAATGAAAGACTAGCAGCTCGTCTCAATGTACAGGTAGGGGACGAGGTGCTTGTTCGCATCCTGTTGGTGAATCCCATGCCTTCAGAAGCACCACTTGCATCCGATTCTGTTTCCACTACATCACTTCGCTTGAGGGTAACACAAATACTGTCAGATACAGAGTTCGGGCGCTTCGGTCTTGAGATCAATCAGATACCTCCATCGAGTATATTCATATCACTATCCCAACTTGGCCAGGCAATAAATCAGACAAATGGTGCAAATATGATTCTCGTTCCACAACGCCAGGGTAATGGAATAACCCTGAAAGGTATCAATGCGGCTCTGAAAGAATCCTGGCAAATGGCCGATACATCCATTCAACTAATGGTACTTCCAAATCAGAATACGATCGAGTTGCGATCAAGTCGTATTTTTCTCGAGCATCCGGTTGTAGAAGCTGCCTTAAGTGCAGGGAATAATGCAAATGGCATATTAACCTATTTTGTCAACGGGATCCAACTCAGCGATAATACAACACCATACTCCTTCGTCTCCGCACCAGGTTATCCATTAATCCCCACAGATATGAGGGATGACGAGATCATAATCAATGAATGGCTCTCAGAGGATCTCGATGCCACCATAGGCGACAATATTGCACTATCATACTATGTCCCCGTATCAAGCTACAAGCTCGAGGAACAGACGTCCCGTTTTCGCATCAGATCAATAATCCCCATAACAGGTGCAGCTTCTGACAGATGGCTCATGCCTGACTTTCCTGGACTCCATGGGGTGGATAATTGCCGTGATTGGGATCCTGGCATTCCCATTGATCTCGATATGGTACGAAAAAAGGACCAGGAATACTGGGACGTTCATCGGGGTATACCAAAGGCATTCATAACAATCAATGCAGCACAGCGCTTGTGGCAAAACCGTTTTGGTAACCTCACGGCAGTTCGCTACACTGGTGGTGAAGCTGCTCTTGACAATATTGAAGCGAGCATAATGAACAAACTGAATCCGGCAGAGCTCGGTCTGCAATTTGAACCGGTTCATCTCGATGGTCTGCGTGCAGGCCATGGTGCAGTAGATTTTGGTCAGCTGTTTATCGGCCTGAGTCTCTTTATCATTGTCGCGGCTGTTCTGCTGACTGGACTTCTCTTTTCATTCAGTATTGAACAACGCTCCGAAGAAACAGGAATACTTGTTTCTCTCGGTTTACCACCATCGCGGGTTCGGAGACTCTTTATTGCAGAAAGTTCTGTCATTGCACTGTTTGGGTGCATAATCGGCACCTTTCTAGGTGTCACCTACAATCAAATAATACTCTTTGGATTGAATACGATTTGGGCTGGTGCAGTTGGTGCTTCGACACTCAAACTCTTTATTGAGATCCCCACACTTCTGATTGGAATGGCGGCAGGAGTCTTCATGGCGGTATCTGTCATATGGCTCGTAACCGGGCAACTTACAAAAAAGCCTCTCACCGAGCTCCAACAGTCTGGAGGGAGGTTCGAATATCTCTTCCCAACTCGTTCGTATATAATAAGCCTTGTGTTGGCGCTGATCTGCATTCCCTGTGCAGGTACCGTTTTGGTATTTTCGAAAACTGGGGGGTACGGCGAATATCCAGTAAAATTTTTCATTGCAGGGGCTCTACTGCTGATAGGTGGCATAGCTTTGTGCAGTTTTGGATTGATGAGGATTGAAAGATCCCAAAAGCCAGGCAAAATCGGAATCTGTGGCATGGGAATACGAAACTGTGCGAGGCGGAGAAAACGCAGTCTCACCTCCATTGGCATTCTGGCGAGTGGTATATTTATCGTTATTGCTGTTGGGGCTAACCGTATCTCGATAACCGATTCGCAATCCCGAGAATCTGGCACTGGAGGGTTTTTCTTTTACGGTGAAACAACGCTTCCCCTGCTCCACGATCTGAATACAAACGAAGGAATGCAACACTATGGTCTTGAGGGATTAGAGGATATGGAAATCTTACAGCTTCGCATCTATGAGGGCGACGATGCCAGTTGTCTGAATCTAAACCGTATCGAACAACCACATATTCTGAGTGTTCGTCCCGAAGTACTGGCGAAACGAGGTTCCTTTAGCTTTGCAGAAACATTGGATCAAAATACTACGCAGAACCCATGGCTTCTCCTTAAAAATGAGATCAACTATAATACCGTTCCCGCCATTGCCGATCAGAATGTTATCGTATGGGGTTTAAAGAAATCTGTCGGGGAAACACTAACCTACGTTGATGAAAGGGGAAACGACTTCAACCTAAAGCTCGTTGCTGGTCTCGATAATTCCATTTTTCAGGGTAATGTGCTGATCTCGGAAGATGCATTTACCGAACGTTTTCCATCGGTAAGCGGCAGCCGTCTATTCCTTGTCGATGTACCGGAACACAAAAGCAGTGAAGTAGCAAACACTCTGTCGCAGGCATTAAAGAATTTTGGCGTTGTATTGAATTCAACGGTTCAGCGACTCAACGAATTCAACAGAGTAGCAAATACCTACTTAACGATATACCTCTTTCTCGGTGGACTCGGCTTGATCTTGGGCAGCTTGGGCCTGGGTATCATAGTACTGAGAAATATTATGGAAAGCCGAAGCGAGCTCGCTATTCTAAGAGCGGTGGGATTTAATAAGCGAACCCTTCACTCGATGCTTCTGGTTGAGCATCTGACAATTCTTGCCGCAGGTATCGCCTGTGGGACGATTTCGGCAATTATTTCAATATTACCTAATCTACTATCACCCGGAATACAATTACCAGTTGCTTTTATAATTGTAATGCTCTTTGCTATTGTTATTAATGGGAGTATATGGACGTTGTTCGCCACACTTTGGTCCACCCGTGGGAATCTGATCTCCGCATTAAGAGCCGAGTAGAAGAATTCCTTCACCCTATCCCTCAAAAACGAAAATAAGATGAAACCCTTGGTTAAAAAAGAGTATAATATAGAGAAGCTGTTGAACATTTCATTACGCAAAGAAGTGGTTCCTCAGGTACGGATTAAATCTCTGCAGCCGAACTCCCGATACTGTTAGTAGCCGTACGGATATCTCAAAATAAACGATGTAAATCGGCTTTCATGTGGCTCATTTAACCATGAGGGGTTGGATTAGAATTGGATTCGATTGAAAAGAGATTAACCGGGCTCATCAAGGTAAAGGACATCCCGACGCTGCCTGAAGTAGCACGAATTGCAATCTCAAGGACCCTTTCCATTGACAAATCAGCGGATGAGATTGCCGCAGTTATCAAAGAGAATCCATCACTGACATTGAAGATATTGAAAATTGCGAATTCACCAATATATACGCGTAACGGTCGAATTTCAAACATAAAGAGCGCGGTCATTCTCCTCGGCTACAAAACAATAAAAAGCGTCATTTTAAGCATCACCATAAAGGACATCTTTACAAACTCCAAATCCGAGCTGTTCGATTACAGAGCATTCTGGCTGCATTCTGTAGCAGCTGGTGTTATAGCCGAGGAAATTACCAAAGAGTTGAATGTGAACACTGAGATGGATGTGTATTCGGCAGGATTGCTGCACGATATAGGCAAGTCGATACTCCTTATATCAGACAAAGAGCACTATAGAGAGGTTGTTGAACTGGTGGATGAGCACAAAATATCCTTCAGGGATGCGGAACAGCAGGTTTTCGAGTTCGATCATTCCGATGTTTCCGCCTTTCTATTCAAATATTGGGATCTGCCACAAAACCTCATACTCCCCGTGCGTGATCATCACCGGGACACTCTTTACCTCACGCAGAATCTCAACAGTGCCACCTCTATTGTAGCAATTGCCAATCAGATTGCCCATCTCAGCGGATTCAATACCCATCCCTCAGAGCCTCCCTATGAGGTAAACAAAGAATTGATCGATATGCTTGGTTTGGACCAGGAAGCAATGGACCGCGTATTAACCGATTCCAGAGAGTATCTCGAGATCTTCGCCGAGGCTTTGAGCATTCCAAAGGCCGATATCAAGGGTTACTTTGAGCTCCTCGCATCAGCCAATCGAGAATTGGGGGATATGTATCTCACAAACCAACAAATAACCGAGGAGATCCACCGTAAAACAAGTCTCACTGCGGAACTGAACAAAATATCCCGCTTCTGCCTGCACGAGAAAAACGTGGCTGCTGCCGCAAAACTCTGTCTCCGATCACTCGTGACATACTTCCAATTTGATTCCGTATGGCTTGAACTCTACCTTAACAAGGAGAGCTCTATACTCTGTACGACACAGAGACCCCTCCTCTTTGGTGAACCGTCATCGGGTCACGGAAAGGATGATCTGGAGGAAAAAGAAAAAATAATACTGCGAGGAACTTTTACCCCAGAGGATGATGCCAGGATCTATCCGATCTATTCAAACGGTGATGAAGAAATTGGAAGATTAGCCATTCGTAACGTAACCGAGGCGAAAAGTGAAGAAGTGCGCTCATTCATCGACCACCTATCTCTCGGATTGAGCAATGTACGGCTCCACTTTACAAACCGTTTAAAAACAGAAAATCTCAATATTGCTGTTAAACACCTGAAGGAGGAGTATGGAAGGAGACAGGATCTTTCAAAGCTGAATGAACTCATTCTTGATGCATCGCCGATCGGGATTATTACCGTAGGTAAAGAAGGTGCTATCATTCAGCACAACAGAGAGGCAGAGCATATTCTCCAGGAACCTCTGGAGGGAAAAATCCTCTACAAGCTCAAGATCTTCTCACAATATGATCTACGGACAAAGATGGGGGACATCGAAGAGAGGAGGAAAACAAGGGATCTCACCGTATTTCACGAAGGAAGGCAGCATCACTTGCTCGTCGAAACGGCACCCATCGAAGGGACAGCCCATATACTCATGCTCATCAACGATATCTCGGAAAGAATCGAGGAGGAGAAGATCCTCATTCAGAAAGAAAAAATGGCCACACTTGGAGAGCTTGCAGCCGGTATTGCTCATAATCTCAGAAGTCCGCTCGCAGTAATAAAGGGAATACCTGAACTCATCCTCTCCGACGTAAAGAGCAATACGGTAAAGATTACCCGAAAAACCGACGGCAAAGAGGCACCTGACCGTGAAATAGAGGAAAACCTTAAACTCATCTCAAAAAGTATGGAAAAGGCCCTATCAATTATCGACGGTATAATGGATTTCTCTAAGAAGGAACCTGGTCAGTACGAAACCTTTGATCTTTCCCGGATCATTGACGAAGTTTATTCACTGGTTGAGCACAAACTTCAGGGTAAAGAGATATCCTTTTCCAACAAAACAGAACCCTGCAAACTGTACGCAGACAGGAATATGATAACACAGGTATTCATAAATCTGTTCAACAACTCGATAAATGCAATAGGGGATAAAGGTATTATCGAAGTGAGCTGTAAACAGGACAAGGGTAAGATGATCATCCATTTCACCGATAATGGAGTTGGTGTTGAACCTGAGCATCTTGACCAGATATTTGAACCGTTTTTTACCACTACGGGAAAGGCAAATGGTACCGGCATTGGATTGAGCATAACGAGAAAGATGGTAACTCTTCACGGAGGCTCGATAAAAGCCCTGCCGAAAAAGGGTGGGGGCACCATCATTGAAATAATTTTTCCAGAAAAGGCAGTGTAATGTTCAGAATCCTCATAATTGAAGACGAAGATTTTTATCGCAAGTTTCTAGTAAAAACCATACAGAAACACTACCGCTGCGATGCGGCCAGGACTTCCGTTGAGGCTCAGGAACTTCTGACCTCGAGAAGCTATGACATCGTGCTGTATGATCTCAGACTTCCGGGACTTTCAGGACGGGAACTAATACACTACGTTAAGAATGAGATCGATCCGGATATCATCAATATTGTTATCACTGGTTACGATGAAGACTGGACGCCTGTCGAAGCAACGGAGGAGAACATCTTCTACTACCTTAAAAAGGGGGATTTTAAGCCCGACCAATTGCTGAAGATCATAGAAAGCGGTTGTCAGCTGAGAAAGATGCGATTGAAGGAAAAAAAGTATATCAGCGACCAGATCGCAACCGAGGGAGTAACCCATGCGGGTAAACTTGCTGCGAGCATCGCGCATGAAATAAACAATCCCCTTCAGAGTCTGTATCTCATCATCGGTTTAATAAAGGATAAACTGCAGGATAAGAGCTATAGAAAGACTCTGATAAGAGAGCTTGGACTCATGGAGAAGGGAGTAGAGAGAATACGGTCTATAGTCAAACAGCTTCTTCATCTATACAGAATCGACTGCGGCCCCAATGGTGTGGATCATGCTGAATCGGTGTTCCGCAAGGCTGTTTCCTTTCTGCGGCCTATTGCACGGGAACAGAATACGGAAATAATCCTCTCAGAAACCTCAGGAGACAGGGAGGTTCTTGTATCATCAAATTACTTCTTCTATGCCCTCGTAAATATATGTATGAAAATCCTCGATGAAACCAAGAAAAGTATAAAGATAGATCCCCATATATCGGGTGATTCTGCGAGAATCGAAATTACGTCCGTTATGAAAAGTGAGGAAGCTGCAGAGGGAGATTCGGGCCAGAGATCCGATTACGATGTTTCCTTCAACAGCATACTCTCAAAAGGGCCTCTTGGGAAGCGAAGCGGTAGTGTTTCAGTTCGAAAAAGGAAGAACGGTCAGAGGGTTGTTCTCGAGCTGCCGCTCTTCCGGAAGGCAGCTGAGACCGTGGCAAATATCTCCGGTGTTTGATCCTTTACCCCGTTACCTCAACCGGTTTTTTCAGATGACGTTTCAGATACAGACCCGTGAAGGATTTCTTGCTCTTGGCTATCTCTTCGGGAGTGCCGGATGCGATAACCTCGCCGCCATTATCCCCGCCTTCCGGACCAAGATCAATGATATAATCGGCATTCTTGATTACGTCGAGGTTGTGCTCGATAACCAGGACAGTGTTACCGCTATTGACAAGACTCTGCAGTACAGAGAGCAGTTTCTTGACATCATCAAAGTGCAATCCCGACGTTGGTTCGTCGAGTATGTAGAAGGTCTTTCCGGTGCTACGTTTCGAAAGCTCTGAAGAGAGCTTGACCCGCTGCGCTTCGCCTCCTGACAGCGTGGTGGCGGGCTGTCCTAGCCGTATGTAGCCCAGTCCAACTTCACGGAGCGTGTCGAGTTTCTTTTTAATCTGCGGAATGTTTTGGAAGAAGCTGTACGCCTCTTCGACCGTCATATCTAGAACATCGGTAATACTCTTTCGCTTATATTTGACCTCGAGCGTCTCCCTATTGTACCGTTTCCCCTTGCAAACATCACAGGTCACATAGATATCGGGAAGGAAATTCATCTCGATTCGAATGGTACCCTGTCCCTGACAGTTTTCACAGCGACCTCCCTCAACATTGAATGAAAACCGTCCTGGCTGATACCCGCGGATTTTGGCCTCTGGAAGAGAAGCGAAAAGTTCGCGAATTGGGGTAAATAAACCGGTATAGGTTGCCGGGTTCGATCGGGGAGTCCGTCCGATCGGAGACTGATCAATATCAATTATCTTGTCAACCCACTTTGTTCCCTCAATGGCATCATATAAGCCCTCCGGTCTTGCAGTACGGTTGAGCCTGTTAGCAAGAACCGGGTAGAGTACATCATTGACGAGACTTGATTTTCCCGAACCGGACACACCGGTCACCGAAATAAAGGTACCCAGTGGAAAGGTGACATCGATGGACTTGAGATTGTGCTCCCGAACGCCCCGGAGAGTAAGAAAGTTTGCGTTTCCGCTGCGTCTCTTTGCCGGAAGAGGGATGCTCAGCTCACCCTTCAGATATCTACCAGTAAGAGAGTTGTGATTATTTTGCACATCAGTGGGCCTTCCCTGTGCAACGACCTCTCCACCGTGCTCTCCTGCACCAGGACCGAGATCCAGTATAAAATCCGCATTCTTAATTGTCTGTTCATCATGTTCCACGATAATGAGTGTATTACCGATATCTCTAAGATGAAAGAGCGTGTCCAGGAGACGTTTGTTATCCCTCTGATGGAGG
Source organism: uncultured Spirochaetota bacterium (assembly GCA_964347455.1). GTDB lineage: Bacteria > Spirochaetota > B62-G9 > B62-G9 > DRHN01 > JAGLSF01. The sequence goes on along the minus strand of CAYFYU010000015.1, from coordinate 12,341 downwards.
CCAATTGTCGGTTCGTCCAGAATATAGAGAACACCGACCAAACCTGACCCGATCTGTGTTGCAAGCCGAATTCTCTGGGCCTCACCGCCAGAGAGTGTCTCCGCCTTTCTGTCGAGGGAGAGATAACCGACACCAACGTTCTGGAGAAAGCGCAGCCTCGATTGTATCTCTTTGACTATCTGCCGTGCAATAATCTCTTCCTTTTCAGAAAAACCGAGGTTCTCGAAGAACTCGATCTCCTTTTGTACGGTCATTTCGACCACATCGATGATAGATCTATCCTTGATTTTAATAGAGAGGCTTTCTCTCTTGAGTCGCTTTCCACCGCAGACGGGGCAGGGAATCTCTTTCATGAACTCCTCCATCCATTCCCGTATTCCGTCCGACTTTGTTTCACGGTAGCGCCTCTCAAGATTCCTGACTAACCCTTCGAACTGCGATGTATACTCCCATCGTCCCTTCCCATCCGAGTGGTCGTGAACGAAACGCAGCTCCTCATCTGTTCCATAGAGAAGCTTTTGGTAAATGGGCCCGGGAATCTCGCTGATCGGCTGTCTATCGGTTATACCGAAACGTTTCGAAAATGCATTGAAAGAACTGCGCGCCCACGAAGAACTGGGCTGAAAGGTGAGTATTGCCCCTTCGTTGAACGAGAGGGACTTATCTGGGATGATAAGATTGGGATCAAACTCGAGCTTCAGCCCGAGTCCCATACATTCTGTGCACGCTCCGTATGGGCTGTTAAATGAAAACAGACGCGGCTGTACCTCGGGATAGCTGATACCGCAGGATACACAGGCCAGTCGCTTTGAAAAGAGCTCCTCCTCTCCATTTTCTCTAACAACACCAATGAGATCCTCGGTCAAGTTTCCCGCAATTTCAACGGATTCTGCAATTCGTGGTCTGCTATTTGGTTTCAGGATGATTCGATCCACAATGATGTCTATGACGTGCCGCTTCTGCTTATCAAGATTCAGCCTGGATGCCTCCTCCACCCGCATGAGCTTGCCGTCAACACGAACACGTACGAATCCGCCTCCCGCCGCATCCTCGAACACCTTTTTGAACTCACCCTTTCTCCCCCGTACAATCGGTGCATAGATGATAAGCCTTTCTCCGATTTTAAAGGCCATTATCCGATCAACGATCTGATCAACCGTCTGACTCCGTATCTCTTTACCACAATTATAACAGTAGGGTTTACCTACTCTGGCAAAGAGCAGCCTCAAATAATCGTATATCTCCGTAATGGTTCCAACTGTTGATCGGGGATTCCTGCCTGCAGAACGTTGTTCAATGCTTATGGCAGGTGATAGTCCTTCGATATAGTCGAGATCGGGCTTCTCCATTAATCCGAGGAATTGACGCGCATATGCCGAAAGGGATTCTACGTAACGCCTCTGACCTTCCGCATAAATGGTGTCAAATGCAAGTGATGATTTTCCCGAGCCTGACAGACCGGTAATCACGATAAGCTTGTTTCTCGGCAGCTCCACATCGATGGATTTCAGATTATGTGCACGCGCACCTTTTATGACTATTCTATCCCTCATATTCTCACTTTTCTAAGCAGCAACACCCCGACAATTGAAAATACTATGTTTCCCAGCCATCCACCGATTACAGGTGAAATTTTTCCGCTACTCCCGAATGTGTAGCCTATTTCAATGAGAAACAAAAATACCAGCAGCGTGATGAGCGTCATACTAAAGCTGATAACCAGTGCGTTTTTGAAAGGCATGCTTCCGAGTGACAGACCTATAACGACCACGAGAAATATGGTAAAAGAGTTTGCAATCTTCCGGTGAAACTTCGTAAGAATTCCCCGGTAGTTGAGTCCCATTTTTTTCATGATCTGGTAGTAACGATAACCCTCACGGATCGTCATATTTTTAATACTCCTGCTCTCCTGGCCGAAGTGTTGCGGATCATCCTTAATTTCTGTGTATAAATCCTGAAATTTCTGTTCTTCTTCTATATTCCCCTCCCTTCCCAAAATACGCATTATACCATTGTGGAAGACCCACCGTTCTCCATCCCACGTCGCTTTCTCAGCATCGATTCTATAATTAATGCTGCCTTCACCATCCTTTCTAATTACGAGCACATTGATCATCTCCTGCGATTCAGAAGAGAATCTCTCCATCTTGTAAACGATGTCATTTTCTCCAAATACGACGAGATTATGTCGGTCACTGAGCTTGAGGGTAAACTCCTCACCCCTGATTCGAGCATAATTTTTTTTCCTCACCACATAACTCTTGACAACGACATAATCCTCAAATAGAAGGGAGCCGATGGAGATAAGAAAACCCAAGAGGATGAGCGGCGAAATTATTTTGTAGGCACTGACACCACAACTTCGCAATGCAATTGTTTCCCTCTTTTTTGTAAGATTGCTCATCGTATAAACTGCAGCGAACATGCTTGATGGAAGGAGTGCTTCCCGTGAGAAAATATCTGGAGCTTCCAAAATTCTTATAATCACTATTTGTATAAAGCTATAGGTTTTAAATTTATCCGCATCCTGAACAGTGCGAACGATAAAGGAGAGCCCAACGAGAAAAATCGCACAGACAAAAAAAACCTTGATAAATTCAAAAACGATAAATCGTGTATAAGTCTTGCCAGGAAACAGTGTCATACTTTGCCCCGTCTCAGAATATTGTACATACCTGCTATGAAGAAGAGCAGGTTTGGCAGCCAAATAGCCAACCATGGCGGTATCGTGCCAGATTTTCCAATGCGCTCCAATGAAAGGAGAAAAAGATAGTAGAGAAAAATAATGATTACCCCGATACCTAACCCCAAACCCCTCCCGGTCCTACCTCGTGCAACTGCAAAAGGGGTGCCGAGAAAAACAAACAGTATACACGCAAAGGGAATCGCAATTTTCTTGTGATACTCGATGACATGCTTATTGTACTCACGTGAACCCCATTCCAATTCACTCATGCTTGCTGCTAATTCCTTCATACTCATATCTCGCGGCGATTTGGCGATATTCTGAATTTCTTTCCTCTCAATCGGAATATTGAGATCCATGGTGCTGAAAGTTACGCTGTCAAAACTCTCACCTGTGATGGGACCGGGATCGTAAATAACGCCCTCTTGCAACCTCAGTACCATATATGCATCCTCTTCTTCAGAGCTGATAAACCAGCCCTTCTTTGCGGTGATTGTCTTTTCATTCTCCCCCTCGTTCCGTTCAAATAAGGTCACATTCAGGAGGTTCCCCGATTTCTCGTCAACCTCATCGACGAGCATCGTGACATTATCGGTCAGCTGGTTGATACTGAGACTGTCTATCTGAACATCGGGACGGGCAATTGTCAGTTTCTGATAGAGCGTTCTAAACTTGACATTCCCAATAGGAACGAGCTTATCGGTAAAATAAAAGCTCAACCCGCCAATAAATATACCAGTGATATATAGTGAGAGAAATATTGAACCCAAGCGGATTCCGCTGGCCCGCATTGCAGTTATCTCACTGTCATGAGATAGACGACTGACGGAAACCAGCGCGCCCATGAGTGTTGCCATTGGCATAGTGAGGGCAAGGGTCGAAGGAATTGAGTAAAATATCAGTACACTGAGATCAATTACACTGGCATATCCTCGTGCTACGAGCCTGACAAAGCTCAGCACCCTCTCGAGCAGGAGCAGCATGCTGAAAAAAGCCACGCTCCCGATATAGGGGGGAATAAACTCCCGGAGAATGTACAGCTTCAATAGTTTCATCGTTCTCTACCGTTATGATAATCGTAAGCGTATCGATGATCAACCAAATTACTCCTCCTTACCAATTGTTATTGTTGCGGCTTTGTACACTCTTATGGTATAGTGCAGGAGTGATTCGCAAAAGAGGATACCGTGATAAATAATGCAATTATTCTCGCAGCAGGATTGGGTCTGCGGCTTAAACCGATTACAGACCATGCGCCGAAGTGCTTAACGGAGGTTAACGGTGTACCAATACTCACCAATACTCTAAGGTTTCTTGAAAATATAGGTATCCGTACCTGCACTCTGGTAACCGGCTATCACTCGGATACAGTAAAAAAGATAGTGAAAGATAAATTTGGCAGCCTGGATATAGAATATGTCATAAATGAGCGCTATGAGAACACGAATGACATGTACTCTTTGTGGCTCGCGAGGGACAAGTTGAAAAAGGGTACCGTGCTCCTCGAAGGGGATATATTTATCGCTGAAGAGACGATGAGACTAGTACTCGATGGGGCGGGAAACAGATCATTTTACCTGACCGGAAAGTATAATGGAAAAAAGGATGAAATTCTAATCACAACCAATAGGAACCTGCGCATCAGTTCGGTTCAAATTCTCAGCGGGCGCTGCGGGGAAATCGATGAAATGCACTACATGTCAACGGGAATACTTGTAATACAGAAGGATTACGGTGATCTGCTTTCAGGGTGGCTCGATGAATTTGTACAGCAAAACCGGCTCGACGTGCTCTTCGATGCGGTTATTGGGGCTCATGTGGATGATTTTCCCATCTATGTAGAATGCATTGAGCACAATGAATGGGTTGAAATAGACACGGCGGATGACCTAAAAAGAGCAGAGAAATTATTTCGCTAACCTCTGGTAACCTCCCTCCCCGATATTGTGTTAAAATTTTTAGCGGGAAATTTTTATCACTCTTCTCTGTATTGTGAAACCTTACCGAAAAACCTTATTGAGACGAAACTCCTGCTCGAGCACCTCTTTCAGTGAGCTGCAGACTCTGCTCGGCTGATAGGGATAACGTTTAAGATCTCTCCTGTTTGTTACCCCGGACAGAACGAGGATGGTTTCAAGACCGGTTTCTATACCAGCTACCATGTCGGTATCCATACGATCACCGATCATAACGGTGTTTTCTGAGTGAGACCCAAGTATTCGTAGGGCAGTTCTCATCATCAATGGATTCGGTTTACCGACGAAATAGGGCGTTATACCGGTTGCCCTCTCTATCGGTGTGGCAAGAGCACCTACAGAAGGAACGATACCGAGCTCCTTTGGGCCGGTTGTATCCGGATTTGTACCGATAAATTTAGCGCCTTCAAGAATGAAATTACAGGCCTTCTCAATCATCTCAAATGAATACGATCGAGTCTCACCGATTACGACGTAATCTGGATGAAATTCCGTCATGTGGTAGCCGATGTCATGAAGTGCGTTGTACAAGCCTGCATCGCCAATGACATAGGCAGTCCCCCGCCTCTTCTGTTTATTTAAAAATTTCGCGGTGGCAATTGCAGAGGTAAATATTCTCTCGCTTGGTACTTCGATTCCAAGCATTGCAAGCTTCTTACTCAGATCGAGCGGTGTTTGCCGTGAATTATTTGTGAGAAACAGAAATTTATTTCTATTTTTTTTAAGGGTATCGATAAATTCCTTTGCTCCTTCAATGAGCTTATTTTCAGCGTAAATTACACCATCCATGTCCATAATGTAGCTTTTCTTATTTTTATCCATTTTTATCCTTTCTGTAATGTCACTATAAAGGTAAGAGATATAAGTGAAAAGGTCGAGCAATAAGCATTATTAACAGTAACTCTTCACAAAAGGGGTTGGTTCGAGGTACATTAGAGAGGAGTCTATGAAGAAAACCCCGACAGCACTCCTCATCAATCCCTGGATCACTGATTTTGCCGCCTACAACTTATGGGCGGAACCGCTCGGTCTTTTTTACATCGGTTCGGTTCTGAAAGGGGCAGGGGCTGAGATTTTCTACATCGACTGCCTTACAAGCAGTGAGGAGCATAATCCGGAGCCAAAGGAAAACGGCTGTTCCAAGTACAGGAGAAACGTGATAAAGAAACCTCCTCCTCTCGATTTCATGGATCGGGACTATGCATGCTACGGAATGGGCGAAGAGGAGTTCGTTCACCATTTATCGAATATTCCAATCCCCAATGTGGTACTGGTTACCTCCATAATGACCTACTGGTATCCCGGTGTTTTCAGGTCAATCCATCTGATAAAAAACCATTTCGGAAAAGAGATTCCCGTAATACTGGGGGGTATTTACACAAAGCTCTGTCCAGAACACGCAAAAAGAGGATCAGGTGCTGATTATATCGCTACCGAAGAGAACATGAGCAATCTCCTTACACTCATCGAGGATGTAACTAACCGGAATCTCGATAAGGAACGTGCACCGGCATCTTTTTCAGATTATCCCCTGCCCCTCCACGAGCTGGGCAAAAAAAAACATTTTTATTCCATTCTGACAAGAATAGGCTGCTCCTTTGACTGCACCTACTGCGCTTCCCATATCATTAACCCTGTCCCATCTGCGAGATCCGTCCGGTCTGTCATTGAGGAAATCCTTTTATACACAGATAGGCTGGCGGCAGCAAATGTTGCATTCTACGACGATGCCCTTCTCATGAACAGTAAAAATCATTTTATACCCATACTGAGGGAAATGGTCCAACGAGGATTGGAACTCTCTATTCATCTGCCAAACGGTATACACGCACGTTTTGTAACGAAGGAGATTGCGAATCTATTCAAAGAGGCAGGAGTAGCAACAATCCGTATAGGGCTTGAAACTGCTGATGAGGATCTGCAGAAATTGACGGGAAATAAAACCGGCAACAATGAATACAGAAAAGCTGTCGAGCTGTTGCGCTTGGCTGGGTATACGAGGGAAGAGGTCGGTACGTATGTTATGCTCGGATTTCCAGGACAGGCTGCTGATGATGTGAAGGATACAATCGAATTCATCCATAAATGCGGAGGGGCGCCTCTACTTTCCTACTTCTCACCGATCCCCGGTACGAGAATCTGGCGTGAAGCAGCACGTGCTTCACCCTTCCCTATTGAAGCCGAACCGCTTTTTCAGAACAACACAGTTTTCATACGAGGTAACAAAGCTTTTGTTCCCCAAACAGTAACCGAACTCAAAGAGCTTGCAATCGAACTGCGGAATTTACCGTGATAGGGATTCAGGGGAATCACAGTCCCCCAAGGATGGCATCTCTTCTTCGCCGATCCTCAACTGCATTTTCTCTCTCGAAAGAGGTCGCCGAACTCAAAGAGCTTTCTATCGAATTGAGGAATTTGCCGTGATAAGGATACAGGGGGAACTACAATCCTTGAAGAAGCGAGTCTCTTCTGCGCTGATCTTCCTGTGCATTCTCTCCCTCGAATGCGGTTGCTTCAAGGAATTCTTCCAGGGCGATATACTTAACCACTGCTGGTTTTTCAACTTTGATTGTAACAGAATCAAGTTGCCACTGCCGCCATTCAGGAGTAAGCAGGGTATACTTCCCATACTTTTGTTCCATCGAATCATTAAGCGTAAAGAAGTCTAGGTATTTCTCATCGAAAATAACGGTTATTGCATAGAGCAGTTCGTCGAAAAACTGGAGATAGATAAAGGGAACTTCCGGCTTAATAGAGAGGGTGAGAATTTTCCGCTCCTCCACGGGAAAAAAGTCCACATCCCTGTTTTTCGGTACCTCAATCATCTGGTTGGCGCTGGCAGACTCGAGGACCTGTTCACGGGTCATGCCGATGTTGATGCCCATGAATCCCACCTCCTGTGCAAAAAGGGTAGTGGGACAAAGGATGAGGACTACAACAAAAAAAAGCCGCATCGGTGTTCGCTCGCTACTTAAAAGGATGATGATACGGTGATAAGTGAAACTTAAGAACCAGAGGTACCCAGAATCCCTCTGTTTTTATTATCGGATGCATTTTTTATCCTTATAAAACAAACTTACATCCCTTGATTTTTTCCCGTCAACGGGTAAAATTTAAGATGGGCATACCTCTACACTGTTATTAGTGGTACAAGGGTAAAAGGTGAGTAAAGACTATTACAAGATACTCGGCATCGAGCGTTCGGCATCAAAAGAGGAGATCCTCAGAGCCTATAGAAAGCTAGCGGCAAAGTACCATCCCGATAAGCATCAGGGCAACCCCCTGGCGGATCTGGCAGAGGAGAAGTTCAAAGAGGTAAACGAGGCCTATCAGGTGCTTACAGGAGGCGAATATATTGAAAAAGGCATTCGTAAATCCCAAAAACGTACGACTGCACCGGATATATCTGCAGATGCAAAGGAGTTTCTCTATAGAGGGGTGACTTTTCTCAACGAGGGACGAATCATCGAAGCGATAAACAACTTTGAGATGGCGCTGGACTATTCCAAGAGCCCTGCACTGTACAATCTACTTGGGCTTGCGTACTGTCAGGGCGGGGAGTATAGAAGTGCCGTGAACCCTCTCGTACAGGCAACGAAACTCGATGAAGAAAACGGAAAGTACTTCTTTGATGCAGGCTATGCTTTCTATCAACTGAAGATGTGGGATGCCGCCATTCAGTACCTGCTCGACGCCTACAATCTCATCGAGGAACCGAAACGTCTCGGTGCAGTCTGTATTTATATCGCAATCTGCAATTACTATATCGGAAAAAGTGCCAGGACAGAATTCTTTCTCGAGGAAGCTGTAAACTACGATCCTGAGAACTCAACGTACCGAGTACTGTACGAGGAGTTCAGAAACTTCCAAGAGGAGGGTTCATCGATGAAATCGAAAATAATAAATAAATTCAACCGTTTTGCCTTCGCTTCAAATTTTGAAGATTCAATCGGAAATCTCTTCAAAACAATCTTTACCAAGTAAAAGAATCCCCACAAATTACCCTTTTTATTTGACCAATGCGACCGAAATTCATAGGAGAGGAGCACATTTGTCTTATCACAGTAGCCGGGGGGAGCCATGAGCCGAAAGGGGATTTTAAAATACATCCTTGTTGTTCTGTTTTCTCTTGTCACATCCGCTCTATTCGGTGCGAATGTTCTCGTCCCACAGATGGATTTTACCTCGTTTATCAATTTAAAAGGTGAAATTGCGACAAGAGGTGAATTTGATATAACATTTGATGGGGGCTATAAGTATCAGGGGAAGCTCGGGTTCGAGTATCTCAATGCAGATCTTGAAAACAACACCGCCCCTTCTCTCGTCTTCGATATAGCCCAGGCATCGGTGAATGATATATTTAAGGTGCTCGATCTGACCTACTGGACCGGATATTATGGTGTCATTGGGGAAGCTGAATACTATAAGGGCCATCTCTATCACCGAGAAGGAGGATTCGATTACGACGGGTATCTGCCGGTTCTGGGTACAGGAATTATCATGGGAACTGATTACTGGGAGCACTACGGTGGTAAAATCTACTTGTACCAACGCTACGGCAGCAACACTATAAAATCCCTTGACCTGGCATTCGATCTAAGCTTCGAACCCTATTTCTTCACACTTTTCGCAGGACTGACCGGGGAAGATTTCAGACTTGGCCTTATGGCCAAGTATTTGGGCAGGGTATCCGATTTCTACATTACTATCGGCAATCCGACAATCGACGGTGGCAGAATGTTCGATTATGACAACTTCTACTTTCTGCTCGAAGAGTATTTTCGAATCCAGAACTGGAACCTCATTCTATCGATCTTCTCCCGTCCGAAGGAACACTACAACTACCTGATCAGGGATTATGCCGACACCAATGAAGTGAACGATATCGACTTCAACGTTAATTTAAATTACGAACCGGAAGGTTCCTATTTTTCGGTCGGCGGCGAGATGAACATACAGACCAATGAAACTGAGGAATTCGGCATTTTCTTGTCGCCTTTTTTCAGCTTTATAACACGGGGCATCAATTGGAAGGTTAAGGTTGATTTCAACGTTCTTGGCGAGAGCAGAGACTTCCTCACTGCCTTTCTCAACGTAAACGCTTCGTTCTAGCCAGCTATCCAGCCATTTGATTCTTTATATATTCGTAGCCCATATCGATGGCCTTGAGATTGATCTCGTTGTACCTGATGTTCCTCGCTGAAACTACCTCGGGAAGAGATTTTTTTAAATTTTCCCTGGAAACGAGGCCGGTTACTGCTATGAAGGCGCCCATCATAACCATATTACTCGCCTTTCCCGTACCTGCATCTTCCGCAAGGTTGTTTGCCGGAACATAGTATACCTTGAGATCCTCACGCTCTGAATTTCTATCGATAAGAGAATTATTGATAAAGAGATTTCCGCCAGTGAGTACCTTTTCCTCAAATTTGTCCAGAGAAGGTTTATTCAGGACTATGAGGGTTGTAGGATGCACAACAAATGGAGATGCGACCGCTCGATCGGAAACGACAACAGAGCAGTTCGCTGTACCCCCCCTCATCTCGACACCATAGGAAGGTATATGCGACACCTGTTTGCCCTCGACCATCCCGGCATAGGCGATAAGCTTTCCAGCAAGAATCACACCCTGACCGCCAAAACCAGCAATAAGCATTTTTTCAGTCATACTACCTACCTTCCTCAATCCCTCTGTCACGATAAACACCCAGTGGATAGTAGGGGATCATATCCTCCTTTACCCAATGGGCAGCCTGAAGCGTTGTCATTCCCCAATTGGTGGGACACATTGATAATACTTCCACAAAACTGTACCCGCATCCTTCACGCTGATACTTCAATCCCTTCTTAATTGCTTTCTTCGTTTTCATCACGTTTTTTACATCATGTACCGAAACACGTTCAATATAGTGCGGCCCATCGAGCTGACTCAGCAATTCACAGAGCTTGAGGGGTTTACCGGAATTCGATTCCTCTCTCCCGAATGGTGAGGTTCTCGTTCTTTGACCAACAAGCGTTGTTGGTGCCATCTGGCCGCCGGTCATACCGTATATCGCATTGTTTACAAATATCACGGTAAAGTTCTCGTTTCGATTCGCTGCATGAATTGTCTCGGCAGTGCCAATCGCAGCCAGATCACCGTCGCCCTGATAACAAACCACCATCATTTCCGGAGCAGCCCTCTTTAATCCCGTGCTCACGGCCTGAGCCCTCCCGTGTGCGGACTCGGTACCATCACAGTTATAGTAATTGTATATCAGTACTGAGCATCCCACCGGTGCGACGATTATCGTTTCCTCCCGAATGCCGAACTCATCGATACACTGTGCGAGGAGTTTGTGAATGATGCTGTGTCCGCAACCCGGACAGTAGTGCATCCTCACCTTTTTCAAGGATTCAGGTTTCTTGTATATGATTTTCCTCGTCTGGGTCTTTACCGAATCTGTTTTCATCCATAAACCTCCACAATCTTCTGAAAGAGCTCATCTTCATCGGGAAGTATACCCGCGGTCCTTCCGTAAAAGTTAACCTCTTTGCACCCATTTACGGCAAGTCTAACATCTTCAATCATCTGCCCTAAATTCATTTCCACATCGAGGAATCCCCTCACCCTCTTTTTTTGCGCCAGGTCCCGTAACAGCTGAGTCGGAAATGGCCAGAGTGTTATCGGGCGGACGAGTCCAACTTTCATGCCTTCTTCTCGTGCCCTATCTATTGAGGCCCTGGCAACGCGCGAGGCCATCCCGAAAGAGACTATGATTACCTCGGCGTCGTCGATCATATAGGTATCATATTTTAGCTCTTTCTTCTCTATCTCTTCAAACTTTTTTTGCAGCTTTAGGTTATGCTCCTCGAGTGCTTCATGTGGTGCAAGCCTCAGACTCATGATAATTCGTGGCTCCCGCCCCTTTGCGCCGTCCAGTATCCAGTCCTTTGGGGGTATTTCCCGTGTGCTTGGCTCTGGAAGCTCCAGAGCCTCGGTCATCTGCCCTAGGGCGCCATCGGCCAGAATATAGACTGGTGTACGGTAGATATCCGCCAGATCAAAAGCATCGATCATAAGGTGAGCCAGTTCATGAACCGTGGATGGCGCGAGCACCGGAGTTTTGTAGTCCCCATGTCCGCCGCCCTTAACCGCCTGAAAGTAATCTGATTGGGCAGGGGCGATATTGCCGAGTCCAGGTCCTCCTCTTACTATGTTCACCACAACCGCTGGAAGTTCCGCTCCGGCCAGATAAGACACCCCCTCCTGCATCAAACTTATACCAGGAGACGATGAAGAGGTCATTGCCCTTTTTCCCGCCAGGCTCGCACCCCAAACCATGTTGATCGATGCTATCTCTGATTCCGCTTGGAGAAAACAGCCCCCAATTTCGGGCATCCGTTTTGACATATATGCTGGGACCTCATTCTGGGGGGTTATAGGATAACCAAAGTAGTATCTGCAGCCGGCTATTATTGCTCCCTCACAGAGAGCTTCATTTCCCCTCATGAGAACTCGTTCGCCCATATCGAATACACTCCTTGACAGCACCTGCGGCACTTGACAGCACCTGCGGCACTTGACAGCACCTGCGGTACTTGACAGCACCTGCGGCACTCAGTCACTTATACACTTCTATACACACATCGGGGCATATGATACCACAGAATGTACAACTGGTGCAATCATCTTTATT
>CAYFYU010000014.1:56490-56923 GCA_964347455.1 uncultured Spirochaetota bacterium | reverse complement strand
TAGGTCCGCTTGAATTCTGCAATCGTGTGGTGCTTCAAGCCGCGGACCATGTCACCAACGTATCGCTCGGAATGCACGTAGCTAACGCGGGCGTCCGGGTTCTTCTGCAGCATCGCATTCCCGACCGCCTGCATCAGGTGAGTCTTACCCAGCCCGACGCCGCCGTAAATGAAAAGCGGGTTATAGGACGAGCCAGGATTCTCCCCAACCTGGTAAGCAGCGGCTTTTGCCAGCTGATTGCTCTTACCCTCTACGAAATTCTCGAAAACGAAATCGGGATTCAGGCGGCTGATGACCGGCGCCTCTACCGCCGGCGCCGCCGGCCGTACCGGTGACGCCGCCGCCGGTGGCCCCTGCCGGGACCCGACTTCCACAACCACCTGCGCGCTGCCGCCGGCGGTGTAATGCATGACCAGATATTGCGGGCTGAGAG
>CAYFYU010000014.1:56080-56452 GCA_964347455.1 uncultured Spirochaetota bacterium | reverse complement strand
CCACCTGAGCGCTGCCGCCGGCGGTGTCCACGAGTTCCTCTATCCGGCAGAGGTAGTGCTCGTTCAGCCAATCGACCACGAAACGGTTCGGCGCCAGGAGCTTGAGCACGCTCCCATCCTCGACAGCCTGCAGCGGACGTATCCAGGTATTGAACTGCTGCTCGGGCAGTTCGGCCTGGAGGTCGCGTACGCAACGATTCCATACTGTCATTTCAGGTTGCAAAGAGGGGTCCCTGGCGCTCTAGAAGCAGCTCTTCGTCTTCATCAGAGACCGGGCAGTCTATAACGGAAATGTGACCTTCGCCAGACGGGAAAACGCGCATGCGCCGTCCGCGCGCGGGTCGCGCCGGGCGCAACGCTCGGGAGCGGCCT
>CAYFYU010000014.1:55837-56070 GCA_964347455.1 uncultured Spirochaetota bacterium | reverse complement strand
GCGCCTGCCGACGATCAGAACGGCGCGCCCGATGCGCGCAATGACAAACTGAGTGATACCCAAATGAAAAGAACATTTCAGCCCAGCAAACTGAAGCGGGCTCGCAGGCATGGATTCCGGGCCCGCATGGCCACCAAGGCAGGCCGTCTGGTACTAAAGCGTCGACGCGCCAAAGGCCGCGCCAGGCTCACGCCGTAGACCTTGCGACGAGGGTTTTCCGACCACGGAAGATA
>CAYFYU010000014.1:54975-55685 GCA_964347455.1 uncultured Spirochaetota bacterium | reverse complement strand
ACGCGCAGCGAAGTCGTGACAGAATGTTCACCGTGCTCTACCGACCAAATGCCTCAGAAGAGGCGCGTCTCGGACTGGCAATCGGCAAAAAGAACTGCAAGCTCGCCAGCGGCCGCAATCGACAGAAACGCATCGTGCGGGAGTCCTTCAGGCAGCACCGGGAACAGCTGAAGGGGCTCGACATCGTGGTCATCAATAACGCGGCGGCCACGCGGGCACCGAACAGGGCGTTATTCGAGAGCCTGCAAAACCACTGGCGGCGATGTAGATCGAGTACCGCAGACGAGGCAAATTGAATGGAAATCTCGCCATCACCCTCTTGAGCAAGCTGGTTTTTATACAACACATTGTTATAAAACTTACTATTCTGAACCGTTCCTCTTCTCTTCGCGTACCCACCAGCGTAAATACCTTCCTTGCTGTTTTCATAGATTACATTGCGCCTGACAGTAATACCCGAAGTGACAACCCCCCTTTTCCATGCTCCTATCTCAATACCCACATCACAGTTGTATATTCTGTTCTCCTCAACGGTTATGTCCTTCGCGCCATCAATGCGAATCCCTGCTGCACTACCTTTCGAAGACTTCGCATTGTAAACAGTGTTGCCCTTACAAAGTCCATCCTGGGCCACATAACCGCCCGGCTCGTAGCGCCACGAGCCGAGGTGGACCTCGTAGATGGATACGGGCGCTGCGAAGTCGAAGCGG
>CAYFYU010000014.1:49313-54965 GCA_964347455.1 uncultured Spirochaetota bacterium | reverse complement strand
CCCCTAAGAACTCAATCCCAGTATGATTGACATCGTGGATGGTGTTGTTTGTTACCTCAAAATCTCTTACGTTACCGTTGAGGACAATTGCAGCGCTCGTTGACGGCTCGGCATTGTAAATCTCATTACCATCAATAAACAGATTTTCAATAGGTGTCGCCACAATCCCGTATACCGTTATGCCGGTCGCATTACTCCCAGTAATTTCATGTATCTTGTTGTTCCGAATCTCAATGTTGCTGCCGTATCCTTCGATCCGTATGCCAGACCCGTGCTTCACCCACAGGTTGTTCCTTATGTCAAATCCCTCTATAATGATGTAGCTCTTATTCTCGATGTAGATCATATGGCTGCCGTCGACATCCCTCCCATCAAGTACCACACGGTCGTTCTTGAAATTGGTGAGCTTTATGTAGCCTCCGCTCTGTGAGCCGCTGCTGGTAAACTCGATCTTCTCGTTGTAGGTACCCTCCTTAACATAGATCGTATCGCCTGGAGAAGCATTATTGATCGCATCTTGAATACTAAAGAAATCGCCCCCTGATTTTGCTACGGTGATTGCCAGGGTGAGCTGTGGAATCAAGAGGACCAGGAAGAGGAGTGGAACAGCTGGCCTTACCGCGAAATTTGATATCCTAAGCATTGCCATCTCGGTTTTGCAGCAAATGTATATATTTTACATAAAAACTTAGATAAAGCAAATTTTTCCTTTAGCACTGCCCGGTGTCCACCCAAGATATAAATCGATACCCCCTAACACCTAAAAATTTAACGGGTTACTATTATTTTCCTGTTGTGAACGCCAAAATTTGTGTTAAAATTGAAATTAATAAAATTATGTATTTAATTCAGGGGTGAAAAAGATGAAAAAGACAGAACTCCTGGATCGTGTGAAAAAAGTACTTCTTTATGCTGTTACAATCAGCTCCATCCTCTCTTTCACTACGATCCGGGCACTAGGCCAGGAAGGTGAGCTCAACTACAACACCTACTATCGGTATCCACTTTCCCTCGGGGTGGAATATCAGAGTCTCAACAACATATCTGATTACGGGGGAGACTACAACATCTATGAAATTGCAGCACATGTACGCTGGCCATTCCTGAAATCACCGGTATTCATACCAACTGCCAGGGTTGGTATGATGACTTTTGACAGTCAAGATCCTGTTGAACCGGAGAAATGGGACCACAGGCACTATTTTGGCACTCTTGGCATGCTGTACGCAAACCGGTTTACGAAGAATTTCGAAATAGGAGGGGAGTTTTCTACAGGTTATTCCCAGGCGGTCTTTCCCAACCTTGTTGATGAGGCGGGAAGCCTTGGTTCATCCAACTTTCTTTTTGAGCTGGGGGGAAGAATTGGACTCAATCCCTCCTACAACTTCAGTATCGATATAAATCCCAATCTCAAGTACCTGCTCTCCCTCAGCGCACTCAAGGATTTCAACGGTCTTATATTCGGCATTGGGTTCGCAGCACACTACAGATTCGGGCAGGATCCCGACTCACCTGCGGCAATCATCAGGAGTCTCAGGTTTGAGGAGGCGTCCATTCCGGCGATGTTTGCGGCCATGCAGAGTTATTATGCAAAAAATGCCGTGGGCACGGTTACGCTGACCAATATCGAGAAGCATGCAATATCTGACATCGAGGTATCCTTTTTCCAGGCAGGATATATGGACTCCCCCACACCCTCTGCTACGATATCCGAGCTGGATCCTGGTGAGAGCAGGGATATTGAGCTTATCGCATCCTTTAATCAGGAGGTATTCAGAACTGAGGGTATTACACCACTGACTGGTGAGATCATTGTCACCTATTCCTCAAAGGGGAAGCCGGCGGAGCAGCGTCACCCGGTTTCCTACGATCTTCATGACAAGACTGCGATCACCTGGGATGACGACCGAAAAGTCGCTGCCTTCATTACACCAGCGGACAGTGCTCTTCGAAACTACTCGAGCTTTATCCGTCAATCCACCAAGGACGAGGCGATACCAGCATTCACGGAGGAACTTCAGTTTGCGATGCAGGTATACCACGCACTGGGTGAGATCGGAATTCTCTATCAGGTAGACCCCACTTCACCCTTTACCTCGGTGCAGGAGAACCCGATGGTGGTTGACTCGATCAGTCTTCCCCGCGATACGCTGAAGCGGATTACCGGCGACTGCGATGACTTAACTGTTTTGTATAATAGTATTCTCGAAACGGTTGGAATAGAAACAGGATTCATCACCACTCCAGGTCATATCTATTCGGCCTTCAATACCAAGATAGCTGGTCGTTCCTTCAAACAACTTCACCCTGATAGGAGCATGACCATTAATGTGGAGGATCAATTGTGGGTGCCTATTGAAATAACGATGTTGGGAAAATCAGATTTCCTCGAGGCCTGGCGCAAGGGCGTTGAAGAGTGGACAATGTACGAAGCTGACCCCGATAAACGGGGTTTCTACCTGACGCGGGATTCGCAAGAGCTATACCGTCCCGTGGGGTTGAAGGAGACAGACCTTGGACTTCAATATGGGGACAAAGAGAACATCGTACGGGGGTTTCGGGATGACATGGAAGAACTGGTTGAGACTATTGTTGTTGAGTACCGTGATGCTGCACGAGAGACGGGCAAAAAGGAAGACTGGAACAAGCTTGGCATCACCTATGCGAAATTCAACCAGTATCAGAAGGCTGAGCAAGCCTTCAGCAGAGCATTACGCATCGATCCGAATTATCTGAATGCTAAAATAAACCTCGGTAACGTTGCATATCTCGAGGGAAATTACTGGGATGCGCTATCACAGTTCAACACCGCCCTGAGAACGCTGCAGCAACAGGGTCGGGGTGAATCGCCTATTGCTCTGAAGGTGTTGCTGAACATATCGAAGGCGAACTACGAGCTGAAAAACTACGATGATTCTACAGCTTTCTTCGAACAGGCCTACGCCATCGATCCAGCAAAGACTGAAAAATACTCCTATCTCGGAAAGGTGTCATCTGATGAAGCACGTGCTGCTGCTGCAGTTGATACGAAACAGGATATACTTTTTCTCGGCGATGAATAAAGATGGAGGCCTCCTAAGATGCAATGGAAGCAAGGGTGCATCCTATTAAAACAATCTTATTTGGGTATTTTATGCATAGTAATACTAGCACTTTCTTCCTGTCTCACACCAATAGACGATACATTTGTCCTTCAGGTAAAAGATGAAACAGGACCTACAATCATTATTTTATCCCCGGATGATGGGAGTTCTTACGCAGCAACCGTAGTAGTCGAAGGTATTGTTCTCGATTTATCCTCAAACTCTGGCGATATTGCGGCTTAAGTACTATTGATTATGAAGTGCTTGCCACTTCACTTAGTGGAGAAATTCCATTTAATGAAGATGGATCATTTACCTTTCAATTTCCAACTACGGGGCTTTCCGGCTCACTCACTGTAAAAGTAACGGCTGAAGACTGGAATACGAATATAGACTCAGTTCTAATCACTTTAGTTGATCAGGGCGCAATTCCATCATTTGATGTTAAGCCTGGGAACAAGACAGTCACACTTTCATGGGATCCGGTGCCGTTGTCAGAAAGCTACACCCTTTACTATGAAAAGGCGGATGTCGTTCCAAATGAAGATTATTCTCAGAAAATCGAAAATGTTTCAACTCCGTACACTTTGTCTGGACTTGTTAATGGCGATATGCACACTTTTCTCCTTCGATCGCATTCGAGTGCTGGAGAGGATAATTGGTCGGACGTAGTAAAAGTGATACCTCTATCATATTCCCTTCTTGCACCTAGACTAATCCCTGGTTTAGATTCCATTCATATCGAATGGACCTCAATTAACTCAACAGATGAATATACTGTTTGGAAAACAACGTCCCCTAATGACCCTTTTTCGAATATTTCTGGAGTCATTAAAAAAAACAGCTTCATTGACAAATCCGTTCAAAAGGACAAAACATATTTTTATGCAGTAAAACCAGCTTATTATAATGATATGCTCAGTGACTTTAGCGCAGAGCAGCTAAGGTTTTTTCCAACAAACAATGAGCGCGAAATAGGCTCTGTTGACACTTCTGGTCAGGCTATGAGCATTGTTTTAAAGGACAATTATGCATATGTAGCTGATGGATGGTTATCGTTGATATTTCGGATCCTACCTCTATTAAAATAATTGGATCATATTTCTTTTTTGATATTAATAGAAAGATTGTGGTAAATGGCGACTACGCTTATTGTGCATACAGCGCAGGTGGACTCAGGATTATTGATATTTCAAATCCCACCCCGAATGAAGTGGGTACATATCCCACCTCTTCAACTCCTGTATACGATGTCGAAGCGAATGGAAACTACGCCTATATTTCAAGTGGCGATACCGGTATTGTTGTGATTGATATTTCAAATCCTCTAAATCCCCGCGAACTTGGTAGTTACGATACTCTTGGTTCATCATGGGGAATCGCAATAGATGGTAATTACGGATATGTTGCAGATTCAGTTGCTGGGATTCGTACACTTGATTTAAAAATTCCCTCGTCTCCAGCAGAAGTCAATAATATGACACTACCCACAAGTCCGAATCACATAGCGGTGCAAGGTAACTATGCCTACGTTGCAGATCACACATCCGGGCTTCAGATCATCGATCTTACAGATATTAACAACTTAGATATTATTGGAGAGCTTGATACCGATGACTTAGCAAAAGGTATAGTTGTAAGAGGTAAATATGCTTACATTGCAGATCAAGCAGATGGACTGCGCATTATAGATGTCTCTGATCCTGTAAAACCTACAGAAGTAGGTTATTTTGATACACCTGGAACTGCCTATGGTATTGCTATTAATAGCAACTATGTATACATCGCAGACGGAGGTGGGGATTACGAATAATAGATATTTCTGACCCTCAATCGCCAAATGAAGTTGGATCTTTTGATACTTTCAACACTGCTCTTGATATTGCACTAAGCGGCCACTACGCATGTATAGCAGATGGATTTGGGGGACTTCGAGTGATCGACGTTTCAAATCCCATTGCACCTTATGAGGTAGATAATTTTGATACCGCTCCTGGCTACGCACAAGGGGTCACTGTGATTCAGGGTAATGCTTATGTAGCAAATGAGGACTGGGGGTTATTTATTATAGATGTCTCAAATCCAACTGTTGGTCTAAATTTCGTGGGAGGTATAGATACTCCCGGTCAAGCAATAAATGTTACTGTTGTAGGTGACTATGCGTATGTCGCAGACTGGGGATCACTGCGTATTATCTATATTGGAAACCCCAACACACCAGTTGAAGTTGAATTTTATAATGTCCAATGCACCGATGTTACGGTGAAGGGGAAATATGCCTATATTACGGGCACTTCTGGCTTTTATATTCTTGATCTGTGGCCCTAGCATTAAGGAAATCAATCTAAAAATGAAATATAGATTTTGACTCAAAAAAGTAAATGGACTATATCGCATTTCCTGTTGCGTCTAGTTATCCATTTAGATAAAGCAAAAATATAAATAAGACTTGACGTGTTTATTACGATCATATTAACATTTTATTCCTAGCTTTGATAACATTAATTGTAACAAAGTGCGGGAATAGCTCAGTGGTAGAGCGCCACCTTGCCAAGGTGGATGTCGCGGG
>CAYFYU010000014.1:48548-49303 GCA_964347455.1 uncultured Spirochaetota bacterium | reverse complement strand
TCGCCATTGACGTCGACTACCTCGACGTGCGGGAAAAAATCCGCAAACTGCGTGCCCGCAAAGGCGTCTAAAAGGCCCTTGACAGGACCGGGCCTATATGCTAAAAGGCTATCGCTTATATGCGGGAATAGCTCAGTGGTAGAGCGCCACCTTGCCAAGGTGGATGTCGCGGGTTCAAGTCCCGTTTCCCGCTCATTTTTTTTGACTGCACGGGTCTTCCCTTAAAACAGTTTATTTTTCCCCGAATTTCCATTATCTTTAGACTTATAAAGTCAAGAAAGTATCATCGTTCTCTTCTCATCAGAAAAGAATTTGTCCAGGTATTCACTATTTTTCTTTAGGGACAGAGATGCAACTGCAAAAAGAGGTAAAAAAAGAACCGAATGCAAAGATCAGTATACAGGTAACGGTTGACAAGGAATCTATCAGAGAGGCCCGTGAATCGGTAATCAGAGACTTCGAACAGAAGGCAAAGATATCCGGATTCCGTCAGGGTAAGGTACCGAGAAACATTATTATCAACCGCTTTTCCGACAATATAAAAAATGAAACACTCAGCAATGTGCTTTCAAAATCCCTCTCAGAAATTCTGCAGGAGACCGATTACAGACCTATTTCAGAGCCTTCGATCACTGAAATGGGTGAGCTGACTCCAGATGAAGATTTTACCTTTACCCAGGGCCGGGCCGTTGATGCTGATGGCAATATCCACATCGAAGGAATTGGTGTTGAACCAGACATTGTAGTCCCCGTAA
>CAYFYU010000014.1:34175-48538 GCA_964347455.1 uncultured Spirochaetota bacterium | reverse complement strand
TTTACCGCGGAGTGTGACATAATGCCCGAGGTGAAGCTTCCTCAGTATAAGGGACTGTCATCTGAAAAATACATTTACGATGTAAAGGACAGCACGATAAAGTGGGAGATCGAGAACCTTCGGGAGCGATTCTCCAATCTCGTGAGTGTCGATCGCAAGGCAGCGCTGGGGGACTACGTCGTCATCGATTATGTAGAGGAGGATGACAGCGGGAAAAAGAGTGAAAAGAAGGAAAACCAAACGATATTGCTGGATAAAAAGGACGACCAGCTTGCCAGGCAGCTCATGGGTTTGAGTAAAGGTGACAGCAAGACCGTTGAACTCGAGCATGAATATACTGAGGAGAAAAAAAAGCGCACCTATAAAGTAAAAGTTCATGTCGATGTGAAAGAGGTGAAAAAGAAGGAGCTTCCTGAGCTGAACGACGATTTTGCAAAGGACATAAGCGATGTTGAAAATCTCGCCGAATTGCGGAAGAAGGTCAGAGAAGATTTACAGGAGGAGGCAGCACGTAAGTCCGAGGAGCACACCAAGAATGAGCTCATGAAGAAGCTTATCGAACGGATCGAGTATGACATCCCCGAAACCCTTATAAATCACGAGATCGACCGCATCCTCAATGATGTTGCCTACTCATACCGTATCGACTTCGAAAAATTACGCAAGGATGAGCAGCGTTATCAAGAATACCGCGAAAGTTTGCGTCCTCGTGCACTGGATACCCTCAAATGGGAGCTTGCCCTTGCTGAAATCGCCAGACAGGAGAACCTTGCAATAGAAGACAGTGAAGTGGACGATGAGATAAAACGCTACGCAAAGGCTCAGAAGAAGAAGTCCGACGAGCTGAAAAAACAGATGGAACAACGAGACACCATCGAATCGCTCAGGTACCGAATGAAAATAGCCAAGGCTCTGAACTTTGTTTACCAGAATGCAAAACTGGAACAGGAGAAACATATTAAATTTGGTGAGGAGGAGGAGAAGAAATAATGGCACTCGTTCCAATGGTTGTCGAACAATCAAACCGCGGTGAGCGGGCATATGATATATACTCGCGTTTACTCAAGGATCGGATAATTTTCATCGATTCTGAGATCGTTGACATAACTGCCAATCTCGTTATTGCACAGCTTCTATTTCTTGAGGGTGAGGATCCGGACAGGGATATTTTCCTCTATCTGAACAGCCCGGGAGGCCTCATTACCTCGGGCCTTGCCATTTATGATACTATGCAGTATGTCAAACCCGATGTTTCAACGATCTGTATCGGTCAGGCTGCCAGTATGGCTGCGGTGCTCCTTTCAGCAGGAGCAAAGGGAAAACGATATGCTCTTCCCAATGCGCGGCTCATGATCCATCAGCCGCTTGGCGGTGCTCAGGGACAGGCAACGGATATCGAAATTGCGGCAAAGGAGATCGTGAGAAACAGGGAACTCGTTGAGGACATTCTCGTGAAACACACGAGCCAGACAAAGGACCGCGTACACAAGGATGCGGACAGGGATTTTTTCATGTCCGCAAAAGAGGCGGTTGATTACGGCCTCATCGATGAGGTTCTGGTAAGACATGTAGAACATGTACAGCCTGCAGAAGTCGTTCAACAGGAAGCATGAACTGAAGTTCTACCATTAGAAAAAGGAACCCTTTTGCATTTGAAGTTATGGGCAAAATATGATACAAATGAAGTGGTTGGTAGAGCCCATTCATGCCGATACTGAAAGAAAAAGAAGGGTGCACTCCATGATAAAGTATCCTGATATGGAAAAGAAGGTTTGTTCGTTCTGCGGAAAAGACCAGAACAAGGTCCGAAAAATGGTGGCCGGCCCTGGCGGTGTGTTCATCTGTGATGAGTGTGTCGAGCTCTGCAGTGACATAATGTTCGGCGACGAGACCGGTGCTCCGAGTCTCAATCTCGAGAATCTTCCAAAGCCTGTGGAGATAAAAGACTTTCTCGACCTGTACGTCATCGGGCAGGAGTACGCAAAAAAAACCCTTTCCGTAGCCGTATACAATCACTACCGCCGGATCGATCATCTGAACCGAAAAACCCACGATGATATCGAGCTCGAAAAGAGCAATGTGCTGTTGATCGGGCCGACCGGAAGTGGGAAGACCCTTTTGGCCCAAACACTTGCACGAAAGCTCAACGTTCCCTTCACCATCGCCGATGCCACAACCCTTACTGAAGCGGGTTATGTGGGTGAGGATGTGGAAAATATACTGTTGAAGCTCATTCAGAATGCAGGAGATGATATAGAGAAGGCGGAGCTCGGCATCATCTATATCGATGAGATAGATAAGATCTCTCGAAAAAGTGAAAATCCCTCCATCACCCGTGATGTATCCGGTGAGGGAGTGCAGCAGGCACTGCTCAAAATCATCGAGGGATCCGTAGCTTCAGTTCCACCTCAGGGTGGTAGAAAACATCCCCATCAGGAGATGATAAAGATAGACACGAAAAACATACTCTTCATCTGTGGGGGTGCGTTCGTCGGACTCGACAAGATCGTTGAGCGAAGAGTTTCAAATAAAACGATGGGTTTCGGTGCTGAAATTCGGAAGAAGGACGAAAAAAAGCTGGATGAAATCCTCAAGCATGTCCATCCAGACGATCTTATCCAGTACGGTCTTATCCCAGAATTTACAGGGAGGCTCCCAGTCATAGCACCCCTTCACGACCTCGATCATAACACATTGAAACGGATCCTCATCGAACCGAAAAATGCGCTTATCAAACAGTACAACAAGGCTTTTGAACTCGAAGGAGTGGAGCTCGAATTCACTCCCGA
The DNA here is from genome assembly GCA_964347455.1 of uncultured Spirochaetota bacterium. Lineage (GTDB taxonomy): Bacteria > Spirochaetota > B62-G9 > B62-G9 > DRHN01 > JAGLSF01. The sequence continues at coordinate 45,749 of CAYFYU010000014.1, read as the reverse complement.
GAGCATCGAGGAAATAGCATCCGAGGCGATCAAACGAAATACCGGTGCAAGGGGACTCCGTTCCATTCTGGAAGGAACCATGCTCGAGTTAATGTATGAGATACCCTCCCGTAAGGATATCACCAAAATCGTGATTACTCCGGATGTCATCAAGAAACGGGTCAATCCTCTTACGCTCCGCGAGGAAAAGGAAAAATCTGCTTGATTATGTAGCCCTCCTGTGACATATTTGTAGAGATTTACGGGTACTGCCCTTTATCTCACCACAAATCCATTCGTGAAAAGTGAGGATAAAATGAAAACAGGATTAAAGGTTCTCATATTCATCGGGGCTATTATCTTCATCATCATTGCTCTATTTGTTGGCACAAAGATATGGCTCAACTACACCTGGTTTCATAAACTGGGTTTTCTCAATGTATATACGAAGATCCTGTGGACAAAAATCGGCCTCTGGTGGTCTTTCTTTATCATATTCTGGCTTTTCGCCGGACTGAACATGGTCATGGCCTTTAAAAGAGGAAACATTCAATCAATTCGAATTCAGCAGGCCGGTGTTCCTGTTGAGATGAGTAAAAAGGTGGGTGTCATTATCTCCATAATTGGGCTGTTCATACTCGCACTGATCATGGCACGAAACGGTTCAAGCCGGTGGGAAATAATTCTAAAGTTTTTCAATCAAACCAATTTTAACACCACAGATCCTGTTTTCGGACGGGATATCTCCTTCTATGCTTTTACTCTTCCCCTCTACCTCTTTCTCAAGTCGTGGAGTCTTGGGACCATCATTCTCACGATAATAGCCGTCGGATTTCTATACCTCATATCTGGAAACGTTTCTTTCGAGCAGAACCGCTTCTCAATGAGCGATCAAGCCAAGAAACACATTATCAGTCTCATACTGCTCATTGCGGTAATCATAGCGTGGAATTACTGGCTGAAGGGGTATCAGCTTCTCTTTTCGAAGCGGGGTCTTATTTTCGGGGCTGGGTATACGGATCTTAAGGTTGTCCGGTTTGCGTACTGGGTCATGATCGCAGTCTCGTTGTTCACCGCATTGCTAATCCTGTCCGGTGCAAGAAAAAGAAGCTTTAAGAATCCCCTGATCGGCTTCGGTATACTCATCGGAGCTGCAATTTTTATAACCGGCATCATACCCGGGATCGTCCAGCAGATCTCCGTCAAGCCAAATGAACTCGTCAAAGAGCTCCCTTATATTAAACACAATATCAACTTTACCAGAAGAGGATTCAACCTTGACATAATAGAACGGGAGGATTTTCCCGTAAGCGACTCCCTGTCAGCAACGGATTTTCAAACCGAAGCTGGGATAACAAAACATATTCGGCTCTGGGATCACCGACCGCTCAAGTCGACTTTTTCCCAGATACAGGAGTTTCGACTCTACTACGATTTTTACGATGTGGACGTGGACCGCTACACCTTCGGCGAAGACTATCGCCAGGTCATGCTCTCAGCGCGGGAGATCAATTACGATCAGATACCAGTGGAGGCGAAGACCTGGGTAAACGAGAAGCTGCAGTTTACCCATGGCTACGGTGCGGTTATGGCTCCGGTGAACGAGATCGGTCAGGAAGGACTTCCTGTTTTGATCATTAAGGACATACCCCCGAAAGTAGGGGTTCCTATTAAGATTGATCGGCCGGAGATCTATTACGGTGAGCTGACAATTCCCTACGTTCTCGTCAATACCCAGCTCCCGGAATTCGATTTCCCTGCGGGTGAAACAAATGCAACCACCCGGTACCAGGGACCGGGTGGCCTACCTATAGAGAATTCGTTCAGAAGGCTGCTACTTGCCATACAGCTCAGGAGCCTCGAGATCATCTTCACACGGTACCTCAACCCTGACAGCAGAATTATGTTGTTCAGGAGCATACAGGAACGGGTGCCTAAAATCGCACCTTTTCTTAGATACGACCCGAATCCATACCTGGTCATTCACAATGGCCAGTTTCTATGGATGTTGGATGCCTATACCGTTACCGACCAGTTCCCCTATTCCAATCCATACCGCGATGGCTATAACTACATACGGAATGCGGTGAAGATAACGGTCAATGCCTACAATGGAGATGTAAACTTCTACGTCATCGATAGAGAGGACCCACTGATCAGTACCTACAGCAAGATATTCCCGGATATGTTCAAGGACATCGATGAAATGCCCGTGGGTCTTAAGGAGCATATCAGATATCCCCTGTACATTTTCACAGTGCAGGCCGAAACCTATACAACCTATCACATGACCGAACCGCAGGTCTTCTACAACAAGGAGGACAAGTGGACACTGCCGAGAGAAATTTATGGGGAAACTGAAACGGGGATGATCCCCTACTACACTATCATAAAATTCCCCGATGAAGACGGAGCCGAGGAATTCGTCCTCATTCTTCCGTTCACACCGACAAACAAGAACAACATGCTTGCGTGGATCGCCGCACGGAGTGATGGCGAGAACTACGGCAGGATCATAGAATATAAATTCCCGAAAGAAAAGCTCATCTTCGGACCTCTTCAGATTGAATCCCGCATCGATCAGAATTCCGATATTTCGCAGCTTTTTACACTTTGGGGCCAGAAAGGCTCGAGTGTTATAAGGGGTAATCTCCTGGTGATTCCTGTACGTGACTCACTCATATACGTGGAGCCAGTTTATCTACGTGCTGAGCAGAGTGAGCTTCCTGAGCTGAAACGGGTCATTGTGGGGTATCAGGACAACATCGCAATGGGGCTTAACCTGGAGGACGCCCTCATGAAGCTCTTCGGTGGGCGTGTGTCCGCCACCGAGGAAGTGGTTGAAGTTGTTGAAGAAGCTCCCATACCTGCCATGCTTTCCGTACGTGAGCTCGTTTTAAGGGCGCAGGACTTTTACTCCGATGCACAGCAAAGGCTGCGTAATGGCGATTTCGCCGGTTATGGAAGAGTCATCAAACAGCTGGAAAATATACTGAATGAGCTCGTGGAACAGACACAGTAAAGGGAGTATACCTACATTTTTTTAATCTTTACTCAAATAATCTTCTCGTAGCGGTGAAAAGACTTCGATAACGGTACATTCCTCTATAACCTCTACACCGTGGGTGACGTTTCCCGGAATAGACCAGCTGTCGCCCGCCTGGAGTGAATACTCCTTGCCGTCAATCGTCATGACCATCTTTCCCTGAATTAGAAACCCGGTCTGTTCCTGCGGATGACTGTGCAGAAGGACTGAACCACCCACATGAAGGATGAATTTTGCCATGTGTGTCCTCTCTCCATAGGCAAGATTCTGCAAGTCCACACCTTTGAATATTTTTGACCATCCGTCTGTTTTTTTCTTTACCACCATCGCTTTGTTCTCCCCTAATAAAATTAAAAAATCAATTATATCATCTGATGAATTGGCTGTCCAAGCAAACATCTCAGGGGTTTTTTTTATTGCAAAATAAAAAAAACTTTGATACCTTCATGCTACCGTATAGGGCCGAATCAATGACATGGGGACTGTGGTAGAGGAGGAAGATAATGGGTGTGGTCAATTTCAAAGGTTCGTATACCGCACTGGTTACTCCCTTTAAAGATGATTTCAGCATCGATTATGACGGCTTTCAGAAAAACATCCAATTCCAGATCGAACAGGGTATAACAGGGATTCTTCCGGTAGGAACAACGGGTGAATCCCCCACTCTCAGTACTGATGAGCACAACCAGGTTATTGCCAGGGTAAAGGAATTTTCCGAGGACCGCTGCGACATTTTTGCAGGGGCCGGTTCCAACTCAACTAGAGAGGCTCTGGGACATTGTAAACACGCTCTGGAGTCAGGTATCGATAAGGTGCTCATAGTTGATTGCTACTACAACGGACCCTCGAGTCTTGAGCTCCGCCGGGAGTACTACGAGACGATACTCGAAGCATTTGAAGCCATAAAAATAATTGTCTATGTCATTCCAGGCAGAACGGGAACTGTCATATCAGCGGTGGATATCGCGATTATGAGCGGCAGATATGATAGGGTCATAGCAATAAAAGAGGCAACGGGCGATCTCGGAAGGATGGAGGAGGAAAGATCGCTCATGCCTGCAATGAGCATCATGTCGGGGGATGACGATAAAACCTTCGAGATGATGAATAATCCGAAGATAAGAGGAGCGGGTGTTATATCGGTGATAACAAACATCGCACCACGTGCTGTTTCTCAGATGGTTCAGCTCGCCCTTGAGGGTAACATCGAAGCAGCTCGGGAACTCGAACAAAAGCTAAAACCGCTCTTTTCCATTGTAACGGTAAAAGCAAAATCGATGCGGACCCTGCCCGACGGAAGCGAGGTGCAGGTAGAAGACAAGTTCAGGAACCCGATTGCCATAAAAACCGCAATGAATGCTCTCGGCATGCCAGCCGGTCCGGCCAGGAAACCGCTTGGCAAAATGACGAATGCGGGAATGAAAGTAGTCAGGGATGCATTAAGCAGGGTACACAAGGAATCCCCTGAAATACTCTCACCAATAGAGGATTTTTACGGTGTGAGCATTGAGTCTCGTCTGAACGATGACTCGTTGTGGACCAAACTGGTCTATTCCGGATAGAGTTTCTTTGCAATTGACAGCACCTGCGTTCTCTGCGAGACTTTCAGCACTCCTGCTTTTCCGTCTCCTCCCAGCATTTCTAAACATAGGTCGGCGTATCGGTGAATAAATTTTCGGAAAACGAGCGAAGGGTTCTGCTCTCTGCGAGTTGGGGACATTTCTTTGCCCATGCCCTCGTACTGATCTTCCCCTCCATAACAACACCACTCATGACGGAATTCGGGCTTCCATCGCATGAGATCATCAAGCTCAGTTTTTTCATGTACCTCCTCTTTGGCGTCGGTGCACTCCCTTCAGGATTCATAGCAGACAGGATTAGTCCAAAATACGGCTTTACCATGTATTTCTTCGGCATTGGCATTACGAGTCTGCTCACCTCTTTCACCCGAACAGCCATTCAGCTCCAAATCACCTTGACCATACTCGGAGTGTTTCTGAGTTTGTACCATCCCTTGGGTATGGGCCTGATTTCAAAATCTATAAGGAAAAGGGGACTGGCTCTTGGCTACAACGGTATTTTCGGGAGTGTCGGCATTGCCTCAGCTCCCTTTCTTGCAGGGACTATTAATTATTTCTTCGGCTGGAGATCGGTCTACCTTGGCCTCGGTATCCCGCCACTGATATTCGGACTCCTCATGATTGTCAGGGGAATTGAGTATAATGAAGTGGATCGCATAGAGGAAACTAACCAAAGGGATGATTCGAGGGTTCAAATGATACGGGCATTTATCATACTCTGCGGATCAATTATGCTGGCTGGATTCGTCTATAGAGGGCAGACGCTACTCCTTCCACGCCACTTTGAGAAAAACGTACATTTTTTGTTCAATATGGTCAGTCGTATCGACTTCCTAAGAGCCGAGGGTACCAAGACCCTTTCAGCAACCATTCTCACCTCCTTCGTGTACATGATCGGTGTGATCGGACAGCTCTTTGGTGGCATGATTTCAGATACCTTTGAACTCCGCTACTCATATTTTTTTATGTTCCTCTTCGCACTTCCCTTTTTGATTATGATGTACTTTTTCTCCGACATACCGCTCTTTATCTCTTCGGTGTTCTTCATTCTCCTGTTAATCGGCATGCAGCCTGTAGAAAACTCACTTATTGCCCAATTTACACCCGTTCAGTGGAGAAGCACGAGCTACGGCATCAAATTCGTCCTTGCATTTGGGGTGAGCTCCTCTGTTATCTATCCAATTGGCTTCTTTCAGACCCGTTTTTCTGCGGAGGCCCCCTTTCTCCTTTTTTCCCTGGTCATCTTTCTTCTGGTTCTCAACAACGGTTTTCTTATCCTCATGACAGGTAAGAGACGGATAACCAATCTCCTGTGATACTTTTCCCCATGTACAGCGTATAGGATTGTTTCATATGTTGTGGGCATGAAGGAGTTCGAGCAGATCATCAGTGTCTTTGAACTGATGAGCGATGATACCAAGCGCACGTGCTCCCTCCACATTTTCAAGCCGATCATCGACAAAGAGCGTCTTCTGAGGCTCTGAACCTGCGGTCTTGAGTGCTATTCTATATATACGTGGATCGGGCTTCAAAATACCTATCTGGTAAGAGTAAATGATCTTATCGGTAATTCCCTTCAGGTCGGAATCGATTACACGAGCATTCAACTCATTGGTGTTTGATAGAATAAGCAGACGGACACGTGCTTTCAACGAGCTCGCTATCCGAAACATATCATCCTGTTTGATAAGAAGGGAATTCCACAGTTCACTGAACTCTTCCAAACTCATTGGACAGTCCAGACGCTCAGTTACTACCCTGTAGAAATCATTGGTTGATAGAGCCCCGGATTCATAGAGGTGAAACAGATCGGTGGCGCGTAATGTATCGTTGATCTCCTCAGGCGATTTCCCGCATCTTTTGCAGAAACCCCTTAGAACTCCTTCGTAATCGAGACGGTACAGTACGCCACCCAGATCGAGAAAGAGCCACTCGATATTGGTCATCGTCACGTTACGATCCGCCATCCATCAGGTTTCGCATAAAATTAATAGACTCAGCACTTCCCCATTCTCTTGGACCGATCGCCCTTCCAACGATCATGCCATCCGGACCAATGATAAAGGTGGTCGGTATTCCAAATATCCCGTAAGCGGTGGCTACGACGCCGGTAGAATCAAGGTACACGGGAAAATCAGCGTCGTATGATTTCATGAAATTCGAAACCTTTTTTGAATCCTCTTTTATACTCAGCGCCATTACCGTAAAATCTTCCTTGTGCAGAGCCTTGTAGAGTGTATCGATCTCCTTTATCTCCATCCTGCACGGACCGCACCAGGTTGCCCAGAAATTCAGAAAGACAACCTTTCCGCGATAATCGCTGAGTTTATCAATTTTTCCTGAGAGTGACTCCACAGAAAAATCAAATGCTTCAACCTGATGAGCTGGTGGAATTATTCCGAGGGTAGAGAAAGAATCAGCGGTTTGGTTGAGCCGAAGGTCCTGGCGGGGCCGAAGGTCCGGTTCCCTTTCGATTACCTCCTGATCCCTCTTAGATTTTCTACCCGCACCGAATACATCAACTGATACAACGAATATGAAAAGAAGAATTGGAATAATGTATCTCTTCATCAATTTTTCCTTTATAGTAAAAAAAATAAGTTCAGCCCGTTTAAATGTCTATTGAAATCCTCCTTTCCTCGTCAATAAGGACCTGGATATCCTGCAGTCCTCTCCTTTTCATATATTCGTTGATGAGCCTGTATCCTATAAAATATCCCGAACGTGGAGGCAAACTTTCACTCTCCATGCTGAAGAGCTCCTCTTTTAAAAGCCCCCTCTCCTTTAATCCCTCAATGATCTGATCGTAATTTTTCGTGAGGTAATTGAACCTTCCCCTGCTGAGAAAGAAATAACTATGCTCCTTTTTCCCTGGATAGGCAAGTTTTGAAAAGTAAACAGAAATCCCCTCTCGAATGAGTCGATCGCGCAGGGCAGTTCTTTCGCCTCCCCCTTGTTTATTGAGAATGTAATGACAGTATTCATGGGCGAGTAACAGATCATAATTTTTAAAGTTGTGAAACCGCTCAAGGCCAACGCATATGATGTACTCTCCCCTGTAACGAAGGACAAAGCCATCGGGACTAAAGAAACCGATGAATAGATAGATATTGCATGGATCAGGATCATGTAGCAAGATTTTGCAGTGCTGCATGATCTCCCACGTATTCTCCTCAATGTCGTATATTTTCAACTGGTTCTCCAGGTCCGCGTAGTCCTCCTTTTTCAAAGCCGCAACCCGCTCTTTGATATTCTTTACCGTATAGCCCTGATAGCCAAACCATACGAGCGAGAGAAAATCCCTGTGTTTTTCAAAATAGTACCTCCTGAAGGTCGTCCAGCGATCCCTCTCAATATTCAGCATCCGCAGAAAAATGAAGAAGTCTCTGTAGAGACAGTGTATCTTCAACGAATCTTCCCCTGACAGCTTTTTCGCTGTGCAAATGTATCCCGTATTCTGTCCAGAGTTGCAGGTTTATCGAGGCTCCAGTCAGGTGCAAGGAGCAGGTCCGGCTGGGTGTCTGCTGTAAGACGCGCAATCACTACTTCAGGTGCGGTACGCTCGAGAAAATCCACAACCCGGTGGGCATATTCATCGAGACTCAACGGTTGCACCCTTCCCTCTCTATACCAGTCTGCCATGCGTGTTCCTCTGACAATATTCAGATTGTGCAGCTTTAAACCATCGATTGATAATTCTGAGAGGTATTCAGCAGTTTCCACATTATGAACCCTGTCTTCACCGGGAAGCCCGATGATGACATGGGCGAGTACATTCAAATCGAACGATTTGGTCATCAGAACAGCCTGGGTAAAATGACGAACATTGTGACCGCGCCCGATGAGCGATAGCGTGCTGTCGTGAGCAGATTGTAGTCCATACTCCATCCAGACATCGAGCCCTGCCCTTTTATACGATGCAATGATCTCAAGTTTCTCATGATCGATGCAGTCAGGCCTCGTACCGATTGCGACTCCAACGAAATCACCATCGCGAAGGAGAACAGAATCATAGATCTCCTTCAGCTGTGCGGCAGGCGCATAGGTATTGGTAAAAGCCTGAAAATAGGCAATGTACTTGCGTGCTCCGTAGCGATTGGTTACCCTTTTTTTCTCACGTTGAATTTGCGTATCGATCAGCTGTGTTTCTCCCCTTTTTCCCCATGAGCCACATTCTGAGCAGTAGGCGCAGCCATCTGTGCCGAGTGTGCCGTCGCGGTTGGGACAGGTAAAGCCTGCATCGATACAGACTCGGTACACTTTCTCACCAAACCTCTCCATGAGATACTCTGAAAATTTCCTGTAATAACTCGTAACCTTCATACCGGTTGATCTTTTTATCTGTGTTATATATTCTATATGATAAAATAAATGTTACAATTTCACTTTTCTACTATTGTAATGCTGCTGAGAGGGCTAAGCAATTGCTAATTGGGTGCCGGAGACTGTAACATGGCAAATGAGTTCGAAAGCGTTTTAATACTCGATTTTGGGTCTCAATATACACAGCTTATAGCTCGTAAAACTCGAGAGCTTGGAGTTTACTCTGAAATCATTGCCTACAACCATCCAATCCAGGAGATAATGGGATACAAGCCGAAGGGAATTATACTATCAGGCGGCCCACAGTCAGTTTATTCGAAGGGAGCACCGCGTATAGATGGAAAACTCCTTACCCTCGGTATCCCTATTCTTGGTATATGTTATGGTCTACAGCTGATTGCCTTTCTACTCAAAGGAAAGGTCACTTCGTCGCTCGAGCGAGAGTACGGGAAGGCGTTGCTCACCATTGGAGATAATGCGTCCCTCTTCAAAGGCTTCCGAAAGGGCGAGGAGACCGTCGTCTGGATGAGTCATGGGGATAGGGTTGAAGAACTGCCTGTGGGCTTTAAAGTCATTGCCCAAACAGATAACTGCCCCTATGCTGCCGTTGTTGATTCTTCTCGTAACATTTATGGCGTACAGTTTCATCCCGAGGTAATTCATACTGATCGTGGAATGGACATCCTGAACAACTTTCTCGTCTCCATCTGTGGATTCTCTAAAAATTGGAGTGTTGGCTCATTTATCGACAGAGAGTTGCAGCTAATCCGAGATCGGGTAAAGGATAAAAAGGTAATTTGCGCGCTCTCAGGAGGTGTGGACTCTTCAGTCGTTGCCGCACTTTTGGGAAAGGCGATAGGAAAAAACACAAAAGCAATTTTCATCAACAATGGCCTTTTGAGAAAAAATGAGGTTAATGAAGTTGTCAGTACCTTTCAAAAGGGGTTCAACATTGATCTCAGTACGATCGATGCGAGTACCCGGTTTCTCCAAAAACTTAAGGGAGTTACAGATCCTGAAGATAAGAGGAAGAGAATTGGAAGAGAGTTTATCCGTATCTTCGAGATGAAAGCCAGGGAGCTCGGTGACATCGAATTTCTTGCCCAGGGGACCCTGTATCCAGACGTGATAGAATCTGTTTCTTTTAAGGGGCCGTCAGCCACAATTAAGAGCCATCACAACGTTGGTGGCCTCCCGCAGAATATGAAGCTTGAGCTCATTGAACCGCTCAGAGAGCTTTTTAAAGATGAAGTACGCCAATTGGGTCTGTTGCTCGGAGTACCGGAAAAAATTGTGGAACGACATCCGTTTCCAGGTCCTGGGCTCGCCGTAAGAATCGTCGGCGAGGTGAACCAGGTGAGGCTTGATATGCTCAGGGAAGCAGACTCAATAATTATAGATGAAATCAAGAGCGCAAACCTCTACAATAGAGTATGGCAGGTGTTTGGTGTGCTCTTACCGGTAAAGAGTGTCGGTGTTATGGGAGATTCAAGAACCTATGAACATGTGTGTGTCATGAGGGCCGTGCAATCGGTAGATGGGATGACTGCTGATTGGTCCCGTTTGCCTTACAAAGTTCTTGAACGTATATCATCCCGGATAATAAATGAAGTCAGAGGAATAAACAGGGTCGTCTATGATATTTCGTCAAAACCCCCATCAACAATCGAGTGGGAATAGAATGAGGAGTTACTACGATCTGCTCAATGTCGCTCGCGACGCAGATAGAGAATCAATAAAAAGGGCATTTTACAAACTCGCAAAGCGTTTCCACCCCGATGTTTCAAAAGAGTGTAAGAACTTTCTGAAAATACTGAATGCCTACGAGACACTCACCGATGATAATAAAAGGGACCATTATGACAGTACTTTGACCGGAACAGAAGGTCCTGCAGAAGATGGATCTATTATTCTTCCAAAGGATCGGGTGTGGTTTGCCGTTTCTTTGAGTGATGTAGCGCGGGAGAGATACTATCGCCCAGGAGGTAGGCGCCGTAAAGTTCAGGGGCGGAAGCTCAAAGGATACGATGTATGTATAAATCTGACACAGGAGGAGCTCGAAACCGGGGCATCGGTATTCATCGATGCACCGGCCCATGTTATCTGTCCACTGTGCAGGGGCCATCATACACACTGTAATCTGTGTTCGGACAGGGGATACATAGTTCGGGCAGTGCCGGTTCAAGTGCAAATTCCGAAAGTACTTTCGGATTGCGATATTTTTACTATTCCACTCAAGAGGATGAGGGGAAGAGAATTTGCCTTTTTCCTGATAAAGGAAATCGCAGCGAAAATCAAGATATTTCAAGGTTAGGCAATGAAATTAGGAACATTAAAGAAAAAAAAGAAGGAAAGAGAGGGTGGAGGATTTTTCGCGAGGCTCTTCGGTATGGGAGTAGAGGGCAGCAAAAGACGGACCTACAGAATACTGAAAAAGGAGCTCTCCTCCGTGAAGATGGATGTCTATAAACTGAAACAGGATACCATCTCGGTTTCTTTCGCCAGGGCCCTCTTCGAAATTTATAAACTTACCTATCCACTCAGACTACTGATTCATCTTGAGAAACAGGAAAACCGACTGCCCTACTATTTTATGGAGAGTCTTGTTCTTTATCACCAGCCACGGGATGCCAGTGAAGCGTACGA
>CAYFYU010000014.1:33624-34165 GCA_964347455.1 uncultured Spirochaetota bacterium | reverse complement strand
AAAATTTGAACGAGGAGTCTATAAATAAACTTGCACTTAAAGATGGCGTAAAAGTAACGGTCGACTACATTGAAAAAATTTCGAATGATTACTTCAGCACATTCGATGAAGGTATCATCAGTAAAATAAATGTCTATTATACAAACTTTCTTCATTTCATCCGTTTCGCCCATTTCGATTTTTTCCCGATTTTACGTGAGTTCGACAATAGTCTCGAGGAGGCAAATTTTCTGGATAAACCCTCTTTTAACCCGGTTGACGGGGTGCTGCTCAAGGATGATCTGCTCAAACTACACCATGCGCTCCACCGTTTCACCATTGGAGAAAGCATCGATCAGGGTATTGAGATCATTGCAAAGCTAAAAAATACCGAGCCGATGAGTAAGAGCAGTATCCAGCGGCTGAAAAGGCTCCTCAGAGAGTTTCAGGACAACGGTTATGTATCGCTTATAATTAGAGCGATCGATATGAATACCGCTCCTGTCTTCATAAGAAAACCCACGACAGTCGATATATTTCACTCCTTCTCCGTAAAAAAGAA
>CAYFYU010000014.1:23230-33614 GCA_964347455.1 uncultured Spirochaetota bacterium | reverse complement strand
CTATTCTGCAGTCAGTCAAGACAAAGCATCGAAATGAGGCTATATCCTCCGTCGTCTCACAGCTCTTTGACGGCGATCCAACAGAAAGCCTGAAGAATTATAACGAGTCTCGGAATGAACAGTTTGTCGAACACGGACTACCGGTATTCGAACATGCGGCAGCGCTTACCTATACAATGGCTTTTGCCTTAGAAAGGTACAATACTTTCATTAAAGAAGTAATCAACGAGCTCATAATTTCGGGTTCGTTCAACAATAAAACAGTTTTGAATAATTTGTCGAACAACTACTACGCCCTGAATAATTTGATTGGGAGAATAGAGGATTTTGACGATGACCTTGACGTTGACGGGGAAAGTGGGACTAAAATTCACAGGTTCATCAAAACTGTTAAAAAGGATAAGAGCTCGCGGAATCTCCTTGACAAAACCATTCGCAATTTGAATAAAAGGGCGAAAGTTCTTGTATATGAAGAGATCGTCAACGCAAAAGAGATGGCCTATATTCTAAAAAAAATTCTTGAGGAATATAAAGCAAATACTCAAAACATTGTGTATAACATTAAAAAGATCCGAACCCATAAAAATAAAGAGTTCATTCAGGACCTTGTGAGCTCTTATAAATATATATATCTGTATCTAAAACTCATAAGCAGTTACGTCTCACTTCAAATCTCCAAGGAAGAAATAGAAAGGGAGAAGGCCGGATTGACTGAGAGGCGTTGATTCCCTATCTATGAAGAAGGGAGGGGAAAGAACAACATGGAAAAAAAGAAAAAACATCTACTTTTCGGGATAGTTATTATACTAATCAGCATCGGTGTACTCTATTTTAATCTCAGCCTGTTTGAGGGTGGATTTAAAAATATGTGGCCCGCCCTACTCCTCCTTGTCGGACTGATACTCTATATCTATTACTTTTCGACTAAAAAAAAGAAGAACAAACCAGGAGTCATATTCCTTGCAACATTCATCACTTTTTCTTCAGTTCCCCTATTCATCCTGACCTTTACATCATTCGAGAACATATCGATCATTTGGCCAGGATTTCTTCTCAGTGTCGGTCTTGGTATAATTACAGTATACGTGTACGGTCAAAAGAAAAAAATAACCCTCTTTCTCTCACAGATCACTATTGCCGCCTCTCTCCTGATATGGATAATATTCGCAATGCGTTCGAAATTCGGGCTTGTAATCGGTGTTGTACTGTTGCTCACTGGAGCAGCCTTTCTGGCGAGAGGGCTCATCCGTGAGCCAGAGTACGACAGTGAGATCGAAACAGAAATCGATGCTGAAGATGAATAGAAAAAGGAGAGATTCCTATGTGTGGCATCGTGGGGTATATCGGTAACCGAGTCGCTATTCCCGTTTTACTCGATGGTTTGCACAGACTCGAGTATAGGGGATATGATTCCGCAGGAATGGCCCTCATTGAAAATGGTGATATTGTTATAAAAAAGACAAAGGGCAAAGTATCCGAACTTCAGCGTATGGTTAAAAACCTGCGATCGGATGCTCGTTTAGGAATCGCCCATACTCGCTGGGCAACTCACGGGGAGCCCAGTAGTAGAAATGCCCATCCACATACTGACAGCAGGGGCGATCTTGCGATCGTCCATAACGGGATAATTGAAAATTACAATGCCCTGAAAACGTATCTCATCGATAAGGGACACAGCTTCAAAAGCGAAACCGACACCGAAGTCCTCGTCCACCTCATCGAAGAACATTACAATGGCAGTCTCCTTGAAACCCTCTCACAGTGTCTGGTAGAGGTTCAGGGAACATACGGAATCGCACTTGTTTCCAAAAAAGAACCGGATCGCATCTTTGCCGCCCGGCGTGGAAGCCCTCTCCTCATCGGTAAGGGAAAAGGTGAGTATTTTGTTGCTTCCGATGTCTCTGCTATACTGCGCTACACAAACGAGATCATTTATCTTGAAGATGGAGAAATTGCTGAACTGTCAAAAGAAGATTTGAGCGTCAAAAGCGCTTCCTATGAAGACGTCCCGAAAAAAGTTCAGCAAATTTCATGGAATCTTGACATGATCGAAAAGGACGGGCATGCGCACTTCATGCTTAAGGAAATTCATGAACAGACTACTTCGCTGCAGAATGCAATACGGGGTCGGTTGAATTTCGAGGAGGGCACGGCTCGCCTGGACGGTCTCTTAAAATTTATGGACGAGCTTGAGAATGCACATCGAATCATAATAACTGCCTGCGGAACCTCCTGGCATGCAGCGCTCATTGGGGAGTATCTCATTGAGGAGCTCGCCGGCATCCCAGTTGAGGTCGAATATGCCTCGGAGTTTAGATATCGCAGCCCCATCATTAACAAAAACGATATTGTATTTCTCATAAGCCAGTCCGGCGAAACAGCTGACACCCTTGGTGCGCTGAGAGAGACTAAACGAAAGGGAGGCATTGTGCTCGGTGTGTGTAACGTCGTCGGAAGCACGATTGCTCGTGAATCCGACGGCGGCGTTTACATACATGCCGGCCCTGAGATCGGCGTTGCATCTACAAAGGCCTTTACATCGCAAGTGCTCGTTCTAAGTATGATTGCCATTATGCTCGGAAGGATGAAGAACCTTTCACTCGATAGGGGGCGACAGATTGTGAGAGCTCTCGCTGAGGTCCCTCAGCTCGTTCAAAAAGTCCTGGCAGGAGCAGATACTATCGTTGCAATCGCAGAAGAATTGTATAGGAGCAATAATGCCCTCTACCTCGGAAGGGGATATAACTTCCCGGTTGCGCTTGAAGGTGCTCTAAAGCTCAAGGAAATATCCTACGTTCATGCCGAAGGTTATCCCGCAGCAGAGATGAAACACGGTCCCATAGCACTCATCGATGAAAATATGTTTACCGTCGTTATTGCGACCAAGGATGCCATCTATGACAAAATCCTGAGCAATGTCGCTGAAATCAGGGCCCGCAAGGGGAGGATTCTCTCCGTTGTAAACAGGGGAGACAAGAGGATAAAAGAGCTATCTGACGTGGTAATCGAGGTTCCCGAAACACTGACATTTTTTTCACCGATTATAAATGTCGTTCCACTTCAGCTTCTAGCATACCATGTTGCTGTAAAGAGGGGGTGCAACGTGGATCAACCTCGCAATCTTGCAAAATCTGTCACCGTAGAATGATTCGGTCACTTATTACACTCATCGATGAGATTCCCCCAGATTCACGCAAAGAGCAACTGCGCTACTTCATGAACCTATTTGGGAACCCTAACCCGCTCGTTGTTGAAATAGGTTCAGGGAACGGTCACTTTCTCGTTGAATATGCGCGGCAGCATCCCGAGAAAAACTGTATAGGTACAGAAATACTAGGCGGCCGTGCTCGAAAGTTCAATCAGAAAGTCGAAAAGAACAACTTAAGGAATATCGTCATCTACAAAGGTGATGCGAGAAGATTTGTGTGGGAGTTTCTCTTTGAAAGTACGGTTCAGGAATTTATCATTATGTTTCCAGACCCTTGGCCGAAGAAGAAACATCACAAGCATCGGTTGTTACAACACATGTTCATACAAATGCTGGGAAAGCGTCTCGTATCTGGAGGGATAATTTCCATAACAACGGATGATCCTCCCTTTAGGGACTGGCTAACAGAAGAATTTAAGGTTGTCGGGGAGCTTCAACCTCTTTACAGTAAGGGGTATACCTCTTATCCGGAAAATTACCCAAAGAGCCTGTTTGAGGAACGTTTCAGGAAAGTTAATCGAGATATCTTCTTTTTGCAGTATGAAAAAATTTAGGGGAGATCAGGGATCCTTCATCTTGTTTAATCGATCCCTGAGTTTTGCAGCCCGTTCAAACTCCTCTTGCTCGACTGCACGCTTCAGTTCTTCAACGAGGCGTTGCTTTTTTGTCGGCGTGTGACGCTTCACAATCTCATCAGCCCAGTTTTTTAGAAAAGCAACCTCGGCTTTGGGGCCACCGTGGTGGTGTGGACCCTTGTCATATACCCGTTCCAATCTATCGATTCCCTGGTTTATCTCATCGACGGCACGGGGTACATTTTTCGATTTCAATGCACCGAGGACCCTAGCCCTGGTGTTCATCATCATGACATAGGGTCGATACTGTTCAAATTCCTCGATATATTTTTCTTCCGCTGCATATCCCTTCACAAAGTCAAAGAGTCTCAGGTTTCTTGCCGTATCTCTCTCTGCTCGCTTGTAATCCCCGAGCTGGAAAAAGCAGAGATATCGATAGTAGTACTGTATCCCCTCCTGCTGAAGTGCATAACAGTCATCTTTATCAAGAGTAAAATCTGAGGCCGAGCCGTACTTCCTCTTCATCTTATCGACGATATGCTCAAAGTAATCGAGAAGAGACGTCTTTCCGTGTGGTTTTTTCCCGTCAGGTCTCCCCTCTTCCTCCATTTGCAGAATCCCTAAATCAAGACGCATCTGAATCTTCATACGTTCGTCTATACCGCGGATTCTCCGGACCATCATTTCCTGACGAATATCATACTCCCACGAGCGCAGAAGCTCGGAAATATCGTTTCTCAGTTTATTGCGTCTTCGTCTAATGTACATCACTACACTTTCTTAATTATTAAAAATTATTATAATACAGTTCCTCTAAAATACAAGAAATAAATTCAGGTATTACTTTCTATCTCCACCAGTTTGTCGAGCTTTACTATTTTGAAGATCTGCATTATTGTTTTATTTACCCCAATTATTTTAATCTTTCCCTTTTTCCTGTCCAGTTCCCTGTAGAGGAGGACGATCTTACCAATTCCCGAACTAGTGATGGACTTGAGCTCTTTCAGATCTATGACAACTTCTTTCGGATTCTTTTCGATTATCCCGTTGAAGACCTTATACAGTTCATCACCCTGTTCAATATAGATATCACCTTTCAGCTCTACCAAAGTTTTACCATCAACCTCGGTAACCGAAATTTTCATAGGTACCTCCCTCTATATTCTCGTAACAAGCATAATCGAAATTGCTATCTAGATCAATATTTTTCTCATGCCTCTCCTTTCTAAGAAGCTTCCTATATCGTCTGTTTGTATTTATCTAGTTGTTTGAAACTCTACATTCGCTCTATTATATTCTTTAGATATCATAATTTTTTGGAAAACCAATGGCCACCCTTATCATCCAGGACCTCGCTGCACAGATACATATTGGGGTTACTGAGCGGGAAAAGAGAAAGAAACAAAAAATTCTCATAAGTATTGAGGCAGAACCAGAAATGGCCTCAGGTCAGATCCGGGATTCCCTCCGAAACACTGTGGACTATTCATCAATGAGGACGGGTGTACTCTCTCTGCTGAAGAATTCGAGCCACAATCTGATAGAAACAGTTGCAGATGAAATCGCCGGTTATGTACTCAAAAATTTTATGGTAAGACAGGTTTCTGTCACGGTAAAAAAGTTTCCCTACAGGGATACAAAATTCGTCGCATACCGGTTGAAACGGAAAAGATCAACCTAATTCCATACGATACGCAGTACAGATCAGGAACAGGAGGTGGCAAAATGAAATTAACAGTGCTAGGAACAAGCGCTGCTTTTGCTGGTAAAAATGAGGGCTGCTCGTCATACCTGCTTACCTGCGGTGGTAAAAATTACCTTGTTGACACAGGCTCTGGATGCGTTTCAATGCTCCAGAACTATATCAGTTACAAAGATTTAGACACCATATTTCTCTCTCATTTACATGCTGACCATGTCTCCGATATATACACGCTCAGATATGCAATATTTGTGGCCCAGCGGGATGGTTTGATGGAGCCAGAGTTTCCCATATACATGCCCACCAGCCCAAAGGATACCTTTAAATTCATCAGATCGAACATAAGTGAGGAGTTCAGTATAACAGAGATCAATGAAAGGCTGGAGCTCAATCTAAATGGATTGAAGGTAAGGTTTCTGAGCACCGATCATTCGGTACCCGCTTTTGCGATGCGGTTCGAGTATGAAGAGAGTACAGTGGTTTATACAACGGACACGGGATTTTTTGACGATCTCGTGACTTTTTGTAGAGGGGCGGATATCCTGCTCTCCGAAGCAACTCTTCAGGAAAAAGACGTCGAACTCGCACAACTCGGTCATATGACCGCACGGATAGCCGGAGATCTCGCAAAAAAAGCCGGCGTGAAAAAACTTGTATTAACCCATCTATGGCCTGAGTATGACAAAAGGATAAGTTTTCAGGAAGCGAAGGGTACTTTCTCAGGTGAGATTGACATTGCCGAACGAGGGCTGATTCTTATGCTTCCTCCGAGCGAATCCGTTAAACACTGACAGACCACCCAAGATCATTGACCTTGAGCCATGAAATAGACTATCTTCTACCTAAATCCACAGTCCCCAACAGCACGGGAGGGTCATACATGGATGAGAAAATTGCCATTGTGCAGGAAAAGATTCAGAAGGAAAGCGAAATCGTTACGCGACTGAAAGAGGAAATTGGGAAGGTCATTGTCGGTCAAGAGGAAATGATCAACAAAATCCTTATCGGTCTTTTCACAGGTGGTCACATCCTCATCGAGGGAGTTCCCGGCCTTGCAAAATCTCTTACGGTGAGCACCCTCGCCGAGGTTCTTGATACAGATTTTCAGCGTATTCAGTTTACTCCTGACATGCTTCCCGCTGATCTCATTGGAACACTGGTTTACAACCAGAAGAGCAACGAGTTTCAGGTCAAGAAGGGTCCAATATTCGCTTCGATAATCCTCGCCGATGAAATAAACAGGGCTCCAGCTAAAACACAGAGTGCGCTGCTTCAGGCGATGCAGGAGAAGCAGGTAACCATCGGAAACGAAACCTTTCCACTGGACAGCACCTTTATGGTTATCGCAACACAGAATCCCATCGAGCAGCACGGTACCTATCCGCTTCCCGAAGCACAGGTAGACCGGTTCATGATGAAGCTCAAACTCCCCTATCCATCAAAAAATGAGGAGCTGGAGATTCTGAAGATTCATGGCTCCGGTACCCAGCCAAAAACAAACACCGTTGTAAAGCACAGCCAACTTGAAAAGCTGAAAAATACCATCCATATGATATATATGGACGACAAGATCGAACGATACATCGTGGATCTCACCTCAGCTACCCGATATCCCGAAGATTACGAACTTTTAGACATAAAGGACCTCATTGCCTACGGTGCGTCTCCGAGGGCGTCGCTGTATCTGAAAATCAGCTCGAAGGCAAATGCATTCCTCAACGGAAGGGGCTACGTTATACCAGATGATCTTCGTGACGTGGGATACGACATTCTCCGTCACCGTTTGATCCTTACCTATGAAGCTCAGGCCGAGGACATATCAACCGAAGATGTCATTGAGAAGATTTTCAAAGGTGTTGAGGTTCCATAATGCTTCCCGAAGAAATCATAAAAAAAATACGTCTCATCGACATTAAGACCAGATTGTTGGTAAACGAGATGTTCTCCGGCGAATATCACTCGATATTCAAAGGAAGGGGAATTGAGTTTGCTGAGGTTCGGGAGTACAGTTACGGTGATGACGTTCGTACGATCGATTGGAATGTAACGGCTAGATTTGGAAAGCCCTATGTAAAGGTATTCGATGAAGAACGGGAACTTACCGTTATAATACTCTTTGATGTCTCTTCATCAACACTCTTCGGCTCCCAAATTATGAAACAGAGAGATGTCATGGTGGAGCTTGCGGCCCTGCTCCTCTTTTCTGCCGTTGAAAACAACGACAAAATCGAAGCCATCCTCTTTTCAGATATTATAGAAAAATACATTCCCCCAAAAAAAGAGAAGATTCATGCACTGAGAATTCTTCGTGAATTGCTCTATATACAGCCGAACAGCAGGGAAACAAATTTAAAACAGGTCTTTGATTTTATAAACAGCACCCATCCTCAGAGGAGCATCATATTTGTCTTCTCTGATTTTTACGATAGAGGATTCGAGAAACCATTTAAAATGATGGCCAAGATGCATGATGTAATCCCTGTTGTATTCAGAGACCCATTAGAAACCCTTATTACAGAACAGAAAGGACTTTTCATTCTGAACGACATTGAATCGAACACGTCCCATATAATCGACCTTGCAGACAAAAAAACTAGGGAAATCTATTTGAAAAATGTAAAAGGGCTCTGGGTCGAGCGAAACCGCCTGTTCACGTCAATTGGGCTCGACTGGATTGAGATATCAACCAACAGCTCGTATATCAAACCGCTCTTCGAGTTTTTTCACAAAAGAGCCAAAAAATTATAGAGTACCCATAGATGAGAATCATAATACAGAGTATCTTCGTAAAAAAGACCTACATGTTTTCGTTTCTGATCTTGCTGCCATCGCTCATCTTCATTGGAGCTGGAAGGGGAACAGACGAGACAACGCAATATGAGATTCCATCCCTCTCTCTTTCTGTCCTCTCAACGAAACCGATCACTATTGGTGACCCCATTGATATTGCTCTAACCATCTATCATCGAAAAAGAGAAAAACTGACTTTTCCTGATGAAGCCGACCTTTTTCTGCCTTTTATTCTAGAAGAGCAAATGGTGAAAACGAAAAGAATGGGAAAAGGGACTCGAAAAACCATGATAATATATACGGTGACCGTTTTCAGCACGGGCAACATCTCTATGAAACCGCTCCGGATTGGAATCGGCGATACCTCTATCGAAACTGAACCTCTGGTCGTACCTGTCCTCTCTGTTCTCCCGCAGAACGTTGAAGACCCGCCTTTGAAAGACATCGTTGATCCCTTACGGGCAAAAATGAGACCCATTACCCTATTATGGATCGCTTTGAGCATTGCAGCAGCCTTTGCTTGTTCTATACTCTTTTCGAGATACGTCAGGAAACCATCGGTTGAACAGAAACAACAACCGCTAGTACAACCATTATTTGATCCCTATGAATACTCCATAACACAACTGGAATCTCTACGAAAGGAACATGCGAAATACCGTACAAATCCAAAACATGTCTACTCAACCATCTCACACAGTCTCAAACTGTTTTTCGGCAGCCTGCTATCTATCCATGCACTGGAGATGACGACCAACGAAATGAAGAGATACATGAAGAGGAATAAACCTGCCTCTATCAGACCGGAGCGCATCGTAAACATCCTGCGGCAAAGCGATATGGTCAAGTTCGCGAAAGAGACACCTACCGGCAATCGGATGAATGATGACATTGACGAGTCGATAACGATTATAAAAGAGGCACATAGGAGGGTGAGCGCAATTGGTGCAAGCGGTAATGAGGAGAATATCGATGGCATTTAAAAACCCTGTCATACTCTGGGGACTACTGATCATTCCGGTTGTTTTTTATCTCATATACAGGGGAGAACAGAGGAGAACTCTCTCAACACCCTTCTTCTCTCTCTTTCCCCGGATCAAGACGTTCCGCATCAAACTCCTGTTCCTATCAAAGATCATCATGACACTTGCTCTCGGCTTATTTCTCATCGCTCTTGCGCGCCCGCAGAAAGGATTCATCGAAGAAATCCTCGAAACCGAGGGAATCGATATCGTTCTTTCACTGGATATCTCATCCAGTATGAAGGCTGAGGATTTCAAACCAAACCGTCTTGGAGCAGCGAAAATCGTTGCCAAAGATTTTATCAGCGGCCGAAAAACAGATAAAATAGGACTGGTCGTATTCAGCAGGAAAGCGGTTACACAAAGTCCACTTACCATCGACTATAGCATTCTGCACAATTTTATCGATACCATTGAAATAGGCATGATACCGGATGGAACTGCAATCGGGAACGCCATTGCGGAATCATCCAAGCGACTAGCCGGCGGTAAGGAAAAAAGCAAGGTCCTCATTCTGCTCACCGACGGGATAAACAACAGCGGCGAAATCGATCCAATGACCGCAGCCCGAGCCGCGCATGCTTTGAATGTTAAAATTTACACGATTGGAGTGGGAAGCATGGGAAGTGCACCCTATCCAGTACAGGACCAGGTCTTTGGAAAGCGCTACGTTTCGGTTCCTGTTCAGATTGATGAAGAGGTACTCAAATCTATTGCCCTTAGTACCGGCGGGAAATACTTCAGAGCAACTGACACTCAGAAACTCGAGGAAATATATAGAGAAATCGATCTTCTTGAAAAGAGCAAGATCGAAATCAAACAGTATAAAAAAACCAGGGAACGGTTTGTATTCCCTCTCTTTACAGGCTTAGTACTGTTCTGCATCTATCTTTTCCTTTCGAGGAGCATATTACGGACAATTCCTTAACTGGAAGAATAATTTATGGAATTCATGAAACTCTCAGAACCTTCAATGCTCTATCTGCTTGGAGTTGTACCGATTGTATTTCTCTTCTTTTTCATAGCACACCGAAAACAAAAGAAGAATCTACAAAGCATAGGTCATGTTGAAACTCTCAACAGCTTT
>CAYFYU010000014.1:7217-23220 GCA_964347455.1 uncultured Spirochaetota bacterium | reverse complement strand
ACTCTTCCCCGTGAAGGTTTGTTCGCCTGTCTCGCCCTTATCTTCTTCATTCTCGCTCTGACAAAACCGCAAGCAGGAACACGACTTGAACCGGTAACGATTACCGGTTCCGATATCTATATAGCTATCGATCTCTCGCAGAGTATGAGAACCGAGGATGTACATCCGAATCGTTTGGAAAGGGCCAAGATTGATGCCCTCGAGCTTATCCGTTCTTTACAGGGAGACCGTGCGGGGATAATATTCTTTGCTGGAGATGCATTCGTTCAGTGCCCTTTAACCAATGATTACGACGCACTGACCACCGTTGTCAACTCTTTGAGCTTTGAAACTGCGGTGTCGAGCGGAACAAGCATTGCGGCACCCCTCCAACTGGCTATGCGTTCATTAAAACCTGAGGAGGACAAGTATGCTGTGCTTCTGCTTCTCACCGACGGAGAGAATACCGGTCCAGATCCTGAAAAGGTAATTCGCGATATCGGAAAACGTGAGATAAAGGTCTTTACGATCGGTATTGGATCAACAGCAGGCGCGCCGATTCCAGTATATGAGGAGAACGGTAAACGAACCGGATATAAGAAGGATCAATACGGAAAGGTGGTCATTTCTCAACTCGATGAGTATTTGTTAGAGCAAATTGCCGAAAGAACGGGCGGACATTATCTTAAAACCTCGGATAATTTCGATGAGGTAAAACGGTTTATATCAACTCTGGAAACACTGAAAAAAAGAGAGCTTGAAACTAAGCGCTATACAGTTTATGAAGAAAGGTTCCAGATTCCGCTCGGAATTGGTATATTATTTATGCTCATCTATCTATTCATAAAGATGCGGACCAAGAAAGCTTAAAAATGAAGAAGCGAACCATTATTCTACTGTGCACCCTGTGCTATTTCACATTATCCATCCATACCGGAAAGGCGGAACCTTATACCGTTCTTATGAGGAAGGGAAATCGATACTATCGAAACGCGCTTTACCGTGACGCTATCAATTTTTTTCAAAAGGGAAGGGAAAAGAACAAAAAATCGCCCGTACCATCCTTCAACGGAGGAGCATCTCTCTATAAATTAGAGGATTATACTGGTTCTATCAAGGCGCTCAATGAGGCCCTGAGCCTAACCGATAACGATGAGCAAACATCACAGATACATTATAATATGGGCAATAACTATTTTAATCTTGGGGAATATGCAAAAGCCGTCGAAAACTATAAGGCTGGCCTCAAAAAAAATCCTTATGACCTCGATTTAAAGTACAACTTGGAGCTCGCACTGAAAAAACTTGAAGACCAGACACCTCAACCTGAGGAACCGGAAAAACCCGAGAACGGTAATGGAAAAAATGGTGACACAGATGGAGGGAAGTACACACAGGAGCAGAAAAGTTCAGACGAAATCGAGCAGGAAAATAGTGAATTTACAGCCGAGGATGCAAGCCGCCTGGTCAATTCGGTTAATACCGATCAATCCCGAATCATTAACGAACTGATACAATCAAGAGTGGGAAAGGTACAGAATGAGAACGATTGGTAATTTTTTAATTCTACTGCTCTCAATCCTCACCATTTCATCCATGGCAATCGCAGCAGAAGGAATTCTCAATGTCATTGCAGAGGTCGACAGTGAGGAGGTGGGCCTTCTCGATAATGTTACGCTCACCGTCACCGTTGAAGCTGAAAATATTAAACGTTCCCCTAAACCAGAGCTTCCCGATTTAAAGAATTTCAGCATCATCAATGAGAGCTCTCGGACTCAGACGAGTCTCTCTATAATAAATGGTAAGGCTTCACGAAGAAAAATAATCTCTTTTACTTATCTCATGAAACCTGAAAAAATAGGTTCCTTCACTATTGATCCGGTTAAAATTCGGTACGGTGGTGATACTTTTAAAACCGATCCCATAATTGTCACCGTTATTGAGGGAACGAGAAAGGGCGATGACAGAGGCTCTCTCTTTCATGATGGTAAACCGATCGATATTAATGCCCTGAAAAAGGATATTTTCGTTAATGTGGAGCCCGGAAAATCCGAACTTACAGAGGGAGAGCAGCTCTTTCTTACCTACAGACTGTATTCCAGGCTGGATATCGACTCAATCTCACTGAAACAGAATCCAGGATTTCCAGGTTTCTACATTGAAGATATTTATAACGCAACACGGCTCGATTACCAGAAGGAGACCGTGGATGGACGAAGCTACACGACCTCCCTTATCAAGAAGGTAGCCCTCTTTCCCCTCAAGCCGGGAACCTATTCTCCGGATCCACTGGTCCTGGAAGCAACGGTTATTATTAAAAGCGATGATCTCTTCGACGTTTTCGGCAGGCCCTTTACCTTTGACATTGAAAGCAGCGACTTCCAAATCAGTGTAAGTCCCATACCACCATTTGATGGTGAGATTGGCTTTAGCGGTATTGTGGGAAAGCTCGAGGCGACTCTTTCAACACCTGTTTACACAGCACGAACAGGTGAATCTATGGTCTGTTATCTCACACTAAAAAGCACGGGAAATTTAAACATCATCACCGATCCTGGGATTGTCCTTTCCAAGAGGGGGCGTGTCTACCTATCGGAGACCATGCGGAATACGGTCGAGGAGGAGAAGATCGTCTATTTCATAAAGAAGTTCGAATACACCATTATTCCGGAGGAGAGTGGGAAACTCGGTATTGGGACTGCTGATCTTCTCTACTTCGATACTGAGGATCGCGAGTACATACTCATGAAAGTTGAGCCAATAGAGCTATCAATAACCGGAGAAGACATTATACGGGAAAAACCATTGAGGGGTGAACGGAGATCCTTTGAAGGCAAAATGCTCCATTTCATAAAAAAGAATGTTAAAACCCTGAAAAGTTCCTATACCTCTCCACTCCAAACCTATCTCTTTTTTGTATACCACATAGCCCTTATCGCCATTGCAACATTCTTTGTGATCTTCATAATGAAAAGGGAGAAAATTGCAAAAAATGAAGGGCTGTTTAAAATGCGGAGAGCGAGGGTTTCGGCTCTTGAAATTCTTGAAAGGGCAAAACTACAGATTGAGAGAAACAATCCTGCTGAAGCGGTCAATGCCGTTTATCGGGCACTGACGGGTTATGTAGCCGATAAGGCCAGACGTTCACCACAGGAGATTACCGGAAAAACGCTCAGCTCAATCCTGAATCTTATTCCAGGTATGACCCCTGACGTTATCGAAGATTTCATTTCCCTTTTTAACACCTGCATGATGTTGAAGTTCTCAACTGAAGGGCCAGAGGATGAACAACATATACATGATTTGAGGAACAGATCAGTTGTGATGATAAATCAAATCGAGGGTCTAGTAACAAAAAATAACCGTACCTAATCCTTTCCACTCATGTCCGCCACATGGCACAATTATTTGAGGAAGATAAGATGCGAATTATACTACCACTTGTTCTGCTGTTGACAGTTTCGCCGCTCTATTTCGGATACACAGATACCGAAAGTGCGAAGTTGTACAACGCTGCCAATGAACACTATACTGGAAAGGAATATCATGAGGCCTTGGACCTTTACATTGAACTGGTAGAGCGGGGCGTTCAACATCCCTCACTGTTCTATAACCTTGCAAACACCTACTTTAATATCGGCATGGCGGGCCATGCCGTGCTGTACTTTGAAAGAGCCCTCCTCCTGAAACCCTTCGACAGGGATATACGTTCCAATTTGATATACGTTAGAGAAAATTTGGAGGACAAAATAGTACCCCTGTACGATGAAGGTGCACTGAGATTTATAAGGCTTCTGATTTCTCTTATGAAACTCAAGATTACGGTGACTCTCGAACTTATACTTTTCACTCTTTGTTTTATTCTCATCCTCTTCTTTTTTTTCCTTCCACATGCAAGGAATAAGTTAAGAAAGCCACTCATCGCCGTTGCTGCCGTTTATATGGTAGTTTTGATTGGCGTCGTATCCCAGTATTCACATGAAAAACGGCACCCAAAGGGCATCATTATCCAGAAAGAGCTTGAAGTCAAATCATCGCCACTGGCGGAGAGCGAGTCCATTTTTACTCTACATCAAGGAACAAAGTTCAAGATCATCGAAGTACGGGGTGAGTGGATACGCTTTGCAATTGAAGACGGAAGGCAGGGATGGATTCTGAAAGATGCCGTCTCCCTGATTCAACCGGGAATATCGCTGTAGCGTTCCACTTCAACTATGCCCGTTTAAAGACACGCATCGAATATAACCGTTGCGAGGGGCATAAATTCCGACAACGTTGTACCGATACTGCCGTCGTCCACATCGGGCATTGAAACCATAACAATGATGAGATCTTTTTCCGGAGCAACGAAGATGAAGTTTCCCCCATGACCCCATGCAGTAACTGCGGTTAGCTCTGGAACAATCCACCAGTAATAACCATAATCGTATTCGGTCAAACTCGACTCTGTCCTACCCATTGTTGACTCATCAATCCAATCCTCTGACACGACTTCGGTTCCATTCCAGCAACCGCGCTGAAGGAGGAGCTGGCCGAATCTCGCAAGGTCACGGGGCTTCATGTAGAGTCCATGTGCGCCCATCGTGGTACCTGCCTGGTCCTTTCCCCAGTGATAACGTACTATTCCGATCTGCTGGAAAAGGTACTCGGTTGCCCAGCTCTCCAAAGTCTTTCCAGTGACCTGACCGACTAACAAGCTCAGTAGATGAGGATCGCAGTCTCTGTAGTAAAACTTCTCTCCAGGTTTGGTGTACATAGGCTTATGGAGTATATACGAAAATGGATCGAGTGGTCGATCCACGTACATTTCTAACGAAAATACATCGTTGTCGAAATCAATACCCGATTTCATTGTGAGCAGGTGGCGGATGGTAATAGCGCACTTTTCTGGAGCATCGATAAATTTTTCGGGCATATACGAGGCTAAGGGTGCATCGAGATCGGGAAAGTACCCCTTGCCACGTATAATTCCGAACACGAGTGATGCAACGCTCTTGGTTACTGACGCTACATGGTGCAGCCGTTCCCGATCCTCTGGACTACGGGTGTAGGTCTCAAAGACGATCCTGCCGTTGCGCAATATAAGAAGTGCCAGTGCATTGTAAAACTGTCCCTCATCGTAGAACATGCTGTAGGCTTCGTTAATGAGCATCCCATCCATGTATTCAGCCATTGGCGATGAGACAACCCATCCATCATCGAGCTGTTCTGGAATTGAGGTGCCTGGCTGTTTGAGCGAATAGTCTACCAGGCAGCCCCCCAGACTCGCCGCAAGCAACAGAACAGTGATCGAAAGTATGATAGCTTTCATTTTTGTCTCCTGAATGAAATATCGTGAGAAAAAGCGAGTG
This sequence comes from uncultured Spirochaetota bacterium, assembly GCA_964347455.1. Classification (GTDB taxonomy): domain Bacteria; phylum Spirochaetota; class B62-G9; order B62-G9; family DRHN01; genus JAGLSF01. Next base: position 17,890 of record CAYFYU010000014.1, on the reverse strand, counting down.
TGTTTCTGAACCGATTGAATGGTTTTGGTTCCGTATATCGCTCATAATCGAGAATGTACTCAAGACGTAGGTGTGAGCGTTTGAGCGGCCATTCAATTCCAAACAAGAACTCGAAGGAGAGATAACTGGGTAGTGATGCAAAGGTGAGATTGCTGTTGGGCTCCGAGAAATAAAATCCTAAATAGTTGATACCGTCCTGCTTGACGAATCGTTCATCTTCAGGCCGACCAACGATTCCTATAAAGGGCAGACGTATGCCAAAAGTCATGATGTATTTATCAAACCCGTCCCATTTCAATGTGGCAGCGGGACCGAGCATGTGGGAGGCGAGATAGTAGAGATGGGCATCATCCCAGGAAAAGAGATATGTATCGGTTATTCGTGAGCGTAGAACTGCTCCAAGATCGATGGAGAGCGGTCCCTTTTCTAGGATACAACCGTATCCTTCCAGGCGCATTGACGGCGTCAGGATTGCTCCACCGTTACCAAAACGCTCCTCAAGGTATGATAATGAAAGTCCAAGCTGTGTGACGAGAGACCACCCCTCACCCTTATAACCCCAGGCGATCTGTAGACCGCCGCCCAGACCGCTCCAGCGCATAGGTACGAGCAGTTCCTCGCGCGCCTGGTCATGGCAAGTTATGATCCCATAGCTAAATTCAAAGGAATTCGGGTAAAGCGCCAAAGCGGTAAAGAGGAATAAAACAGCAAAGAATATACACGACTTCTTCATTTTCTGAACCTCCAATTTTTATATTATTCTTCTTGTTACAGGAAGTTTTCGTAATAAATAGATGAGGGTAAACGTCAGTGGAACCCCCATTATACTGACAAAGACAAATTTAACAGAAGGATTCAGAGATGCGCGCCCAAATAGGTACTGAAGTGAGATGAGAATCGGTACATGAAAGAGATAGACTCCGTAGGTGCTCCTTGCCAGATTTCTCCCAAATCCATTCTGAGAGTTGAACTTCTCGCGGAACAGGATCATCAAACCAATAATGATTCCAAAACAGAGAAACATCTCCCAAAAGGGATTCTCCTGGGAAAACCACTCATGAACACTGTTGATGTTTCCGTAAGGTACGTTTGTCACGAATGCTAAAATGGTTGCAGTTGCCCCAATAGAGGACCAGATAATTCCTTTCCTTGTGGGAAATTTACGAAACCAGTCATTATGATAGGCAGCAAGGCCTATCACAAAAAAGCTCAAATCCCGGGGTACATCAGCCACCATGGTTTGAATGAACCCCAGGAATAAGATCCACCTGTCCCGCGGATACCAGATCCTCACAATAAGTGTTACAATCACTAGCACAACCACGGATGCTACAATTGTGAGATGACCGGGTATTTTCCCACCATTCTGGTTTCTAGTTCTCAGTCCTTTCCATGTCGCCCATAACGCCGCATAGCACGCAGAGTAGATCAATAAATGTTGAAGGAACCAGAGGTGTCCAAACTGGAAATCGGGCCATGCTGGTCCGTTCCAGTTCTCGGGCATACCACCTGCACCAAAATAAACGTCAACGTAATAAGAGAGGAATGAGTTCGGGCCATAATCTCTAAAATTGAGATAATAGAAGTAGTTTTGAACAGGGATTATTAAGAGAAAGAAAAAGAGGATTGGAATTCCGAGACGTAAAAGCCGTTCCTTGAGAAAAGTTTTTACTTTCTTCCGGTTTAAAGAAGCAGGAACAAAATATCCGGAAATCATAAAAAAAAGGCTCATGAAAAAAGCGGCGTTTACCGAAAAAAACGTATTCAGTAATGGAATCCGAGTCCCCATCTCTTTAAACCACCACCAGCCACCCCCGTAGGCCTGGCCTGCATGGTGGACGACCACAAGAGTAATAAGCACAATTCTCAAATTGTCGAGATACAATAGACGATTTTCAGTTTGATTGTCTTTCATTTTTTACTACCTCCCAAATAATATTTTGAAGCTCTTGAACAGGCGTTCCCTTTTCAACAAATCCGTCTGCGCCTGACAGTCTGACCTTTCGTCGTGTGGCTTCACCTGAATGAAGGGAGAGAACGATTACTCTTGTCCCAAGTTTTAAAGATTTTATTTCCTGCGTAGCTTTCAATCCATCCATTATTGGCATTTCAAGATCCATGAGCACAATATCGGGATTCACCTTTTTTACCTGTTCAACAGCCTCTTGGCCGTTTTCCGCCATTCCAACAACCTTTACGCCAGCAGTCATCTGCAGAACTGATGTGAGGTCATTTCGCACTCCTTCGTTGTCATCCACTATCAACAGACGCAAATCGGTCTTCATCTTTTTTTGCTCTTCCTGTCTCAGAGTAATACCTCAATTCTATGGAAAAATGATTTTACTGTCATCGGGCTCAGGATGGTTTTTATATGGGACAATGGGAGGGTTTTTTTATAGGACTGGAGGTGTAAATTCGTGGGACCTGAGACCTAGGCAGGAAGAAGAGGCTAAGATATACCTTTTTTTATCGCGTATATTGCTGCCTGAGTGCGGTCGGTCAGGTTCAGTTTGGATAGAATGTTGCTTACGTGGGTTTTAACTGTTTTTTCACTTATGAACAGTGTGTCACCAATCTCCTGGTTGCTCAAGCCCTTTGCCAGGCAGCCTAGTACTTCCAGCTCTCTTTCGGTAAGCTCGTCAGGAGCGGGTTTCTTCTGCTCACGGGCGATATTTTCGACCAATTTTTCCGTAATTTTTGGGTGAAGACGTTTCTCCCCTCTAAAGGCAGCCCGAATCGTCTCGCCCAGCTCAGCAGGACTTACATCCTTCAGAAGATACCCAAACGCACCAGCTCGGAAGGCGGGAAAAACCTTGTCGTCTTCTGAAAAACTTGTCAGAGCAATAATCCTGATCTCAGGATGCGCTTCATTAATCCTTTTTATTGTCTCGATTCCATTCATTTTGGGTAAGATCAGGTCCATGAGGATCACATTGGGACGAATTCTTAAAACCTGTTTTAGTGCACTCTCACCGTCACCGGCTTCACCGACAACCTGCATATCCTCCTGTAATCCGAGATATGCCTTTAAACCTTCGCGGACGATTTGATGATCGTCCACAATAAAAATCCTTATTTTTTCCTTTCCTTTTTGGACCATATATTATTTCCTCTGTACTGTCGGTATCTCAACATAAATACGAGTGCCCTGTCCTGATTCAGATTCAATGCTGAACTTTCCCCCCATGAGTGTCACTCTTTCCCGCATACTGCTCAATCCGAGATGTGCCGTATCCTGCTCAACTTCGGCTAGGTTGAAACCTCTACCCTGATCTTCAATACAAAGAGACAGTGACTCTTCCTCCAATCGCAGCACTATCCTGGCAGAATTTACTCCGGAGTGCTTTACTACATTATTCAAGGCCTCCTGTACTATACGAAAGAGTGGTTCTTCAATTCCGGGTGATAGGCCTTGATTACCGTCAATGATAAGATCGACACTAAGACCGTCTTGATCCTTTCTTTCTTTTATATGTTGCTTCAATGTTGGTATCAGACCTATTTGGGATATCGTTTTGGGTCGCAATTTTTTCAGGAGTGTTCGCATTTCATTCAGGGAATCATGCGAAAGCTCCTGTATACGTTGGAGGAGTGATACAACTCCGGCCGGTTCTTTCTCATAGATCATTCGCGCAGCCTCTGCAGTCAGGGTCATGCTGAACAGTTTCTGAGTTACAGAATCATGGAGCTCTCTTGCAAGGCGGTTTCTCTCCTCAGCTGCAGCAAACGTTTCGGCATGTTTCGTATAATCTTCCAATTTATTATACGCACCTTGAAGCGCAGTCAAAAGGGTCTGACTCTTGTTTTTTTCTTCCAGTGCCTTTCGAGCTGCCATGATATAAAGACCGGTTATGATACATCCAGCCAGTGGCACAGGAAAAAATAGAGCGCCTTCCTTCGTGCCTCGAGCATACACAAGAGCGGCAAACAGTAAAATGGAAAAAATTGCAATCCACACAAAACCTTTTCTGATAGAGAAGTAACTTACAGCCTGTATGGTAAGGCAGACATAAAGGATTGAAAAATAATCCTCGTTTGGGGGCAACAGTAAAAGGGTGACAATAAATATTGATTGAAGGCTTAGGTATATATCCGGATACAGCCTTATTTTGAGAGTTATGAAAGGTGGTGTAATACTTAATCCTAAAAAAACAAAGAGTATAATAAATACAATGTGCCGATATTCCTGACCCGCAAAATCAAAGATTCCACGACCGGCAACAGAGGCAAAGAGCAGGAAATAAGCGATGCTCGCTATCGGATTTTGAAGATTCAGTAATTTTGAAACCCTCTCCAGCATGTCAAATGTTGTTCCCCCTATGGATCAACCTGAACTTTTTTTACAATAGAATTATACCAGATGGACTAAACTTACACATCAACAATATTGTTTGCAGCATGAAACATCCGGATACTATTTACCAGATCCAATGCTTCCATACCATTACTGTTTGGCGCGATTCTGCAGGTGTTTTTTACGCATCCGGTTGTTTATTGCAAGCTGCTCAAGAGAGAGATTGACCACATCTCTGAGCTTTTCGTTTTTCTTCAGATATTTTCCAAAAAAGGCTCTTACCTCCTTTACTCTATCCATTCCGGCGTATGGTACAATGGCGGCAATGACCCCCTCATAATGTATGGGATGTAACTGCTCAATTTCCGCTCTATTGGATACATACCAATCCCACATATAGGGGATGGCATAAGGATTCATTGCCATTGACGCGATTGGTACGAATTTATTTCGTACCGGTATGTACTGTAATACAGACTGCCGAGATCGTGCAAGCACAGCACTATCCCGAAAGCATCCCATCGCCACCAGAATGTTCATTCGTTCGTGCTCAATATCGGATTGTAGAAATTGCCTTTCCAGCCATTCAAAGGCCTGATCACCGCCGGTCAGAGCCCCGACCTGCATGACACTTTTCGTGATATCCGAATTAACTGTATCTCCCTGCATCAGGGCTGTAAATTCACTACGGGCAAAATCAATAACCTGCTCTGAGCCATAGAGAGCTGAATGCCAGATCAGCTTTTCACGTAGTATCGAAGTGGTTTGATTCTCGGTTGAGACTGGCTCCTTTTTTATGCGTGTCAGGATGTTTTCAAACCAGGGCTTCGCAAGCGAAGTTATTTTCTCTTTATGTCTACTATCCAGGACGAGGTATGCCTGGACGAGATTATCTGCAATGCTCATTAGCGGAAGGAAGGCGTCCTCATCACTAAAGTGGTTCAGGAAATCGAGATATTCTGCAAGGGTCACCGCACCGCTTCTCACCAGAGCATACAGATCATTTTGAAGACCCCAGCGATCCTCTGGGGGGAGTATTTTATCCCGTACCCGCATCGAAAGTTCCTGAAGGTTTTGCGGATCAAGATATCTAACGCGGTAAAATCCTGTTTGAAGGGAATTGACTTTGTAAGAGGCGGTGTCCTGGTTTATTTGAACGGTTTTTTCAACATCATCCAAAAGCATCGTCAGATTCTGTGTTGTTCCATCGGTTAAATAAATGTTGATAGTGACGGGTATCAGCCATTTTTGTGTTGACTGTTTTGGAAGATAGGTAAATCTCTTCTGCTTTAAAAAGAGATATCCTCCCTCCCGCTTGACCTCCACCAGGGGAAATCCAGGTTGTTCGATCCAGCTCTTAATCATCGCGGTTACCGGCTTCTGTGATACTTTTTCAAGTGAGTTCCAGAGATGGTGGCTTGCTGCGTTCTCATACTTATTGTCCGCAAGGTACCTCTGCAGCCCTTTCTGAAAATTATCATGTCCCACATACCCCTCGACCTGTCTCACGATACTGCCACCCTTGTTATAAATTATTGGTGCGGTGCTGGCATTGATCACCACGTGCTCACCACCAGGGATTTCAATAGCAAAGGTTTCCTGAAGCCCGTCACGCGCCATAGCGCTTGCGGTATTTCCATGCAGAAATTGCCCCCACACATCCCACCCTGGGAAATAATGGTCTACGACCCCTGAGCCAAAATAAGTGGCGAAGCTTTCGTTGAGCCACAGATACTTCCAGTCTGAAGGGGTGACTAAATTGCCAAACCACTGGTGTGCGATTTCGTGTGCGATAACTTCGCAGATCCTCTCTTTACCGGATTTGGAGGTCACATTCGGATAATAGAGCAACAGATTTTCTCGAAAGGTAATCGCACCCCAATTTTCCATGGCTCCGAAAGCAAAATCAGGGATCGCGATCAGATCCAGCTTGGTCAGTGGATAGGGAATTCCGTAGTACGTTTCACTAAACGCAAGGGATTTGCGAGCAAATTCGAGCCCAAGCCTTGTATATTTTTTCTTATCCGGTAGAGTCACCACGTGCACCCGGTTATCCACCGTATCACGAACGGACTCAAACATGCCGACTCCGAAAAAAACCAAATAGGGAGACATCCTGGGGGTTTGTACGAATTGGACCCGTTTCTTTCCATTATCCAGCAACTTTTCCTCCCTAACCTCGGTGTTGGATATGGCAACAAGATCGGGATCAGTATCGATTTCGATATCGAATGTTGCTTTCTGAGACGGGTGGTCCATGCAGGGAAATGCTCGCCTGGCATCGCTCTCTTCAAACTGTGTCACTGCAATATATTTGGTTTGACCCTGGTAGATGTACCTGCTGCGGTAGAATCCGACCATTCTATCGTTGATCCGACCCTGATAGTTGATCTGTACGGTGATGAGACCAGACATCCTATGGGGTAAAATAAGGCGAACCTCTTCGGCCTGAGGATCAATGAAATAAGAGCACTTTACAAACGCACTTTTCTGCCGAACGCTGCAGTCCCAAAGAGCCAGGTCCAGAATATTTAAAGAAATCTCTCCTACGGGAACCTGAGCTTCGATCAGAAGCTCGGTGCTTCCAGCAAAACCGAAGTTCGTGAGATCTGGTTCTAGGTGCAGTTTATAGTTTAGCGGAATTAATCCCTTCATGTATTTCTCCTACTTGAAAAAATAACGTTTACAAAATATAATGGTAGAAAAAATTTCAGGATGTAACCCAGGAGACTTTCCTTCGGGTTTACAAGGGGTTGAAGAGCCTCAGAGGGGAGAGCACGATCTATACGTGGATCTACCGGATTGCTGTAAACACCAGCCTCCGTATCAAGAAAAAGCTGGATAGAGCCTATATAGATTCGCTTGAAGAGAAGATCGAGCTTTTCAAAAATGAAGTTCCAGAGGAAGTGAAACTCTGGCAGAGTGATCCTGAAAAGAGATACCTTTACGATGAACTATTGCATGAAATCAGGCGTGAGTGCTACCATTTCATGACCTTTCGTTTGAGCGACGAACAGCGTGTGGTGTACGTTCTACGAGTAGTTCTTGGTTTTTCACTTGATGATATCAGTGCCATTCTCGAAATTGACAAGAACACGTTAAAGGCACGACTGCAGCGAGCCAAGTCCAATCTGAGTTCCTACTTCTCGGGTCGCTGTCAGTGGTTCGAAGGCGAAAGCAGCTGCAACTGTCAATCTAGAATAGGCTTCGCACTATCCTTTGCATCGGATATCCTGAGCAGATTAAAGAATTTCCCCTACGATAACAGGATAAAACGAATCGTTCGATCCTCTCTGGAAAAATTTCGGAACCTCGATGATATATATAAGAGCCTTCCCCCGAAAAGCTATCAATCCGATATGTTGCTCAGCTATATAAAGGATGGAGGGTAATTATGTTAGCAGGATATACTGTTTCATTAACCTCAAATTCTGCAATCTATGAAGCACAAATACGAAACCTTTGAATGTGCAACCAATAATGGATTTTTGAATGAAGGGATTCACGTGCATTATATAGTATTTGTTGATAAAAAGAGCCGAGCAAATGGAGATAATTTATAATCACAACTCAAGGAGTAGTGAGCTATGAAAGAGATATCGAAAAACGAAGCAATCAACTTGAGCAGCCCTCTTCCCTTCGTTCTGGTCACTGCAAATGATGAGAACAATCGGCCCAATGTTATTGGTGTTTCTTGGGTTACAATCACATCGTGGGATCCCTGGCTCTTTGCTGTATCCATCGCACCTGGACGTTACAGCCACAAATGCATCGAGCACTCAGGAGAGTTTGTAATCAACTATCCTTCCGAGGTCCTGGCCAAATCGGCGTGGGCATGCTCAACGAAATCAGGGCAGAGTGTGGATAAATTCAAGGAGCTTGGTGTAGAGGCTATCCCTGCTCTCAAGGTAAAGCCACCACGCATAAAAGATTCTACCGTATGTATAGAGTGTAAAGTCGTAGACCGTCTCACCACCGGCGACCACACGATTTTTGTAGGAGAGGTAGTAGCGACTTCTGGGGATCCCGATGTACGACGCCATCTTTACTGCATTCATTACACAAAGCTGGTCAGCCTTGATAATGAAGGGGACGGTAACTTTGAGCTGGACTTTAAATAGGCTCGTCTGTAAACCATACAGCCTACCACTCAAATCATTGGATAACCTATTGATCATATTCGAACCAACGATTGAATTTTATAAAGAAATAGCGGCGAGTTGGAGTCTAATCATAGCCTAAGATATTTGGCTTGTTGAGTAATTGAGGAGTATCCGATGAGAATTGTCGTAATAGGTGGTACAGGTCATGTAGGAACCTACCTTGTTCCAAGACTAGTTGAAACTCATCATCACATAATCGTAGTAAGCAGGGGGAATCGAAACCCATATCAACCCCACCACGCATGGGATCAGGTCGAGAAAATAGTCATCGATAAAGAGAAAGCGGAACGGGCAGGCACGTTTGGTAAAAAGATACTGAATCTCAAACCGGATGCAATCATTGATATGATTTGCTTTTCACCTCAAGGTGCACAACACCTTGTAGGGGCATTGAGGGGTAAGGTTCATCATATGCTGTTCTGCGGTACCATATGGATACATGGCTACAGTATCACAGTACCGACTTCTGAAAACCAGGATATAAACCCCTTTGGTGAATACGGTATACTGAAGGCGAAAATGACCGAGTATTTATTAAAGGAGGCTAGAATCAATCATATCCCCGTAACCATCCTCCATCCAGGTCATATCGTAGGGCCAGGATGGAATCCTATTAATCCACTTGGGAATTTTAATCCACGGGTTTTTGCTGCCCTAGCCAGAGGAGAGACTGTCCATTTTCCCACCCTGGGATTAGAAACAGTTCATCATGTGCATGCTGATGATGTAGCGCAGTCATTTATAAAATCGTTAAGAAACTGGAAAAGCGCGATCGGAGAAGATTTTCACGTTGTTTCCGAATCAGCTATTACACTCAGGGGATACGCGGAAACGGTTGCATCATGGTTTAACAGAAAGGCGGATATAAAATTCTCTTCTGGGGAGGAATGGAAGGAAGGATTTTCAGAACAAGACATTGATTATACCTGGGCTCACATTCAGCACAGTAGCAACTGCAGTATCGAGAAAGCCAAGAAAATTATAGGATACCATCCTCGGTACACATCGATGGAAGCGGTTTATGAATCGTTGATGTGGCTCATTAAAAATGGAAAAATTAAACTATAATCTCTATAGCCTATTTAACTCCATAAAAGCCACAAAAAGCCCCAGATCTGTCCATTAAATATTCACCAATGCTTTTCCACCAAATAAGGATGGGCGTGCCTAACCGTTGTCATTTATTCATCCATGATGTGTAAGGAATGGTTGCATTTTGAGCACACCACAGTGTCCATCTAATAACCTTTTGAATGAGCCTTGCCCAGCTCTGCCTTGATGAGTTAGATGACACAGTCTCCATCTCAATGTTTGAATCTTTATTCTGTACTCTCTAATGTACAGGTGATGTGTTATTACCATATTTCACACGGACACTGTCTTTTTCGACCTTTCCTTTTTTCTGCTGTAGTACAGCTCAAAATACCTGATAAAGTGCTTGTGGTTGAGAAGTATGTGCTGTGTAAGCCCTGCGATAAAATCAAAATAAGTAGATATTGTCCGCATGTCCATTTTACCCCAGACAACCGGTATCCTCACCTGATAGGTGCCATATTTCTGCAATACATACACAAATCGAAATAGAATTCAACGAGCTTCGTATTCTCATTCTCAATGATATTTCTATTAAACTCATCGGTGTTGCTAATCCCTATGACAACGTTTTTATATACCTTATCATTCAATTCCAAAGAGTTTTCATTTTTAGGAGCAGTCCTTCCAAGGCCCATGGCTTGTTATTCATATGGTAAAGTAAATCTGCTCCCTATTACGTATTGCATTTTTTTACACTGCTCCTCTGTATCAAATCCCCACTGATAGATATTTTTACGGCCGGGGCACTGAAATCGTTATTGATCCTGTTGATAATCATTCTCATTGCCATCTTCCCAATCTGTCTCTTGGATACATTCATTGTTGTAAGGAGGGGGTCCATAACAGCACAGAGGGGAAGGTTGTCAAATCCAATGATTGAAATGTCCTCAGGCACATTGTATCCCCGTTCCTTGAGCGCCTTAATGCAGCCGTAGGCAATAATATCATTCGAAGCGAATAGAGCTGGTGGTACCTTTGCTCCCTTTTTCAGGATATCGAGCATATCATTGTAAGCTCCATCGAAAGTCGAATCAACAGAAAATACGAGCTGATTGCGGCACGGTATGTTGAAATAGTGGAGAGTATTATCGAAAGATAAACGCCGAAGAACAAAATTCCTA
>CAYFYU010000014.1:2776-7207 GCA_964347455.1 uncultured Spirochaetota bacterium | reverse complement strand
TCTCGATGGCCATTTTGAAGAAAATATTTCACTATCTGATAAACGGCCTCCGCATTGTTCATATCTACAAAATCGAATTGAAGAAAATCAAAGCTTGTGTCTATAACTCCAATTGGCTTTTCTATTACTTCAAATGATTGAATATCATTCTCATCGAGCTCTGTTCCCAGAATGATAACGCCATCTAGAGAGGAATCTCTCAATTGATCGAGTATATCCTTGATGTCCGAGGCATTATACGTGTTTACTTCGAGATTGAATCCGTTGTTCCTCGCCTCAAGCTGCAGACCGTCGATATAGGATGAGATGAACACGTCATGATCTTGATTCAGCACATGACTATGTTTCACGATCTTCAGAAATCGAATGGAAGCAGTTCGAATCGTCTTTAATTTTCTCTTTAACAACTCCGAGTTTATTGATTTGGCTATCTCTATTACTTTCTGACGGGTAGACTCGCTTACCCCAGGTTTATTGTTTAGCACTAATGATACTGTCGCTATTGAAACCTTAGCTGCTTCAGCTATATCTTTAATGGTTCCAGCCATCTTCTCTCAATTTTAATTAATTTTAGCATATTTTAACATGATTTTAAAAATTAATAAAGAATCATTTCAAAGTAAATTCAGTCTCAATGTTTCATAATTTGTCTAATTACATAATATATAGTTAATAATAGATTCTTGAGTATCTATGATTACATCAAGGTGGCTTTTTATACACTTGTTTTGAGTTTAATTGCTAAAAGAATGTTGACAAAAAAGGAATATTGCTTAAAATATTTAAAAATATTTTAAATAGGATTTCACAAAATTAAAGGTTGGGAAGGAAGTTCTTAATAAAACGTATCATTTCATTGTGGCCAGTCTTTGAAGCAGTAAGTGCGATAAGTAGAACGGTGATATGTGCAATAGTACAATGATTGGCTGTTGCGGTGAGGCCTCTTACGGATGGATCTTGCATGTAGAGGGTAAGGGGCCGTGAGGCTAATCGTTCTGAGCCAGTTTGCAAGTTGTATTGTTCTTTGAAAGATTGGGATCCATAGTCGATGCTCTTACGAATATCATAGTCACCACGTAGGTAACACACACAGCCATGACCTTTGAGGAAGGTTGGATGGTTCCAGGGGCATAGAGGGTGTATTTTCGCAAAAGTCTTTGAGTGGGTGATGGGGCAGCAGAACTTTTTTCGTATTTTGCCTCTGTCAGTGAACTTTTCCCAGTAGATCATTTCAAAACCGGCGAGACAGAGGGGTTTACCGCGAAGGGATAGTTTGAGGGGCTTATGTTTTCTCCAACGGTAATTACGAGCGATACGGGGTAGGGCCTTGAGTTCATCGATGATGAAGGAGAGGATGTGCTCACTGTCGTAGATTGAATCGCCGAGGACGATTTGGGGGTTAAGGTTGAAATTATCTCTGAGTTGTCTGAAGAGGGGTATGAAGAGTTTGATCTCGGCGACATTTGCCGGTTTTGTGGTCTCGATAACGGGCAGTTCTGAAGGCATATCGGTGATGGTATGATTGCGGTATCCCCAGAAGAAAGAGATCTTTTTTCATGCGGGTAAGAATTGAACCGTAGGACCCAAACGGCAGTCAGGATCACCTTTTGGGATGCAGTGTTTATCAAAGCGGTCTTTCACATTTGTTTTCAGGTTATTCTCTTTGACATTGGCTTCGATTGGGTATGAGTCAATGCTGAGAGAGGTTCCTGAGATTTCACCGAGGATGATAAGTTCTTTGACAAGTGAGTTACTGATTGCCTGAAGGATGGAGTTATTGGTATCTCGGAGGAATGAAGAGAATCGTTCTACAGGTGGTATACGGGAAGGATTGAGACCGCATTTGAGGGTAATGCTGGGGTTATAGCCCAGTTCCAGGACGAGGTCGGAGAGTGTGGGTAAGGATTTGAGATTCTTGTAAATGAGCGCTCGGAGTAAGGCTGTTTTTGGGACTTGGTGTCGTCCTGGTCCTTGGTAGTGTTCATTGAGGGCTGATGTATCGAGATGGTCAAAGAGTATTTGGTATTTTTCAAGTGGATTAATATCGAAAAGGTATTCTGCGGAGAGGAAGATTTTTTAGTTTCGATTTATTCGAGCCATAAGAAAGAGCCTCCCATTTTGTGAAAGGGGAAGATTTTTAGTGTGGATTTGGAGGTAATTATACCTAGGTATGGGGGGTGGAGGTGAAATTCCAAAATGAGTAAGTATATATCATTTAATAAGAAAGAGGATAGAGCGGAGTTTAAAAAGGGAGGGTTTCACAAAATAAGAGGTCTGCAGTACGAGGTAAAAAAATTACCTCCACCCACTTTGTAGATGGTGGAAAATGGGGAAAAATAAAGATTTTGAAAGGCATAATTTATTACATAATAATGAGTTAGCAAAGTGGAGGTGAAGTATCAAAATACCACTTTTGTAACTCATTGTTATAGAGTGAATTGCGAATTTTGTGAAAGGCACAATATTTTAAATGAAAGGAGGTGAACATTTACGCCTTTTTTTTAACAAAAAAACAATTTATTAAGGAGGTAGGTAGCATGAAGAAGTTTCTCTTTATTTGCGTTGGTCTCCTTCTGATAAGCTCACTAATTATATTAACCGCGGGAAGTAAGACAACAGAAGGATCCAAAAAACCAGAGGACATTATAATTCGAGTAGTATATCTCGATGTATCGATCAATTTTGCACAACCGATCAAGGCAGGTGTGGAACAGGCCGCAATAGATTTTAGTGTTGATGCAAAATTAGATGGACCTGTTAACTTTAACATAGACCAGCAGGTTTCGATCATCGAAGGTTATATTACGCAGAGGGTGGATGGACTTGCCATTGCTCCGCTCAGCTCTGAGGTGATTGATCCTATCATAGCCAAGGCGATCGATGCTGGGATTCCGGTCGTTACCTTCAATACCGATTCGCCGACATCGGAACGGATCGCCTTTTACGGACAGGACCTGGTTGAATCGGGGAGAGTTCAGGCAGGATATCTCGTCGAGTATATGGGCGAGAGGGGAAAGGTTCTCATAACGAGCATCGACGCGGCTGCTCCCTGGTCACAGATGAGGGAACAGGGAGTCAGAGAGGGTCTTTCGAAGTACCCTGGTATCGAGGTATTGAACATTATTAATGCAAAAGGCGATGAGCAGCAGTCATACGCAGCGATTGAAAATGCTATTCAGGCTTATCCGGAGGTTACCGGTATAGCCAGCCTTGATGCGGTGACCACACCAGCTGTTGGTCGAGCCATACTAAGGTACAATCTCAAAGATAAAATCAAACAGGTAGGTCATGACCTAATGCCCGAGACACTAGATAACATAGCTGCTGGTGTGACCAATGCGACATTGAGCCAGAATCCCTATAGACAGGGATACCTCCCTGTTGAACAGCTCTTCAAACATATAACGGAAGGTGCCCCACTCGAAAGTGTGGATACCGGTATTCTGCGTGTCGACGACTCCAATGTTGATGAGTACATCAAGAGGCTTGAAGAAAAGGACAAAACAGTCGGTTGAGCACCTCATGTGAGCGACATCGAAAAAAAGGTGGCGTCTTCTTCGTGAAGCCAGTCAATTTAACCCGATAATTGCTGCAGGGAAACAGCTATTACATTCACTTCAGAAGACGCCACAACTATATCAAATAAACATGTATAATTCTCTCAATGTGTAATGCGTTGAATAAGATAGGGGGGTGACATGAAGTTTACACACTTGGGACGAATGGGCCTCGTTGTGAGTAAGATCTGCCTTGGAACGATGAACTTCGGACCGGAAACATCAGAGCTGGACAGCTTCAAGATTATGGATCTAGCACTTGAGCAGGGCATCAATTTCTTCGATACTGCAGACATATACGGCTGGAAGCTGGGTGAGGGAGTTACAGAGCAGATAGTAGGTCGATGGTTTGCGCAGGGTGGTTCTAGAAGAGAACAAATTGTTTTGGCAAGTAAAGCGTACTGTCCTATGGGTATTGGGCCTAACGATAGGGGCCTGTCAGCCCGTCACATTCGATACGCTTGCGAAGAAAGCCTCCGGCGCCTAAAGACTGACTACCTTGATATCTTTTATATGCACCATATAGATCGAGGTGCTACAACTCCCGCTGATCGAAGGTTCGGTGGATGGCCTGATGATAATCTCGTCTGGTCGCCGTATCGGGTAAAAGAAACTCCATGGGATGAAATTTGGCAGGCAATGGAAGTGCTCGTACAGCAGGGCAAGGTGCTCTATGTCGGGAGCAGCAACTTTGGGGGTTGGCATATCGCTCAGGCAAGCGAACAGGCCCGATACTTCAGGCTCGAGCCGGGTCGCCAGGACTTTGGGGATTTTGAGTTTCTTCAGATCGTTGCGCTTCGCCACGTCACCGTCGTCCTCGATCAGAAAGGCAAATCGGGACGGATCGGAGCCGCCGGTCTCGCTGTCGATATAG
>CAYFYU010000014.1:2013-2766 GCA_964347455.1 uncultured Spirochaetota bacterium | reverse complement strand
CGCGAACAGGCCCGAAGTGGAAATTTCATGGGTCCTGTTTGTGAACAGAGCATTTATAACTTAAGCAACCGCTTGCTTGAGTTAGAAGTCATACCAGCCTGTCGTGACTATGGTATGGGATTGGTAATATGGAGTCCTCTTGCCGGTGGTCTTCTCGGCGGGGCACTTGGTAAATCTAAGGAAGGGCGAAGGTCAAAGATCAGTGAACAGATAGGGAAATACCGGAATCAGCTCGAAGCGTATGAGTCTTTCTGTAAAAAATTTGGTGAAAAGCCCGCCGATGTGGCGCTGGCATGGATTCTGAGGAATCCTGTCATAACGGGACCCATTGTCGGTCCGAGAACAATCGAGCAGTTAAAAGGGAGTCTGAGATCGTTGGATATTGAACTGAGCCATAATGTTATAGAAGAATTGGATAAGATATGGCCGGGACCGGGCGGAACGGCACCTGAAGCATATGCATGGTAGAGGTGTTGCTCAGATTTTATATTTTCATCTTTTCACTATTCAGGAGGGGAGGCACTTAAAATGACTAGGGAAGATCGTGTATTGAAAACGATTCGTAGAGAGGAGATCGATTATCTTCCGAGCAATATATATTTTGCCTCTCATGAAACCAAAACAGCGCTTGCAGAGACGTTCAACATTGGATCGATCGAAGAACTCGATGGGTATCTTGAAAATCACCTTCATCTGACAAGCCCCATGGATGATACCTTTCGTTTTCGTGGTGACCATGATTTTCTCCGCAAA
>CAYFYU010000014.1:0-2003 GCA_964347455.1 uncultured Spirochaetota bacterium | reverse complement strand
TTCAGTATTTGCCGACGTCGATTGGAAAAAAGGCATACTCTATGACCGATGGGGAATTGGTTATGATATCAATACTGACGGCATCTGCATCGTCCATCATCCGCTTAGGGGGAAATCAAAAGGGGAGATTAAAAAGTTCAAGGCTCCAAACATCGATGAACCCGGCAACTTGGCCCTAATTGAAGAGGACATAGAAAAATTTTCAGGTGATTACCTGGTTATACTGGTTGGTTACTTTGGAATTTTTGAGCGTGCATGGGCGCTCTTGGGATATGAAGAACTGATGATGAATATGATACTGGAACCGAGCTTGGTGGAGAGAGTTTTGGACGAAATCACTGAATACAAGATGCGGTATGCCAAATTAACGGTTGACCTTGGGTGCAAAATCGGGCACACTGGTGATGATTTTGGTGGGCAACAGGGACTTATGTTTTCAAAGGATATGTGGTTAAAATATTTCAAGCCGCGTCTTGCACGGGTCTGGGAAATATACAAGAATGCAGGATTACCGGTCATTCACCACTCATGTGGCAACGTCACTGAAATCATCGGTGATATGATAGATATCGGTCTCGACGTGTTAGAGCCTGTTCAAAAAGTCATGGATTACGAAAAGCTGAAGCGGGAGTTTGGCAAACACATTACCTTTTGGGGTGGTATCGGAACGCAAGACCTTCTTCCATTCGGTAGTCCATCTGAGGTGAGGGCTATGGCAGGTGAAGTTATTGAAACTCTCGGAAGAGGGGGTGGCATGATAATTGCTCCAGATCAGGAAATCATGGCTGATGTTCCACAGGAGAACATCAATGCACTGGTTGAGACTATCAGGGAGAAGAGGGTAAGTGTACTGAAATAGGTGTACACACTATTTTATTTCTCGATGAGGAAGCGATATGCCAGATTTAGAAAATGAAGCTTCTGAAAAATCAGTCCGTGTCACAGAGGATGATGTGGCAGCTGATGTTCACGGCGTCGGAGAGAACAGGAAAAAAAGAGCCGGAGTGATTTCTGGAATTTTCAAGATACGTGAAATTGGTGTGCTCCTTGCTCTTATACTGCTCTTTTTAACCTTTTCATTTTCATCTCCCTTTTTCTTTGGATTGGAAAATCTTCTCAACATTCTTCGTCAGGTGTCGCTCCTCGGCATCATATCAATGGGGATGACTATGGTTATCGTATCCGGTGAGATCGATCTTTCCGTGGGGGCTGTATATGGCTTCGCATCCACCATTGCCGGTATTTTGATGACCAACGATGTCTCCATCGGACTTTCCATCGCCTTGGCCCTTCTATGTGGTATTGCCTTTGGCGCCATGAATGGTTTGCTTGTTACCTATGCACGTATACCCGCATTAATCGTGACATTGGGCATGATGAACATTGCAAGGGGTGCATCGTTGATCATCAGCAAAGCCCAGGTTATCTCCACGAATTACCGCACGGTATCGGATCCACGCATTGAGGGATTTCTCTTTCTCGGACAGGGAAAGCTCTTTGGTGTTATTCCCATGATGAGCGTGCTATTTATAATCATAGCGATTGGCGCATACGTGATCTTCAACACCTCAATATTAGGGTATCACATGAGAGGAGTTGGAGGAAATGCTGCTGCAGCACGCGCTTCCGGCATCAATGTGAAGAAGATAAAAATTTCCGCATTTGCTATTACAGGTCTTCTCTGCGCTGTAGCCGGCATCCTCAATCTTTCATTCCTCGCCAACGTGCAGGGTACGATCGGGCAGGGTCTGGAGCTTGATGTTATTGCTGCAGTCATCATAGGTGGTACAACCCTGGCAGGTGGTGAAGGTACTATTCTTGGAACCATAATAGGGGTACTTATCATTGGTGTATTACGTAACGGACTTATTCTGCTCGGCGTCTCACCTTTCTGGCAGATTCTCATTATCGGTGTGGTTATCATCGGTGCTGTCGGCATTGATATGTGGACAAAAAAGAGAACTGCATAACTTTAAAGATTGGTTATCGTGAGGAGGAAGAGT